>NZ_CADFEF010000036.1:0-65070 GCF_902833125.1 Burkholderia sp. BCC1640 | reverse complement strand
CCTGATGACCATAGCGAGTCGGTCCCACCCCTTCCCATCCCGAACAGGACCGTGAAACGACTCTACGCCGATGATAGTGCGGATTCCCGTGTGAAAGTAGGTAATCGTCAGGCTCCCTCAAGCCAAGAACCCCCGCCCGACAAGGCGGGGGTTTTTGCATTGGCGCGATGGAAATGCGAGCGGAATGGCGAGTGCAAGGTGGCAAAGGTGCTGTAAGGCCGATGATGCTCGACGTTGCTCGATGATCGTCGAAAAATGTCACTTTCCGGCAAAAATCCCCCGACTTGATGTTCCCGTCCCGCCATTCGGTGACTGCGGCACGATATCGTCATAAAAATCTATGCGCATAAAGTCCATTTGCGCGACATGCTCGGCAAAGCGGATAAGCAGCCCTTCGGGGTAATATCGCCGTTCATCCCGATTCCCGGTGTTCATCTGTATAAACCGGCACTCGGTGTCCTTCGATTCCGTTTCCCGCACCGTTCATGACTGACAGCCCTGCACAAAGTGGTCGGACGACCGACTTCTTACCATATCTGGTCGCTGCAACGTTCTTCATGGAGTATCTCGACACGACCGTGATCGCGACCGCGCTGCCGCAGATGGCGCGCTCGTTCGGCGTCGGGCCGAACGCGCTGAGCCTCGGGATGACCGCCTATATGCTGGCGCTCGCGGTATTCATCCCGATCAGCGGTTGGATCGCAGATCGTTATGGCTCGCGCACGGTGTTTGCCACCGCCATCTTCGTCTTTACCGGCGCGTCGGTGCTGTGCGGGCTGTCCGAGGGTGTGATGACGTTCACGGCCGCGCGTCTGCTGCAGGGTGTCGGCGGAGCGATGATGGTGCCGGTTGGACGGATGATCGTCGTTCGCAGCACCGAGAAGGCTAAGCTGATGCGCGCAATCGCGACGATCACGTGGCCAGGCATTGTCGCGCCGGTCGTCGGGCCGCCCATTGGCGGCTTCATCACGACCTACGCGTCATGGCGATGGATCTTCCTGCTGAATGTCCCGTTCGGCATTGTTGCGCTCGTCTGTACCTGGCTGATCGTCCGGAACACGCGTGCCGACGAGCACCGACCGCTCGACTGGGTCGGCTTCGTGCTGGCAGGCGCTGCGCTGACCTGTCTGCTGATCGGTACCGAAGCAGCTGGCCAGCAGGACGTCGACTTCACGCGCGCGGGTATTCTGGTGGGCGCGAGCGTGCTGTTCGGCATCGCCGCGTGGATGCACGCGCAACGCTGTGCGCATCCGCTGCTCGATTTCACGACGCTGAAGGTGCCGACATTTTCGGTGACGGTGATCACCGGCTCCATCACGCGGATGGCGATCAACGCCGTGCCGTACCTGCTGCCGCTGCTGTTCCAGATCGGCTTCGGGTTGTCGCCGTTCCAGTCCGGCCTGCTGCTGCTCGCCAGCGCGCTCGGCAATCTCGGAATGAAGGCGGGAACGTCGTGGATCCTCGATCGATTCGGTTTCCGGCGCGTTGCGCTCGTCGACGTGACGGTCGTCGGTCTCTTCACGATCGCGTGTGGCTGGCTGACGGCGTCGACGCCGCTGGCGATCACGCTGTTCGTCGTATTCGTCTACGGGCTCACGCGGTCGATGCAGTTCACGACGCTCGCGACGCTGGCGTATGCGGATATCCCGGCTCGACAGACGAGCGCGGCCAGCACGCTGTGGAGTGCTGCACAGCAGATGACGATCGGGATGGGGATTGCATTCGGTGCGTTGTCGCTGCGGCTCGCGGCGTTGGTGCGTGGCGACGCGGCCGGCGTGCATTACGTGCTCGACGACTTTCGCTGGGCGTTCGTTGCGGCGGGCGTGCTCGCGCTGCTGACGTTGCCTGGCTATGCGCGGCTGGCTTCCAATGCTGGCGATCGCCTGCGGGCAAATGCGGCCCGCGGGTAAGCGAGACTTCTCATTGCATCGGCGTCGCGACGGGTGAGGGCTTCAGTTTTTTTGTCGCTCACTTGACACGTCGATCCGTCATGGCGACGATCGTCTGCAGGACAGTGTGCCCGTCGCCCGTCACCATTGGTGATGCGCGGACCATGCGGCGGCGGCACCGCACAACGATCCTCGCGCAATGATGTGCGGTGCCTGTTGCGCAAACTCACCCGCATGCCGAATGGCGCGACAACATCGCGTTGCACCCCGCAGGCCGTCATTGCGCGTCATGGAAGATGATGCCGACCGTGTGGCGGTGGCCGCTTCGGATTCTGCTCACGCCATGGCGCAAGTTGACGCGGTAGACGCCGCGCGTTCCCTGCACGGGCCTGCCGTGGACGGCGAAGATCACCGCGTCGCCTTGTATCAGCGGCACCACTTCCGCGCGTGACTGCATGCGTGGTCGCTGTTCCGTCAGCACGAACTCGCCGCCCGTGAAATCCCGACCAGGTACCGACAGCAGGATAGCGACCTGAAGCGGAAAGACATGCTCGCCGTACAGGTCCTGATGAAGGCAGTTGTAGTCGTCGGGACCGTATTGCAGGATCAGCGGCGTCGGTCGTGTCTGTCCCGCCGTGTGGCAGCGATCGAGGAAAGTCCGGTGCTCTTTCGGATAGCGGACGTCAATCCCGAGTGCCTGGTTCCAGCGATTGGCTATCGGCGCGAGATGCGGGTAGAGCGTCGCGCGCAGCTCGGCGACGACCCCGGGCAGCGGGTACGCGAAGTACTTGTATTCGCCGCGCCCGAAGCCGTGCCGTGCCATCACGACGCGCGAACGATAGAGCGCATCCCGCGGATAGAGCGAGGCGAGCGCATCGCACTCGCTCGCGGAGATCAGGCCCGGTACTCGCGCACATCCGTAGCGATCGAGCTCGATATCGACGGCCGGCCAGTCGATTGCATCGACGCGTTGCGCGATGTCCGGCGATTCGACGGCAGGTTGCAGATTGGCGATATTCACGGGCGTACCTCGGTTCGTCAGCGTTGTGGTGCCGTACGATCGCGCGGAATATTCGCAAGCGTCGCGTGCACGGTCGAAGCCACGATGAAAGTTGATGAACCCAGTCTAGCGGCGCCCGTGTGCTGGCGCGCTCCAGATCTTGCTCTCCAATCCGGAAAGGCGGAAAAGGCAAGGACGTGGCACGGCCCCATCGAATGCCGAGAAGTGTCGAAGCGGAGAAGGGACGGAGATATTTTCCACGGCAGGCGACCGGCTTTCACCGGCCGCGTCCCGTTTACCCGATCAAGCCACTGACCGGAACAACCAGTAGAGCCCGCCTGCCAGCACGATTGACGCGGGCAGCGTCAGCACCCACGCGAGCACGAGGCTGCGCACCGTGCTCCACTGCAACCCGGATCCGTTCGCGGCCATCGTGCCCGCGACGCCCGACGACAGCACGTGCGTCGTCGACACGGGCAGCCCGTACACGTCGGCGGCGCCGATCGTCAGCATCGCGACGAGTTCGGCCGACGCGCCCTGCCCATACGTCAAATGCTGCTTGCCGATCTTCTCGCCGACGGTCACGACGATCCGCTTCCAGCCGACCATCGTGCCCAGGCCCAGTGCGATCGCGACGGCGACTTTCACCCACGTCGGAATGAACTTGGTCGCGTGGTCGAGTTGCTTGCGATAGTTGTCGATTGCGAGCTTGTCGTCGGCGGCGAGCGCCGGCTGCCCCGACTTCTCGATCAGGCGAATTGCTTCGGACACCAGATACATCGTGTTGCGCACGTTGTCGACGTCGCGTTGCGGCACCGCAGCCATCGACCCCGACACGCCGACCGCGGTCGCGAGCGACGTGGACAGCTGTTGCACTGCAGGCAGCACGGCGGGCGTCAGTTCACGATGCTGCACGTAGTGCTCGACGTCGGCGCGTGGGTTCGCGGACGGCGCGACGCCGTTCGTGTACTTCCCGAACGTCGCGGCAGCCTGGTTCGCGACGGCGACGAAGGTCTGCGATTCGGCCGGCGTGACGGCCTTGTTCAGCGCATACGCGGTCGGCACCGTACCGATCAGGATCAGCATGATGAGGCCCATCCCTTTCTGCCCGTCGTTCGATCCGTGCGCGAACGACACACCCGTGCAGGTCAGGATCAGCAGGCACCGAATCCAGAACGGCGGCGGTTGATCCCTCTGTGGCTCCTTGTACAGCTCGGGAACCCGCACGAGCGCTTTCAGCACGAGCAGCAGCAGTGACGCGCACAGGAAGCCGACGATCGGCGAAAACAGCAGCGACTTGCCGACACCGAGCGCCTGGCCCCAGTCGACGCCGCTCGTGCCGGATGGTCCGTGCATCAACTGGTTCATCAGGCCGACGCCGATGATCGACCCGATCAGCGTATGCGAGCTCGACGACGGTAGCCCGAAATACCAGGTCGCCAGGTTCCACATGATCGCGGCGATCAGCAGCGCGAACACCATCGCGAAGCCGGCGCCGCTTCCGACCTGCAGGATCAGTTCGACCGGCAGCAACTGCAGGATGCCGAACGCGACGGCGCCGCTCGAGACCATCACGCCGAGGAAGTTCCACATGCCGGACCAGATCACCGCGACGTTGGGCGTCAGCGAGTGGGTATAGATCACGGTGGCCACCGCGTTCGCGGTGTCGTGGAAGCCGTTGACGAATTCGAAGCCGAGCGCGATCAGCAGCGCGGCGCCGAGCATCAGGTACGGGAACAGCGATCCTTCGCGGACCGGCGACAGATCGGCGATCAGGTGCGTGGCGATATAGGCGGCGCCGAATGCGAGCACCAGCAGGAACACGGCATAGCCGACCTGCCTGGTGCGTGCGACTGAACCCGAATTGCTCGGTGCGGACGAAGCAGGATGATTCATGACGGCATCTCGTAAGGGAACCGCGTCCGATCCTAGCTTTCGCTAGCAGTCAGTTTGATGACAGTACGGATGACGAATCATGGTCTTACGGATGTGTAAGGGGAAGGCGCCGTGACGTCGTGACGCAACTTGCCGTGCAAGGCTCGCGTCGTCATCCATATAGTGAACACTCGCCTGCGCACCGACATGCGGCCGCCGGAAGTGCGCGGCGTGCGAGCGCGGCTAGCGCAGCATGCGTGGCGCGCTCCATGTCGATTCGCGCGCCAGCGCGACGAATGCGGCCAGATAGTCGATCGACGCATCCGCCTCGCGGATGCCGAGGAAGATCTGTTTCGCAATGCCCTTCTTGCCGAGCTTGACCGGCACGACCGGCATCCGGTCCGCGTATTCATCGGCAAGCCACCTCGGCAGCGCGGCCACGCCGCGCCCGCTCGCCACCATCTGCAGCATGATGTCGGTCGTCTCGATCGACTTGTGGCGTCTCGGCACGATGCCGGCCGGCGTCAGGAACTGGTTGTAGATGTCGAGCCGGTCGGTCTCGACCGGGTAGGTGATCAGGACCTCGTCGGTCAGCTGCTCGGGCGTCACGTAGTCGGCGTTCGCGAACCGATGCGCATCCGCGACCACCAGCACCTGCTCGTAATCGAACACGGGATCGAAGCGCAGCCCCGGCTTGTTCAGCGGATCGGGCGTCACGAGCACGTCGATGTCATGGCCGAACAGCGCGCCGATGCCGCCGAACTGGAAGCGCTGCTTCACGTCGACGTCGACGTCCGGCCAGCGCGACAGATACGGCGACACGACCTTCAGCAGCCACTGGTAGCACGGATGGCACTCCATCCCGATGCGCAGTGTGCCGCGCTCGCCCTTCGCGTACTGCTTCATCCGCTCCTCGGCGAGTTCGAACTGCGGCAGCAGCCGGTTCGCCAGCTTCAGCAGATACTGCCCGCCCTGCGTGAGCCGCAGGCCGCGTCCTTCCCGGTCCCAGATCGGCGTGCCGAGCTGCTGCTCGATTTTCCGGACGGTATGGCTGAGCGCCGATTGCGTGAGATGCAGCGCATTGGCGGCCGCGGTCAGCGAGCCCTGGCGCTCGACTTCGCGGATCACGACGAGATGGAATCGTTCCAGCATGGAGATCGTTCACCCGGCAGATACATGAACAGATTTAATGGATGAATGAAATAATGCCATTTTATTTCATGGGATGAAATCCCTATGATGGCTGCCGGATCTTCAATTTCTTCTGGATGGCAGCTTCATGGTTACAACACACAACCTCGGTTTTCCGCGCATCGGCGCGAAGCGCGAACTCAAGTTCGGTCTCGAACGCTACTGGAAGGGTGAATCGTCGCGCGACGAACTGAAGGCACTCGGCGCCGAACTTCGCCAACGCCACTGGAACGACCAGCGCGACCTCGATCTCGTACCGATCGGCGATTTCGCGTTCTACGATCAGGTGCTCGACATGAGCTTCACGCTCGGCAACCTGCCGAAACGCGTGCAGGACTTCCATGGCGATGCGCTCGACAACTATTTCCGCGTCGCGCGCGGCCGTTCGGCGCAGTCGGCGGAAGAACACGCGGCATGCTGCGGCGGTGTCGCGGCCGGTGAAATGACGAAGTGGTTCGACACGAACTATCACTACATCGTGCCGGAGTTCCACGCGGACACGAACTTCTCGCTCGATCCGTCGCGCCTGCTCCAGCAACTGGCGGAAGCGCAGGCGCAGGGCGTCGCCGCGAAGCCGGTGATTCTCGGCCCCGTCACGTATCTGTGGCTCGGCAAGGCGAAGGACGATTCCGATCGCCTCGCGCTGCTGCCGAAGTTGCTGCCGGTATATGGTGCGCTGCTCGACACGCTGACCGCGCAGGGTGTCGAATGGGTGCAGATCGACGAACCGATCCTCGTCACCGAGCTCGACGCCGAATGGCGCCTGGCGCTGCGCACCGCGTACGACGCGCTCGAGACGCGCCGCATCAAGCTGCTGCTCGCGACATACTTCGGACAGCTCAAGGAAAACCTGACGCTCGCGGTCTCGCTGCCGGTCGACGGCCTGCACATCGATGCGATCAACGCCCGCGACGAAATCGATGCACTCGTGCGCGAACTGCCGGCCGACCGCGTGCTGTCGGTGGGCGCGATCAACGGCCGCAACATCTGGAAGACGGACTTGAACGCGACGCTCGACTGGCTCGAACCGCTCGCGAAGCGACTGGGCGATCGCCTGTGGCTCGCACCGTCGTGCTCGCTGTTGCATGTGCCGGTCGATCTCGCGAACGAGGAGAAGCTCGACGCGGAGATCCGTGCATGGCTCGCGTTCGCGCTGCAGAAGCTCGACGAACTGAAGGTGCTCGCGACCGCGCTGAACGAAGGCCGCGACAAGGTGGCCGACGCGCTCACCGCGAACGCCGCCGCGATCGAAGCACGCCGTCGCTCGCCGCGCGTGAACAACCCGGCGGTGAAGGCCGCGATCGCGCGCATCGACGCGCAGCTCGGCAATCGCGCGAGCCCGTACACGCAGCGCGCGCCGAAACAGTCCGCGCGCCTGAACCTGCCGGCGTTCCCGACGACGACGATCGGCTCGTTTCCCCAGACCGCCGAGATTCGCCTGGCGCGCAGCCAGTTCAAGGCCGGCGCGCTGGATGAAGCCGGTTACCGCGAGGCGATGCAGGCGGAAATCGCGCGCAGCGTGCGCGAGCAGGAGTCGCTCGAGCTCGACGTGCTGGTGCATGGCGAAGCCGAACGCAACGACATGGTCGAATACTTCGGCGAGCAGCTCGACGGCTACGCATTCAGTCAATTCGGCTGGGTGCAGTCGTACGGTTCGCGCTGCGTGAAGCCGCCGATCCTGTTCGGCGACATCAGCCGCCCGAAGGCGATGACGGTCGAATGGATCGCGTATGCGCAGTCGCTGACGAACAAGCCGATGAAGGGCATGCTGACCGGCCCGGTGACGATCCTGAATTGGTCGTTCGTGCGCGACGACCAGCCGCGTTCGGTGTCGTGCTACCAGCTCGCGCTCGCGATCCGCGACGAAGTGCTCGATCTCGAGAAGGCCGGCGTGCGCGTGATCCAGATCGACGAGGCGGCGCTGCGCGAAGGACTGCCGCTGCGCCGCGCGCAATGGGGCGAGTACCTGGAGTGGGCGGTCGAGTCGTTCCGCATCACCGCGAACGGCGTGCAAGACGATACGCAGATCCATACGCACATGTGCTATTCGGAGTTCAACGACATCATCGCGTCGATCGCCGACATGGACGCGGACGTGATCACGATCGAGACGTCGCGGTCGGACATGGAGCTGCTCGACGCGTTCGACAGCTTCAGGTATCCGAACGAGATCGGGCCGGGCGTGTACGACATCCACTCACCGAACATCCCGACGCAAGATCATATCGTCGGCCTGATGAGGAAGGCGGCCGAGCGGATTCCGGCGGAGCGCCTGTGGGTGAACCCGGACTGCGGGCTGAAGACGCGCCAGTGGGCGGAAGTGATTCCGGCGCTGACGAACATGGTCGCCGCCGCGAAGACGCTGCGCAGCCAGGTGCGATAACGCGCGAACGCGGGGTGAATGTCGTCGCGATCGACGATCGGGCGGCATAAACGGCGGCCCGCATGTCGCGATGAGCGTTTGGGGACGTTGCGGCGTACCGCGGTACGCCCATGCAAACGGGCAGGCGATGTCGCCTGCCCGTTGCGTGGGGTTACGCGGTGCGTGCGCCGCGCGGCAACGCTTCGTCCGCCTTGCCGGGCGCGCCGGCATCGTCGATGCTGACGCGGCGCGAGATCAGCCACACGCACACCGACGACAGCACGGCGGCGCTCGTGTACTGAATCGCGAGCGGCCACCATTGCGGCGCGGTGTTCTGTGCGATCAGCGTGGCGACGAGCGGCGTGAGGCCGCCGGCGATCGCACCGCACACCTGGTACGCGATCGAGATCGCCGTGTAGCGGATGCGCGCGATGAAGATGCCGCTGACGAAACCCGCGACCACCGAGTAGTAGCCCGATTCCGCGAGCGTCGCGAGGCCGACGCCGACCGTGATCGACAACGGCGTGCCCATGTGCACGAGCGGCAGCATCACGAACGGCACGATCGCGGCCCAGGCGCCGGTGATCAGCAACACGCGCGTCGTGCCGAAGCGTTGCGCGATGAACGCGGCGGCGAGCTGCACGACGAACTGCAGCACAGCGACGATCGTCATGCAATGCAGCACCATCGACCGGTCGAGCGACAGGAACTGCGTCGCGTAGCTGATCATGAAGATGTTGCTGAAATACACGCCGGCGATTCCGTACACGTTCGCGCCGATCGCGAGCAGCAGCAGCGGCCAGTACTTGAGCGCCTCGCGCACCGGGTTCTGCGCGGTGTTGCCGCTCTTCCTGACTTCCTCGAACTCGGGCGACTCGGACACGCTCGCGCGGATCACGAAGCCGACCGCCAGCAGCACGGCGCTCGCGAGGAACGGCACGCGCCAGCCCCAGCTCATCATGTCGTCCTTCGACAGCGTGCTGATCGCGCCGAACGCGAGCATCGACAGGATCAGGCCGCTCGCGCTGCCGAGCTGCGCGAACGACGCGAAGAACGTGCGCTTGCCTTCGGGCGCATGCTCGCCGGCGAGCAGCACCGCGCCGCCCCATTCGCCGCCGACCGCGATGCCTTGCAGCACGCGCATCAGAACCAGCAGGATCGGTGCGATCACGCCGGCCTGCGCATGGGTCGGCAGCAGGCCGATCGCGACCGTCGACACGGCCATCAGCATCAGCGTCGCGAGCAGCGAGCGCTTGCGGCCGAAGCGGTCGCCGAGATAGCCGAACATCACGCCGCCGAGCGGCCGCGCGAAGAAGCCGACCGCGAACGAGCCGAACGACGCGAGCAGGCTGACGAAACGGCTTTCGCCGGGAAAGAACAGCGGGCCGAACACGATGGCGGCGGCGGTCGCGTAGCTATAGAAGTCGTACCATTCGATCGTGGTGCCGACGAATGAAGCGAGCGCCGCCCGCTTCGGTTGCTTGATGGCAGTCCCCATCTGTTATGTGCTCCTCTGGAATCCTCTGATTTGGAATAGGCCGTGCGCCGGGATCAGTCGCGGTACGCGACGCCGGGCAGCACGCACAGCAACTCGTAGGCGAGGTTCGCGCCGAGCAGGGCCGTGGTGCCGAACGGGTCGTACGGCGGCGCGACTTCGACGAGATCGCAACCGACGATGTTCAGCCCTTTCGCGCCGCGGATGATCTCGAGCGCCTGCGGCACCGTGAGGCCCGCGATTTCCGGCGTGCCGGTGCCCGGCGCGTAGGCCGGATCGATGCCGTCGATGTCGAAGCTGATGTAGACGGGCGTGTCGCCGATGCGCGCGCGCACTTCTTCCATCAGCGGGGCGAGCGACTTGTTCCAGCATTCCTCGGCCTGGACCACGCGAAAGCCCTGCTCGCGACACCAGTCGAAATCCTCGGCTGCGTAGCCGGTGCCGCGCAGGCCGATCTGCGTGACCTTGTCGCCGTGCAGCAGGCCTTCCTCGACCGCGCGGCGGAACGGCGTGCCGTGCGCGATCTTTTCGCCCATCATCGTATCGTTCACGTCGGCGTGTGCATCGACGTGGATCAATGCAACCTTGCCGTGCTTGCGGTGGATCGCGCGCAGGATCGGCAGCGCGATCGTGTGGTCGCCGCCGAGCGTGATCGGCTTGCAGTCGTGCGCGAGAATCGCGTCGTACGCGGTCTCGATGCGCGCGATGGAATCGTGCAGGTTGTACGGGTTGATCGCGACGTCGCCGATGTCGGCGATCTGAAGCGAATCGAACGGCGCGGCGCGCGTGGCCATGTTGTACGGGCGCAGCAGCACCGATTCCGTGCGGATCTGGCGCGGGCCGAAGCGTGCGCCGGTGCGATTGGAGGTGCCGAGGTCGAACGGCACGCCGACGAAACACGCGTCGAGGCCGGCGGCGCTCGCCACGTGCGGCAGGCGCATCATCGTCGCGATGCCGCCGCTGCGCGGCATTTCATTGCCGCCGAGCGGCTGGAAATGGGTGTGGTCGTTCATGGGCTTGTCTCTTCCGATGTGGGGTTGCCGTATCATTCGACGCGGCCTGGCGCATAGTTTTACGCGTCCGACCGGAAAGAAGAATGCGAAGATATCGACGTAAACATCGATTTTCATCGATGTATGGAAGGGGAATAGCGTGCTGGGGAATCTGTCGACCCTCGATCTGCGGTTGATCCGCGTGTTTCTCGCGGTCACGGACGCGGGCGGCGTGTCGGCCGCGCAGGCGATGCTGAACGTCGGCCAGTCGACGATCAGCGCGCAACTGTCGTCGCTCGAGACGCGGCTCGGCTACCGGCTCTGCGAGCGCGGCCGCAGCGGCTTCCGGCTCACGCCGAAGGGCGAGCGGTTCCACGCGATGAGCCGCAAGCTGCTCGCCGCGCTCGACGAATTCGGGATGGCCGCGCGTCACATGGACCGCCAACTCGTCGGTACGCTGAATATCGGCCTGATCGGCCATACGCCGGTCAGCCAGAACGCGCGGATCGCGGAGGCGATCGCCGCGTTCCGCACGCGCGACCAGGCCGTGCGCTTCTCGATTTCGGTGCGCGCGCCGGGCGATCTCGAGGAAAAACTGCTGAGCGGCGAGATCCAGATCGCGGTCGGCTACTTCTGGCATCGCGTGCCGACGCTGCACTACACGCCGCTGTTCATCGAGCGGCAGGTCGCATACTGCGGCCGCGGCCATCCGCTGTTCGAACGCGCCGGCGCGCTGACGCCAGCCGACGTCGCGGGATTCGAATGGGCCTGGCGCTCGTATCCGCTGCCGGAGGCGCAGATGTCGACCACGCCCGATCGCGTGACCGCGACCGCCGACAACATGGAGGCGGTCGCGCTGCTGATCCTGTCAGGCCATCACCTCGGCTATCTGCCGCAGCACTTCGCGGCGCCGTATGTCGCGCAAGGGCTCCTCGCGCCGCTCAGCCCGGATCGGCTGCATTACGAGGTCACGTTCCATATGGTCGTGGCGCGCGACGGGCGCGGCGATCCGCTCGTCGAAGCGTTTCTCGAGGATCTCGAGCGCGCGCACCAGTCGCCCGACATCGTGTGAACCCGCGTGCGGCCGGGCAACGCCGGCACTGTGGACGAATGTCACGCCGGAGCGGGCCGCGGCCTGCGTCACGGCACCGGCAACCCCGCGTCATGCTTCACCTCCCGTAGCGACAGCGCCGATTCGATCGACGTGACGCCCGGCAGCATCCGCAGCGAGTCGCGCAGGAACGTGCCGTAGTCGTCGAGATCGCGCGCGACCACCTGCAGCAGGTAGTCGGCCGTGCCCGCGACGTTGTGGCACGCGAGGATCCGCTCGATGCCGAGCACTTCCCGTTCGAACCGGTCGGCGACCTTGCGGTCGTGCGTCGCGAACCGCACGAGCACGAACGCGACGACGCCGAAGCCGAGCGCCTGGCGTGACAGCTGCGCGCGGTAGCGCTCGATGTAGCCGTCGTTTTCGAGACGTTTCAGGCGCCGCGCGCACGGCGTTTCGGACAGGCCGACGGAATCGGCGAGGCGCGCGATCGGCAGGCGGCCGTCGCGCTGCACCGCAGCGAGAATCGCGCGATCGGTTTTGTCGAGTTCGGTCATGTTGGCGGAATCCGTGTCTGGATCCCATGATTGTGGCGGATTCCGCTATGGAGCGCCAATCCTGAGCCAAAGATGGCCAATAATCCCTCCACCTCCAGCGGCAACATATCGTCATTGAAGGACGGGGCAGACCATGATTTCCACGCATTTGCTGTTGATTTATCTCGCCGCGCTGGCGGCCATCTACGCGGTGCCCGGGCCCGACATGGCGCTCGTGCTGCAGACCAGCATCGGCCGCGGCGTGCGCCCGGGCTTGGCGGCGGCGGCCGGCCTTTCGCTGTCACGCACCGCGCACGTGACACTCTCCGCGTGCGGCGTCGCGGCGCTGATCCGCAGCGCGCCGTGGCTGTACGAAGCGATCCGTTACGGCGGCGCGCTTTATCTCGCGTACGTCGCGATCCAGGTGTTCCGCTCGCCGGTGTTCGCACTCGGCGACGGCGACGAGGCGGCCTCGGACGAACTGCGGCAGTCTTTCTTCAAGGGGCTGCTGACGAACCTGCTGAATCCGAAGGCGCTGCTGTTCTGCTCGGTGCTGCTGCCGCAGTTCGTGCGGCCCGAGGCCGGGCCCGTCGTGTGGCAGATGTTCGAGCTCGGCGCGCTGCTGGTCGCGGCCGGCGTGTGCTTCGACCTCGCATGCGTGTTCGGCGCGTCGCGCATCGCGGCGTGGATGCGCGCGCATCCGCTCGCGCAGACGGTCCAGCGCTGGACGTTTTCCGCTGCGCTGATCGGGTTCGCGCTGCGGCTGTCGATGGATTGAGCCGCATCGTCGTATCGCTGCCGTGCGGGTCGACGGGCCGCGCGACAGCGATACGACGATCGACGGAGGCCGCGTGCAATGCCGGCCTTCGCGCCCATGCCCCGCCGCAGAAGGGCGTGCGCGCAAATCGTCTGACTGATCTAAACTCCCTTTAACTTCGCGCATTCGCGAACCGACTGACCGAACGGAACCGACTTCCGCCGGCTATGTCCGATTTCCTGGCTGTTCCGTGCAACGCGGTACCAAGGAGGGTCAGAACATGGCAAGGCATCTTCACGCCGACCGTGAACCCCGAATCGTCCCCGAGTCCAAGTGCCTCGGCCCGTGCGATCCGGCAGAACGCATCCACGTCACGATCATGTTGCGGCGGCAGGAAGAAGGGCAACTCGATACGTTGGTCCACCAGCTCGCCACCGGCGACGCACAGGCGAAACCGCTGTCGCGCGAAGCCTTCGCGCAGCGTTTCTCCGCCCATTCCGACGACATCCGCAAGACCGAGGACTTCGCGCGTCGTCATCAGTTGACGGTCGATCGCGTCGATCCGGTCGAAAGCGTCGTCGTGCTGTCGGGCACGATCCAGCAGTTCGAAGCGGCATTCAGCGTGAAGCTCGAGCGTTTCGAGCATCGTTCGATCGGTCAGTACCGCGGCCGCTCGGGCCCGATCGCGCTGCCGGACGAGCTCGGCGACGCCGTCACGGCCGTGCTCGGCCTCGACAGCCGCCCGCAGGCGCGGCCGCACTTCCGGCTGCGTCCGCCGTTCAGGCCGGCGCGCGGCGCCACGAGCGTCACGTTCACGCCGGTCCAGCTCGCGTCGCTGTACGGTTTTCCGGCCGGCGACGGCGCCGGGCAGTGCATCGCGATCGTCGAACTCGGCGGCGGCTATCGCGCGGCCGATATCCAGCAGTATTTCCGCGGGCTCGGCATCGACACGCCGCCGACGCTCGTCGACGTCAACGTCGGCACCGGCCGCAACGCGCCGACCGGCGACGCGAACGGCCCGGACGGTGAAGTCGCGCTCGACATCGAGATCGCCGGTGCGATCGCGCCGGCCGCGAAGATCGCGGTCTATTTCGCGCCGAACAGCGACGCAGGCTTCATCCAGGCCGTCAACGCGGCCGTCACCGACAAGACCAACAGACCGTCGGTGATTTCGATCAGCTGGGGCGGGCCGGAAGCGATCTGGCAGGCGCAGTCGGCGCAGGCGTTCAACCGTGTGTTGCAGGCGGCCGCCGCGCAGGGCATCACCGTGTGCGCGGCGTCGGGCGACAGCGGCTCGGGCGACGGGTTGCAGGACGGCACCGATCACGTCGACTTCCCCGCGTCGAGCCCGTACGTGCTCGGCTGCGGCGGCACGCAGCTCGATGCGCTGCCCGGGCAGGGTATCCGCGGCGAGGTCACGTGGAACGACGAGGCGTCCGGTGGCGGCGCGGGCGGCGGCGGCGTCAGCACGCTGTTCGACCTGCCGGCATGGCAGCAAGGATTGAAGGTTGCGCTTGCCGACGGCTGCAGCGTGCCGCTCGCGAAGCGCGGCGTGCCGGACGTCGCCGGCGATGCATCGCCGCAGACGGGCTACGAGGTGTCGATCGCGGGCACGCCCGCGGTGATGGGCGGCACGAGCGCCGTCGCGCCGTTGTGGGCCGCGCTGATCGCACGGATCAACGCGGCGGCGGGCGCATCGGCCGGCTGGATCAATCCGGCGCTGTACAAGAATCCGGGCGCGCTGCGCGACATCACCAAAGGCTCGAACGGCACCTATGCAGCCGCGTCCGGCTGGGATGCATGCACGGGCCTCGGTAGCCCCGACGGCGCGAAACTCGCGGCAATCCTCGGGCGCAAGCCGTCGAGCTGACACGCCGGCACCGGCCTTTCCACGCGACGCGGGTTTCCTGCCCGCGTCTTTTTTCACCTCCAGGAGCAGCACGATGGGCATCGATTCCGCATCCTCCGGCGGCGTGTATCCGCTGCATCACGGCGACCACAATTCGCATGGCGTGCCGCCGACCATCAATCCGGTCGCGCTGAGCCACGGCCGCGACCAGCCGTTCTTCGATCCGGTCGCGTACGGCAACGGCCCCGACGACTCGGTCACCGACACGACCGAAGCGGCCGCGATCACGCACCATACGATCCTGATCGACGGCAAGCGCATCGCGTACACGGCGACGGCCGGCCATCTCGTGACGGTCGACCCGAGCAGTTCGCTGCCGGCCGCGAAGATCTTCTACGTCGCGTTCACGGCCGACGGCGCGAAGGAGGAGACGAGGCCCGTCACGTTCTTCTACAACGGCGGGCCCGGGTCATCGTCGGTGTTCGTGCTGCTCGGCTCGTTCGCGCCGAAGCGCATCAAGACCTCGATGCCGGGATTCACGCCGCCCGCGCCGTACCAGATGGAAGACAATCCGGACAGCATGATCGACCACAGCGACCTGGTGTTCATCAACCCGGTCGGCACCGGCTATTCGGCGGCCGTCGCGCCGAACAAGAACCGCAATTTCTGGGGCGTCGACCAGGATGCGAATTCGCTGAAGCAGTTCATCAAGCGCTACCTGACGAAGAACAACCGCTGGAATTCGCCGAAATACCTGTTCGGCGAGTCGTACGGCACCGCGCGCAGCTGCGTGCTCGCGTACAAGTTGCACGAGGACGGCGTCGACCTGAACGGCGTCACGCTGCAGTCGTCGATCCTCGACTACCGGCAGGCCGGCAACCCGGTCGGCGCGCTGCCGACCGCCGCGGCCGACGCGTGGTATCACAAGAAGCTCGGCGTCACGCCCGCGCCGACCGATCTCGGCACGTTCGTCGAGGAAGTCGCGCAGTTCGCGCGTACCGATTACCTGACCGCATTGCGCAACGTGCCGCATGCCGATCCGGCCGCCGTGCGAAAGCTGTCGGACTACACGGGCATCGACGCCGCGACGCTGCAGACCTGGGGGCTCGACATCGCGGGCTACGACGCGCGTGGCAATTCGCTGTTCCTGACGACGCTGCTGCACGCGCAGGGGCTGGCGCTCGGGTCGTACGACGGCCGCGTGACCGGGATCTCGTCGGGCATCGCCGGCAAGATCGATCCGAACTCGGGCGGCAACGATCCGACGATGACGGCCGTGACCGGCGTCTACACGGCGATGTGGAACAGCTACCTGAACGAGCAGTTGAAGTTCACGTCGAATTCCGCGTTCACGGACCTGAACGACCAGGCGTTCCAGAACTGGGACTTCAGCCACATCGATCCGACCGGCGCGCAGCAGGGCATCGATGCGAAGGGGAACGTGATCCTCTATACGGCCGGCGATCTCGCCGCGGTGATGGCGCTGAACGTCGACCTGAAGGTGCTGTCGGCGAACGGCCTCTACGATTTCGTCACGCCGTTCTACCAGACCGTGATCGACCTGCAGCAGATGCCGCTCGAGGATCAGAAGGTGCGGCAGAACCTGTCCGCGCGCTTTTATCCGTCGGGGCACATGGTGTATCTCGACGGCGGTTCGCGCACCGCGCTCAAGCGCGATCTCGCGACGATGTACGACGCGACGGTCAGCGATACGGGCGCGCGGATGCGGATTCGTGCACTGCAGGCGAAGAAGACGGGCGGGCACGCGTAGCGTCGCCCGTCGTGCATGTGCCGCGCGTAACCGCGAGGTTCGCGCGGCACGGCATGGTGCGGCGGCGACGGGGCCGGCTTACGCGGCCGGCCAGTCGAACGGCGTGTACGGCAGCGCGCGCTTGTGGCGCGAGCCGTCGTAGAAGCGCAGCACCGTTTCGTACACGCTGTCGGCCACGGGTTTGCCTTCGAGGAAATCGTCGATCTCGTCGTAGGTGACGCCATACGCGTGCTCGTCGGGGCGCAGCGGACGCAGTTCCTCGAGGTCGGCCGTCGGCACCTTCATCACGATCAGTTCGTCGCCGCCCAGCGCGCGGGCGACCGCACGCACGCGGCGCTTGCTCAGGCCGGCGAGCGGCAGTACGTCCGCGCCGCCGTCGCCGAACTTCGTGAAGAAACCCATCAGCGATTCGGCCGCGTGGTCGGTGCCGATCACGATGCCGCGCCGCGCGCCGGCGACCGCATACTGCGCGATCATGCGCTCGCGTGCCTTGATGTTGCCGTGCACGAAATCCTGCTGTGCCGGGTTTTCGAACGCGTGGCCGGAGGCGACGAGCGATGCGAGCATCGCGTCGGCGGCCGGCTTCACGTCGACCGTGAACGTTTCGTCCGCGCGCACGAACGCGAGCGCGCGCTGCGCATCGGCTTCGTCGTTCTGCACGCCGTTCGGCAAGCGCATCGCGATGAAGCAGGCGTCGTAGCCGTCGGCGCGCAGCCGTTCGACCGCCAGTTGCGCGAGCCGCCCGGCCGTCGACGAATCGACGCCGCCGCTGATGCCGAGCACGTAGGTCCGCAAGCCGGTCGAACGAAGGTACTGCGCGAGGAAGTCGACGCGGCGGGCGATTTCGGCATCGACGTCGAATTGCGGGGCGACGTTCAGTTCGGCAATGATCGCGCGTTGGCGGCTGGCGTAATCGGCGGATGTCATGGAGGGTGGTTCCGGAACGAAATGCAAGGCGCTCATCATAAGCGCAATCGCAGCCCGACGCCGCGCCGGGCATGCGATCCGGCGGCCGCGCGTTGCATCGGCGAGACGCGTTGCATCGTCATGGGGCAGCGCGCGGGGCGGCGGGCTCCGGCGTGCACGCGGATGCCTCGTTTCGATGCATGAAAGGGGCGCGGTGAGGATGCTCTCTGCTTCCGCTCGCCCGCGTCAGCGCCGCGCGAGCACGACGCCCACCAACGCGAGCCCGAAGCCGGCGAGCTGGACGGCCGCGAGCGTTTCGCCGAACAGCAAGTAGCCCTGCAGCGCGGCGAGCGGCGGCGCGAGGAACAGCAACGACGTCGCGCGCGCGGCGTTGCCGCGCCGCAGCATCCACATCAGCATCGTGACCGCGCCGCCGGACAGGAGCACGATGCCCCACACGAGCGAGATCCACAGCGCCGGCGCGCCGATCCAGCGCGTTTCGTGCAGCAGCACGACGAAGACCGCCGCGACGATCGCCGCGCCCAGGTTCTGCACGGCGACGGCCGTGCGCAGGTCGTTCTGCGCGAGCTTGCCCTTCTGATACAGCGAGCCGGCGGTGATCGAGCCGACCGACAGGATCGACACGGCCACGACGAACCACGCGGGCGCAGCGCCCGGCAGCGGCGCGACGCCGCCCGCCACTTTCGGCGCGAGCACGAGCGCGACGCCGGCGAGGCCGAGCGCCATCCCGAGCCAGCCGCGCGCGGGCAGGCGCTCATTGAACAGCGGCACCGCGAGCACGGCGGTGGCGAGCGGCTGCAGCGCGCCGAGCAACGCCATCACGCCCGCATTCAGTCCCTGCGCGACGGCCCAGTAGCTGGCGCCGAGATAGACGCCTTGCAGCAGCGCGCCCGCGATCAGGTGGCGCGGCCATTCGCGGCGGGCCGGCCACGGCGCGCGCGCGGCGAGCGCCACCGCGCCGAACAGCACGGCCGTGCCGGCGAAACGCGCGAGCAGGAACAGGTTCGGATCGGCGTACGGCTTGATTGCCCGGGCGACGATGAAGCCGGTGGACCACAGCGCGACGAAAGCCGCGGCGACGAGCGAGTTAAACATGCATGGCGGGCCGCGATACGGCCGGACGAATCGTGAAGTCGGCCAGTATCGGCGGAACCGGAGCCGCCGTCTTGTCGGATTTTGCATTCGCCTGTGGCGCGAGCGCGGCGGCCATTCCGTTACCGGCCGGCCAGATGAAGGTGCTGCGGCATGAAAGCGCGCCGTGGCGCGCGGAAAGGACGGAGGATCAGTCGAGCGAGAACGTGTCGAGCGGCTGGTTTGCGCGAGCGTCGGTCGCGAAGCGCGCGGCGAGCTGTTCGTACAGCCGGCGCGCCTCGTCGAGCGTCAGGTCGATCCAGTACGGATCGCCCGCGCCGTCGTTGAGTCGTTCTGGCGAAAACTGGATTTCGAGCACACTGCCTTTGCGATACATTGCGCAAGCCCCTTGATGGTCTGTCGTTCGGCGAAACGCAGAGTGTAGCAACCGCTTGCCGTGCCGATTCGCGCGCATCGGGCAATACAGAATTTCGCTTTCGTGAAACGCGCCGACCGCCAGCCGCGCCGCCGTCAAATGGCGGTCAAACGGCCGTAATACAATGGTCGGCTTACCCATTACCAGTCGCCTCGGGCGCATTGCGATGCTGGCGGAACAACGTCATCAATACATTCTGTCGGAGCTCGGACGATCGGGCGCGCTGTCGGTCGCCGAACTCGTGCGCTCGCTCGACGTATCGCGCGAGACGATCCGGCGCGATCTGAATGCGCTCGCGGCGCGCGGCCTGCTCGTGATGACGCACGGCGGCGCGCTGGCGGCGGACCGCCGCGAGCCGAGCCTGTCCGAGCGTGAAGCGGCGAACGCCGAAGCGAAGCGCACGATCGGGCGACGCGCGGCCGAATTCGTACCCGACGACGCATCGGTGCTGATCGACTCGGGCAGCACGCCGCATGCGGTCGCGCTCGCGCTGGCCGACCGGCACCGGCTGTCGATCTACACGAACGACTGGCGCACGGCATTCGTGCTCGCGCGGCGCAACGGCAATCGCGTGACGCTGCTCGGCGGCGAACTGTCCGACGACGAGGACGCGACGTTCGGGCTCGATACGATCCAGCAGCTCGCGCAATACCATGTCGATTTCGCGTTCGTCGGCGCGGGCGGCATCACGTCGGACGGCGACTGCACCGACTATTCGCGGCTCGCCGCCGAAGTGCGCAGCCGGATGATCGCGGCGGCCGGCACGGCGATCATCGTCGCCGACCATTCGAAGTTCGGCCGCGTGACGCCAGTGCGGATCAACGGCACATCGGCCGCGCGCTACCTCGTCACCGAGCGCGCGCCGGACAAGGCCGTGCGCCGCGCGCTGACCGCACGCGGCATCGAGCTGCTCGTGTGCGACTGACGCGGGTCCGACATACAAGGTTCATCGAACCGTCATCGCGCGGGAAGAACCACCGTCAACACTGACTCATTCATCTCGACCGGCCCGTCCGGCAGGAGCAACGAATGACCGTCAGCGTACGCAGTTATCTTTCCCCGACCCTCGTCCTGCTTGCCTTCGACTGGCCCGATGCGGCATCGCGCACGGACTTCCTCGGCTTCGCGATCCGGCGTACGCCGGGCTTCTGGTCGGCCGACGGCAAGACGCGGGCGCCGAACAGCTGGCTGCCGAACCGGCTCACGTTCGACGGCCCGGCCGCCGACACGCAGGGCGACGCACCGACCGACCAGGCGCCGATCCAGAAATTCATGTGGTGGGACGCGCGCATCGATCCGCAGGACCGCGACGCGTCGTTCCGCTATGACGTCTATCCGGTCGTCGGCACGCCGGAGCACCTGCAGGTGCTCGATGCGGAGGCCGGCGTGTGCGATGTCGTGCTGCCCGCGCACGTCGTGGACGGTGTCGGCACGTGGTTCAACCGTGCGGTCGTCAGCTCGCAGGCGTTCGCGAAGCAGGTCGCGGCACTGGGTCTCGCGCCGGATGCCGCGCCGAGCGCGGACCAGGCACTGAAGCTGCGCACGTGGCTCGCGAACGACATGGAGCAGGTGTTCGCGGCGATGCTCGACCCCGCGTCGCGCGCGGTGTCGGCCGTCTATCACCTGACGGACACGCTGTGGGCGCTGCCCGCTTTCGAGGCGTTCGGACGGCGGCACGGCGAAGCGTCGCTCGCGATCGTCTACGACGCGCACACGACCGCGCGCAAGGGCAAGCCGCCGCTGCCGTCGCCGAACCAGCCGGCCGTCGACGCGCTGCAGGGCCTCGCGACGCTCGCGCCGCGCGACCAGACGCACATCATGCACGACAAGTTCATCGTGACCGACGCACCGGCAAATGTGGCAACCGCGGTGACGCCCGCGCGCGTGCTGACCGGTTCCGCGAACTTCACGACCGAAGGGCTGACGGAGCAGGCGAACGTGCTGCACGCATTCGATTCGCCGGCGCTCGCGGCGCTGTACAACGCGCGTGCGCACGCGCTGGCCGCGAATCCGCCGATCGCGGAGACGGCGAAGTTGTCGGCGGGCTGGTCGGCGCCGATGACGATCGGCAGCGCGCAGGTGCGCGTCGCGTTTTCGCCGGAGCCGGCGGGGCAGCGCACCGAGATCGATACGATCGTCGCCGCGATCGCGGCCGCGAAGCATTCGGTGTCGTTCTGCCTGTTCATGCCGACCGACGCTGCGCTGCGCGACGCATGCTTTGCAGCCGGCGATCGCGGCCTGATGATGTTCGGCCTGGTGAACCGCATCAACGTCGGCAGCGCGACGAAGGCCGATGCCGCGCAGCACGACGGGCAGTCGCTCGATGCGGCGACGCTCGCGAACCTCGAGCTTTATCATCGCCAGCGCGATCGGCGCGACGTGATCGATGCCGCGTATTTTTCGCCGGCGACGGTGCCGAAGGGTTTCGAGCCGGAGCTGCGCCTCTTTCCGGGCGAGCCGGCGCCGGCGTATCCGCCGGTCGTGATCCACCACAAGTTCATCGTGATCGATGCGGAAGGCGCGAACCCGATCGTCTATACGGGCTCGGCGAACATGAGCCGCAACTCCGAGCAATACAACGACGAGAACCTGCTCGAGATTCGCGACACGCGGATCGCGGCGATCTATCTCGCGGAATTCCTGCGGCTCTACGAGCACTACCGCGCGCGGGCGCTGTCGATCGAGACGAAACGGCATGGCGCCGGTGCGCATCGGCAACTCGCGCTCGCGCCGGATTCGAGCTGGGCGAAGAAATATTACGTGGCGGGAAGCCCGGAAGAGAAGGCGCGGATCGCGCTGGCGTCGACCGTGCCGACGGACTCGCCCGCGACGCACGCGCGGCGTGAGGCGGCCTGAATGAGCGTGCCGCGTGCGTCCGGCTCATGCCGGTTGCACGCGGCGCGGCGACGTTCGGGAGATGTGCCGGACGGCGAGTGGCGTGATCGCCAGCCGGCCTTCGGGCGGAATCGCGCGGTGTGCCTACGCGGCGACGTAGCGCAGCACGGAGTCGGTGATCGTCTCGCGATGTCGCGCGCGCAGCCGCGGCGCCGACGGATCGCGGCCGAACGCGGCGCCGAACGTATAACGGTTCGACACGCGGTGGAAGCAGAACGAGCTGATCAGCAGATGCAGGTCGAACGCGTCGATGTCCTTGCGGAAGGCGCCGCTCGCCGCACCGCGCTCGAGCAGTTCCTCGAGCGTCTTGATGATGCTGACGTTGCGGTTCTTGAACGACTTCAGCTGTTCGAGATACTTCGCGCCGTGGATGTTCTCGATCGACACGAGGCGGACGAAGTCGCGATGCTTGTCGTGATAGTCGAACGTGAATTCGACGAGCCGGCGCATGCCTTCGCGCGGCTCCATGTCGCCGACGTGCAGTTCCTGCTCGAGCGCGCGGATGTCGCCGTACACCTTCTCCAGCACGGCCTCGTACAGGCCTTCCTTGCTTTCGAAGTAGTAGTAGAGCATCCGCTTCGTCGTGTTCGTGCGCTCGGCGATCGCGTCGACGCGCGCACCGGCGAGGCCCATCGCGGAAAACTCCTGCGTGGCGACGTCGAGGATGTTGCGCTTGGTTTGCTCGGGATCGTATTTGCGCCGCGCATCGGTCGCAAGCGCGCGGCTTTCGGACGTGGCGGCCTTGCTTCCAGCTTTCATGTGACTTTGTTGTGAGTTCGCGGCGGCATGAAGAAACCATTCTAGCATGCGGGAAATGCCCGCCCGGCCGACCTTTCGCTCTAATCGGCCGGGCGGTTTCGGCTGCTGACGCCGCTCAGCGCCGGCACGACGCGAGCGCGTCGCGGGCCTGGTACGCGGTGTACGTGAGCTGCGCGGCGGCGAGGCCCGCGAGCCCGAACGTGCGCGTGAGCCCGAACGCGGCAAAGCCTTCCGGCACGGGCCGCTCGCCGGCAAGCGCGGCGGCGAGCGCTTCGCCGGCGACGGTGGTGGGCGCCATCCCGTGACCGCCGAATGCGATCGCGTGCCACACGCCGTCCGCGTCACGGCCGATCTGCGGCATCTTGTGCCGCGCGTAGCTCATCAGCCCGCCCCAGGCGTATTCGACCTTCACGCCTTCGAGCTGCGGATACACGCGCAGCAGGTCGCGTCGCAGCAGCCGCGCGATCGCGTCGGGGCCGCGGTCGAGCACCGAGATCCGGCCGCCCCACAGAATGCGCGTGTCCTTCAGCGGGCGGTAGTAGTCGAACGCGAAGCGCGTGTCGTAGATCGCGTACGGCGCGTCGATCGCGTCCGGCAGGCGCGTGCCGAGCGGTTCGGTCGCGATCACGTAAGTCGCGATCGGCAGCACCGCGCGCTCGATGCGCGGCGACACGCCGCGCGCGTAACCGCCGCCGGCGAACACGACGTCCTTCGCGCGCACCGTGCCCTGCGCCGTGCGCACGACGTAGCCGGCGCCTTCGCGCGCGATGCCGAGCGCGGCCGAGCGTTCGAACACGCGCGCGCCGCCGCGCGATGCGGCCGCCGCGACGCCGAGCACGTACTTGAGCGGATGAAAGTGGAACGCGTTCGGCTCGAACAGGCCGCCGTAATAGCGCTGCGTCTTCAGCCGCGCGCGCAGCGCGTCGGTCGCGACCGGTTCCCAGTCGACGTTGAATTCCTGCTTCATCAGCGTGCGCACGCCGTCGAGCCGCGATGGATCGTCGAACCAGTTCGCGAGCATCACGCCCTCGTCGACGATGTCGCAGTCGATTCCGTAGCGGGCGATCCGCGCGCGGATCAGGTCGACCGCATCGACGGTGAGCCGGTACAGGCGGCGGCCTTCGTCGCGGCCGAGCGTGCGCAGCAGGTCCGCGTTGTCGAGGCTGTAGCCGCCGAACACGAAGCCGCCGTTGCGGCCCGATGCGCCGAAGCCGACCCGCTCGCCGTCGAGCACGACGACGTCCCGCACGCCGCGCTCGACGAGGCCGAGCGCCGTGCACAGGCCGGCGAGGCCGCCGCCGACGATGCAGACCTGCGTGTCGATCGTGCCGGTCAGTTGCGGGTAGGGCTGGCGGGTAACGGTGGCTTCGTAGAAGTTCTGCATGCGTTTTCGGGGATTCGTAACGGCGGAAAAACGGACGGCGCGCGTCGATCTTGCCTGAACGCGCGCGCCGCGTCGAATGGGGTTTTCAGTGCAACGGCCGCGGCGATCGGGCGGCGGCCGTTGCGCGACCGGGCGTCAGGCGCCCGGCGTCGGGTTGGCCGGGGCGGCGACGTAGGCCGGATAGCCGGCATCGGCCTTTACCGTCGCCTCGGGCATCGCGTTGCGCTCGATCCACGGTGCGATCTCCATGTCCTCGTAGCGGACGAGGCGGCATTTGCGCACCAGCGCGTAGCCGAGCCAGATCGCGAGGAAGAACGGCAGGCCGATGTAGGTCGCGGCGATGCCGGCCCAGTCGATCCTGTCGGCGAGGAACGCCTGGTAGTCCTGGCCGAGCGCGACGATGGCGCACAACGCGAATGCGAACAGCGGGCCGAGCGGAAACCACTTCGACCGGTATGGCAACTGGTCGAGCCGAAAGCCCTGCTTCAGGAAGCCCTTGCGGAACCGGTAATGGCTGACCGCGATGCCGAGCCACGTGATGAAACCGGCCATGCCCGATGTGTTCAGCAGCCACAGGTACACCGTCTTGTCGCCGTACAGCGACGTGAGGAAGCACAGCGCGCCGACGGCGGTCGTCGCGTACAGCGCATTGCGCGGCACGCCGCCGGCGGACAGCTTCGCGAACAGCTTCGGCGCGCGGCCTTCGACCGCGAGGTTGTAGAGCATCCGCGTCGACGCGTACATGCCGGAGTTGCCGGCCGACAGCACGGCCGTCAGGATCACCGCGTTCATCACGCCGGCGGCGAACGCGAGGCCCGCATGGCGGAACACGAGCGTGAACGGGCTCACGCCGACGTCGGTCACGTCGCTCTTCAGCAGGCTCGGGTCCGTGTATGGAATCAGCACGCCGATCACGAAGATCGCGAACACGTAGAACAGCAGGATGCGCCAGAAGATCTGGCTGACCGCGCGCGGGATCGTCGTGCGCGGGTTCTCCGATTCGCCGGCCGCGACGCCGATCATTTCGGTGCCCTGGAACGAGAAGCCCGCGATCATCGCGACGCCAAGCATCGTCGCCCAACCGCCCGCGAAGGGCGCGTCGCCGATCGTGAAGTTGCCCCAGCCCGCGCTCGGGCCGCCTTGCATGATCCCGAAGATCATCAGCAGGCCGACGCCAACGAACGCGAGCACCGTCAGCACCTTGATCAGCGCGAACCAGTATTCGGCTTCGCCGAAACCGCGCACCGACAGCGCGTTGAGCGCGAAGATCAGCGTGAGGAAGATCGCGCTCCACCAGACGCCCGGCACGTGCGGAAACCAGTAGTGCATCACGAGCTGCGCGGCGACGAGTTCGACCGCAAGCGTCACCGCCCAGCTGTACCAGTAATTCCAGCCGAGCGCGAAACCAAAGCCCTCGTCGACGAATTTCGCGCCGTAGGTCGCGAACGACCCCGACACCGGCATGAACGCGGCCATTTCGCCGAGGCTCGTCATCAGGAAGTAGACCATCAGGCCGATCAGCATGTACGCGAGCATCGCGCCGCCGGGGCCGGCTTGCGAGATCGACGCGCCGGACGCGACGAACAGGCCCGTGCCGATCGAGCCGCCGATCGCGATCATCCGCAGATGGCGCGCCTGCAGCGCGCGGTGGAGGGACGGCTTCGCGGGCGGCGAGCCGGACGGACGGGGCGAGTCGGGGCGGGCATCTGAATGCATGGCGGGTGCTGGGCGCTGTCTCCGGGATTGTTTTTTGGTGACGAAGGGCGACGCGCCGGCGGCCGGCCGGCGGTCGGCGGCACTGCTTCGCGGGCTTGATCCGGATCCACCGGATCGACCGGATTTACCGGTGCCGCGGTGCGCGACGCGTGTCGTCTTCGTCTGTCGTCCGGCTGCCGCTGGGCGGCCGTCGGCGCGCCGGGTGCCGTGCACCTCGTCGACGCCGCCCCGATTGTGTGTGCCGGCCGCATGCGCGGCAAACGATATTTCCGCACAGGGTAATGCGGCTTTGTCATCAACTTGTGGCGCGGCGCAATCGGGTCGGGCGGCCCGGCCATCGGCCCTGGATACGTCACATGCCGGCGTCGAAACGGGCGGATCAGTCCTGCCGAGGTGTTGCGTTTTGGGAATGAAGTCGTGAGTTAATATCAATAGCGGCCCGACTTGTGGCCATCGACAATGTGTCTCATGGATCGTGCCTCGCGAGGCCGGGGCGTGCCGTCAGGCCGGGTTTCCGGCGGCGGCGCCGCGCGATGCGCCAGGCGGCGCACCGGGCCCGCCGAGCTGCGCATCCGCTTGCACAGGGCGCGCGAACGCGCTCCAATCGAATCACGCGGGCGGCGTCGCCGCCGCACCGATCAATCTGTCCCTGAAGAGGAAGTGATGCAATTCAACGACATTCTTGCTGCGCTCGACATCGATCTCGCCCAGTGGAAAGGCAATGCGCTGACCGCGCGTTCGCCGCTCGACGGCGCGACGCTCGCGACGCTGGCGGTTGACTCGCCCGCCGACGCCGAGCGCAAGATCGACGCCGCGCACGACGCATTCCTCAAGTGGCGCACGGTGCCGGCGCCGGTGCGCGGCGAGCTCGTGCGCGTGTTCGGCAACGTGCTGCGCGAGCACAAGGCCGAGCTCGGCCGCCTCGTCACGCTCGAAGCCGGCAAGATCACGTCGGAAGGGCTCGGCGAAGTGCAGGAAATGATCGACATCTGCGACTTCGCGGTCGGCCTGTCGCGTCAGCTTTACGGCCTGACCATCGCGTCCGAGCGCCCGGGCCACCGGATGATGGAAACGTGGCACCCGATCGGCGTGTGCGGCGTGATCTCGGCGTTCAACTTCCCGGTCGCGGTGTGGGCGTGGAATGCGGCGCTCGCGTTCGTGTGCGGCGATCCGGTCGTGTGGAAGCCGTCGGAAAAGACGCCGCTCACCGCGATCGCATGTCACCAGCTGCTCGCCAAGGCGCTGCGCGAATTCGACAAGACGCATCCGGGCGTCGCGCCGGAAGGCCTGAGCCAGCTCGTGCTCGGCATGCGCGACGTCGGCGAGGTGCTGACGTCGTCGAAGAAGGTGCCGGTCATCAGCGCGACCGGCAGCGTGCGGATGGGCACGGAAGTCGCGAAGGTGCTGAGCCAGCGTCTCGCGCGCGGCATCCTCGAACTTGGCGGCAACAACGGGATGATCGTCGCGCCGAGCGCCGACCTCGACCTCGTGGTGCGCGCCGTCACGTTCGCGGCGGTCGGCACGGCCGGCCAGCGTTGCACGACGCTGCGCCGCCTGATCGTGCACCGAAGCGTCGTCGACCAGCTGCTGCCGCGCATCGAGAAGGCCTATGCGTCGGTGAAGGTCGGCAACCCGCTTGAAGAAGGCACGCTGGTCGGCCCGCTGGTCGACCGTGCGTCGTTCGACGCGATGCAGAAGGCGCTGGCCGACGCACGCGAGCAGGGCGGCGAAGTGAAGGGCGGCGAGCGCATCGATGTCGGTCACGCGGATGCGTACTACGTGCGTCCGGCCATCGTACGGATGCCGAAGCAATCGGCGGTGGTCGAGCGCGAGACGTTCGCGCCGATTCTCTACGTGATGGTCTACGACGACTTCGAAGACGCGATCGACGTGCACAACGCGGTGCCGCAGGGCCTGTCGTCGGCGATCTTCACGAACGACATGCGCGAGGCCGAGCAGTTCATGTCGGCGGCGGGCAGCGATTGCGGGATCGTCAACGTGAACATCGGCACGAGCGGCGCGGAGATCGGCGGCGCGTTCGGCGGCGAGAAGGAAACGGGCGGCGGCCGCGAGTCGGGTTCGGATGCGTGGAAGGCGTACATGCGCCGTGCGACGAACACGATCAACTACAGCCGTCAGCTGCCGTTGGCGCAGGGCGTGAAGTTCGACGTGTGACGCAGCGGCCCGTCAGGGCGCGTTGACGTTCGAATGACAAGGGCCGGTTG
Source organism: Burkholderia sp. BCC1640 (assembly GCF_902833125.1). Lineage (NCBI taxonomy): Bacteria > Pseudomonadati > Pseudomonadota > Betaproteobacteria > Burkholderiales > Burkholderiaceae > Burkholderia > Burkholderia sp. BCC1640. The sequence continues at coordinate 36,892 of NZ_CADFEF010000036.1, read as the reverse complement.
CCGCGAAAGCGGTAACCGGCCCTTGTCGTTTTCGGCGATGCCCGATCCGCGCCCGCCCGATCACGTATTCATTCGTGCCGGGTGGATCCGTCGACTGCCGGCATGTTCTGCACGACTAGCATCTGCGGTGTCGACAGCGTGATCTGCGACGCCCGCAACTGCTTCAGGATCTCGAACAGCAGGTCGCTCTTCGTCGCGCTCGCGATCCGCGGGCTCGCCACGTAGCCCGTGACGCTCAGCGTGATCCCGTCCGGCGCCAGCTGGCTGAACGTGACCGACGGCGCCGGCTTGTCGAGAATCGCTGGATGCTCGCGATATGCGTCGAGCAGCAGGTCGCGCACCTGCTCGGGGTCGGTGTTCAGCGGGAACGTCAGCATCAGCGTCGCGACGCCCTGCGTGCTGTTGCCCATCGTCACGTTGCGCACGTTCTGCGAGATCAGCTGCGAGTTCGGCACGATCACGGTCGAGCGGTCGCTGAGCTGGATCTCGGTCGCGCGCACGTTGATGCGGCGGATGTCGCCTTCGACGCCCGCGATGCTGACCATGTCGCCCACCTTCACCGGCCGCTCGGTCAACAGGATCAGTCCCGACACGAAGTTCTTCACGATCTCCTGCAGGCCGAAACCGATACCGACCGACAGCGCGCTGACGATCCACGCGAGGTTGCTCCACCTGACGCCGAGCAGCCCCAGCGTCATCAGCACGAGCAGCACATAGCCGACGTTGGTGAACAACGTGATCAGCGACACGCGCATTCCGGCATCCATGCCGAGTGCCGGCATGAACTCGCTGTCGAGCCAGCGCCGCACCGAGCGCAGCAGGTAGAAGCCGATCGCGAACCCGATCACCGCGTTCATGATCCGGTCGGGCATGATGTTCAGGCTCTGCAGCCGCTGGCCGCCGATCATTGCGACCGCGCTGTCGAGCAGGTCGCTCGGCGTCGTGCCGAAACCGCCCGTCAGCAACGCGATCGCCGCGACCAGCATCAGCAGGCTCGTGCCGAGACCGGACACGACGGTGTGGGCCTGGTCGAGATGCCGGTCGTCGAGCGCGAACAGGTGCTTGATCTGCTTGCCGGTCGACAGGTTCGCGGAGAACAGGCTTTCGCTCGCGTCGCGCGTCAGCTGCGTCATGATGTAGACGCTGCACAGCACGATCTCGAACCACACGAGCTCGTACGTGATGAAGCGTGCGACCGTGATGTAGCCGATCAGCAGCGCGCCGAGCGACACGACGATCGCCAGCGTGACGCCCGCATGGATCAGCCCCGCGAGCGTCGAGCGATCCTCGGGCGCCTCGCCGGATGCCGCAAGCGCGCTGCGGACGCGATTCGCGCGAAGGATCGACGCGCCGACGGTCAGCGCGACGACGAGCGAGACGATGCCGCGGCCGAACAGCGTGACGGACAGGCTGGTATCGACGATCCGGTTGATCGATTCGAGCGTGCCCGACATCAGCAGCAGCGCTGCCAGCACACCGGGGAACGGCTTCATCGCGAGCGCGACGGGATCGGCGAGCGCGGGCAGCCGCCACGACGGATGCTTCGTGCAGAGCAGCGCACGGCCGAGGCCGGCGATCAGCGCGCAGGTCACGGCGAGCTTCGCGAACTGGTCCCACAGATCGGTCATCGACGACGTGAGCTCGGCGTGGCGGGCGAGCGCGAGATAGAGGATCTGGACGGCGACCGCGGTCGCGAGTAGCGTCGAGAACGCCGTCGCCAGCGCCAGCGCACTGCGGCGCAGCCGCGTGGGCGGCAGGCGGTTCAGGCAGAACCACGCAAGCCCGCGTTCGACGATGCGGCGGCCGCCGAGCCAGGCCGCGAGCGCGGCGATCACCAGCAGCGTGGTGAGCGCGCGCTGGCCGGGTGTCCAGGACGAACGCAGCATGTCGCGCAGTTCGTCGTTGAAATCGTCGAGCCGCTGGACGTCGTCCGGCGACAGATGGAACAGCGGCAGCCAGAACTGCGCGCCGAAGATGCTGCCGGAACGGAACGCAAGCTGGTTTTTCAGCAAGCTGCGGTGCAGCTTCGAGAACTGGTCGTTCAGGTTCGCGAGGTTGGTCTTCTGGTCGGCGGCCTGCTTCAGCGCCGCGTCGATCTGCGCCTTGCGCGCGTTCAGCGCCGCCCGCTGCTGTGCGACGGCGGGGGTTTCGGGCGACGCGCCCGGGGCCGGCGGCGGGCCGAGCACGTCGAGCTGCGCCTGGACCTGCGTGCGCTGTGGCGCGAGCTGGCTCTGCAGCTTGTCGACGTCGGCGCTCAGTTCTTGGGTCGCGTCGCCGAGTTCGTCGAGCTCCTTGCTGTTGGTCGCGTTCGACGTCTGCTGCTTGATGCGGTCCTGCTGCACCTGCATCTGCTTGAGCTGCGCAACGGCGTCGCCGAGCGAAATCGTCGGCACGGGGACGCCGACGCCGCTCGCGCCCGGTGCGGACGCGGCCGTCGGAAATGCCGACGCGGTCGCGATCACCGCGAACTGCAGCAGTGCGAACAGCGCGATCCGGCGTGCGTACGTGGATAGTCGTTGTATGGACATGGAATGCTTACGTTTTGCCGACAATGGCGGGCGCCGCAAGGCGCCCGGAAGCCGGGAGTTGGCCCGGTAGCATGTTACCGGGGCATGGCGGCCGCGGCGCTGCCGATCGTGCATCTTGCCTGGCGCGTACCGTGATGCCCGCGCGGGCATGCGATGGCCCCGCGAGCCCTTGCCGGCGGGGCCGTGACGGGTTGCGTTCGCAGTCCGGCAGCGAAACGTCGCGACACCGGCGAACCTTACAGATCCGACAGACGGTTACGCAATTTACACAATACCCGGCGCGAAAGTGGGGTGTCCGAACCGGTTCGCCACGCCGCGCGGCCCGCGCGGCGTGCCGGTACAATGCAGCGAATCGCCCGACGGCGGCCCGCTGGCCGCCGGACAACAAAACACACGACACGATCAGGAGACACGACCAAGATGGTCTCAACGGACAGCTTTCCGCAGGCAGCCGCCTCGTCCTCTTCCATCGACGCCGGCTCGATTTCGGCCCGCCTCGATCGCCTGCCGCCGACCCGCAGCGTCTGGAAGCTCGTCGTGCTGCTGAGCCTCGGCTTCTTCTTCGAACTCTACGATCTGCTGTACAGCGGTTACGTCGCGCCGGGCCTCGTGAAAAGCGGGATCCTGTCCGCGACGACGCACGGCCTGTTCGGCACCACGGGCGTCGCGAGCTTCATCGCCGCGCTGTTCTCCGGCCTCTTCATCGGCACGATCGCATGCGGCTTCCTTGCGGACCGCTTCGGCCGCCGCGCGATCTTCACGTGGTCGCTGTTGTGGTACACGGCCGCCAACGTCGTGATGGCGTTCCAGGACACGGCGGGCGGCTTGAACTTCTGGCGCTTCGTCGTCGGTCTCGGCCTCGGCGTCGAGATGGTGACGATCGGCACGTACATCTCCGAACTCGTGCCGAAGCAGATCCGCGGCCGCGCGTTCGCGTGCGAGCAGGCGGTCGGGTTCGTCGCGGTGCCGGTGGTCGCGTTCCTCGCGTATCTGCTCGTGCCGCACGCACCGCTCGGCCTCGACGGCTGGCGCTGGGTCGTGCTGATCGGCGCGCACGGCGCGCTGTTCGTGTGGTGGATTCGCCGCGAGTTGCCCGAGAGCCCGCGCTGGCTCGCGCAGCAGGGGCGCGTCGACGAAGCCGATCGCATCATGCGCGCGCTCGAGGCGAAGGTCGAAGCCGAATATGGCCGGCCGCTGCCGCCGCCCGCGCCGGCCGAGCCGGTGCCGCCGCGCGGCAGCTTCCGCGACATGTGGGTGCCGCCGTATCGCAGCCGCACGATCATGATGACGATCTTCAACGTGTTCCAGACGGTCGGTTTCTACGGCTTCGCGAACTGGGTGCCGACGCTGCTGATCAAGCAGGGCATCACGATCACGTCGAGCCTCATGTATTCGAGCGTGATCGCGCTCGCGGCGCCGCTCGGCCCGCTGATCGGCCTCGTGATCGCCGACCGCTTCGAGCGCAAGTCGGTGATCGTCGCGATGGCGGCGGCGATCGTCGTCTGCGGGCTGCTGTTCAGCCAGACGACGGCGGGCGCATTCCTGATCGTGCTCGGCATCGGCCTCACGCTCGCGAGCAACATCATGTCGTACAGCTTCCACGCATATCAGGCCGAGCTGTTCCCGACGTCGATCCGCGCGCGCGCGGTGGGCTTCGTCTACTCATGGAGCCGCTTCTCGGCGATCTTCTCGTCGTTCGTGATCGCGGCCGTGCTGAAGGGCTTCGGCACGTTCGGCGTGTTCGCGTTCATTGCCGGCGCGATGGTGATCGTGATGGCCGCGATCGGGTTCATGGGGCCGCGTACCAAAGGCATCGCGCTCGAAACCATTTCGAAGTAGACGCCGGCTGCGCACTCGCGTGTCGCGTGCGGCACGCGGGTGACAAGCACGCGGCAACGAGTTGAAACAAAGCGTGACGAAGCGCAACACCGCCGCGAAACCGGGGGTTCGGCCCTGCCGATTCGTGTCCGCGCGGGTAGAATGAAAGACCTGACGACTCATTAGCCGCCATTGGACCGAACGCGTTGTGCTGCGAACGACTCCACCGCGAAGAGGCGTCGGCGCCGGGCACATGCGTGCCGCAGGCGTGTCGATGGCTCGCGCGGGAGATGCGCCGTTCGCCACGTGCGATGGCCGGATCGGCCGATGGCTTCGATCGCATGATGCTCTCCGACCTGACGCGGCAGTTATCCAGGCCGCGTTGCCGTACTCTCGCGGTCGCCACGTATGTGTGGCTCGCGGCCGCTGTCCCGATCTCCGTTCTTGTCGCGCGGCCGGCCTTTGCCGCGTCCGACGTGCCGTCGGCCACTGCTACGTCTTCCTCATCAACTGCTTCGGCCGCGCATCCGGCTTCGCCGGCACATGTGTCGTCGGAAGCAGCGCCGGCATCCGCCGCGTCCGCGGCCTCTCCTGCATCGGCAGCATCCGCCACACCGGCAAGCGAAGCCGAAGCACCCGCACCGACGCCGCCGCGCCGGCACCCGCCGCTGTCGGCCGAGGAGGCGAGGAACGCAACCGCGCGCGCGATCGACATGCGCAAGCGCTTCACGCAGGAAGTCACGCGGCGCCTGAACGTGCCCGCGAGCGAGCAGCGCGCGTATGGCGATCGCCTTCAGAATGCGCTCGCCGATGCGGATCTCGGTGACCTGGCCGGTGAATACGTTGCGCTCGTCGACCGTGCGCCGAACGTTCAGGCGCTGTTCATCTACTTCCGCGCGACATCGTCCAATGCGTGGTTGATGATCGGTGCGTCGCCGGTCGGCACCGGCTGGCCCGGCAAATACGATCACTTCCTGACGCCGCTCGGCGTGTTCCACCACTCGCCCGACAACATGGATTTCCGCGCGGAAGGCACGACGAACGACAACGGCATTCGCGGCTACGGCAAGCGCGACATGCGCATCTATGACTTCGGCTGGGTGGACGGCGAGCGGGGGTGGGGCAAGGGCGGCAAGTCGCCGATGCGCTTCCAGATGCACGCGACCGACCCCGATCGCCTCGAACCGCTGCTCGGCATCCGGCATTCGAAAGGCTGCGTGCGGATTCCTGCGTCGCTGAATACGTTTCTCGACACGCACGGCATCCTCGACGACGACTATCAGGCGCGCGTCGAGGCGGGTAAGTCGTTGTGGGTGTTGCGCCGCGATCGCGACATCACGCCGATCGCCGGCCGCTACCTGGCCGTGATCGACAGCGCACGCAAGACGCGTCCGGCATGGTCGCCGGCGCCGGGGCGCAACGCATGGTCGAAGCTGCCGAAGAACGGCGACACGGCGGACTGACAACAGCCGGTCCGACGAAGGCGATACGGCGGGTGCGCCCGTTCGATGCACTGGCCGCGACGTTCGCGGCGGCCTGAGCGCGTTGTCGGCCGTATCCGCCGGCCCGCGCATCGTTCGGGGCCTGACGCAGGTCGCCCGCGAAATCGTACGGCGTGCAGTCGCGGAACGCGAAACGCCGCGCGCCGGCGACGCGCTCGAACGCGTCGAGGATGCGCGGTGCGTGCCGGGATCGCTTCCTCAAGGATGACGAAGCGTCATTGTCGAGCAGTGCTCAGCGGAAGATTTTCAGCCAGTCGAACAGGCCGGGGTGCGGATGTCGCTTCGGCACCGGTGCCGGCGCACTGCGCGGCCGAAAATCGGGCGAAAACTGCGCACGCGGATCGATCGCGCGCGCACGCAACGCCGCATCGTAGAACGAGCCGACGATCGGCAGCGCGCTGTGTGCGCCCGCGCCCCAGTAGTCGCTGCGCAGCGTCACGCTACCGTCGTCGAAGCCGACCCATGCACCGGCCACCAGTTGCGGATGCATCAGGATGAACCAGCCGTCCGTGTTGTCCTGCGTCGTGCCGGTCTTGCCCGCGACGTCGACGCGAATCCCGTAGCGCGAGCGGATGTCGGCGCCGGTCCCGTAATCGACGACGCCGCGCATCACGTCAACCAGCGTCTGTGCCGCGGCCACCGGCAGCGCGCGTTCGGGCGGCGCGCTGCCGAACGCAGCGAGCACCTTGCCGTCGCGGTCCTCGATGCGCGTGATCATTTGCGGCGCGACGTACACGCCGCGGTTCGCGATCGTCCCGTACGCGGACACCATTTCCTTCAGCGTGACGGGGCTCGTGCCAAGCGCGAGCGACGGCACCGCGTCGAGCGCGCTGTCGCGCACGCCCATCGCGCGCGCGAGCTGCGCGACCCTGGCCGCGCCTTCGCGCTGCATCACCTGCGCGGTGATCCGATTGCGCGATAGCGCAAGCGCGTCGCGCAACGTCATCGGCGCGTCCGTCGGCGGCTCGGCATCGGTCGGGTGCCACACCGCGTGCGCGCCGATCGGGATCGCGACGGGGCGATCGACGAAGGTATCGCCCGGCCGCATGCCGTCCGCGAACGCGGCGCCATAGACGAACGGCTTGAACGTCGAGCCCGGCTGGCGCCGCGCCTGCACGACGTGATCGAACGGCTCGCTGCCGAAATCGGGGCTGCCGACCCACGCGCGAATCGCGCCGTTGCGCGGATCGATCGCGACGAAGCCAGCCTGCACCTGCGTTTTGCGCTCGCACAACGCGCGGATGAACGTGCGATTCGCGCCGAGCTGCTTCAGCGCCGCCGCATCGGCGAGCCCCGCGTCGCGCGCGGCGCGATAGTCGGGCGTCTGCCGGATGAAGCCGCGGAACAGGTCGTTGCGCAGCCCGCAGCCGGACGGGTTGTGCCATGCGTCATCGGCGATCGCCTGCAGGCGATCGGTCTGCTGCGTCAGCGCTTGCGTCGCCATGTCCTGCAGTTGCGCATCGAGCGTCGTGCGCACGACGAGGCCGTCGGCGTAAAGATCGTAGTTGTTGCGGTCGGCCCATGCGATCAGCCACTTGCGCAGCTGCACCGCGAAGTGCGGGGCGGGGCCGGGCTGCGCGGTCTGCGGCTCGAAGTCGACGCGCAGCGGCCGGCGCTGCAACTGCGCGAGCTGCCGCGGCGACAGCATGCCCATCGCCGCCATCCGGGCGAGCACGATGTTGCGGCGCTGTTCCGCGCGCTCGGGGTTCAGCACCGGGTTGTAATAGCTGTTGCCCTTGAGCATCCCGACGAGCGTCGCGCTTTCGACGATGTCGAGCTGGTCCGCCGACTTGCCGAAATAGGTGCGCGCGGCCATCTCGACGCCGTACGCGTTGTACAGGAACGGCACCGTGTTCAGGTAGGTCTCGAGAATCTCGTCCTTGCTGTACACCGTCTCGATCTTGAACGCGGTGATCAGCTCCTTCACCTTGCGCGTGAGCGTCGGCGCGCGGCCGACTTCGTCCGGATACAGGTTACGCGCGAGCTGCTGCGTGATCGTCGAGCCGCCCTGGCGGCTTCCCGAGAACGTGTGCAGCCCGGCCGCGAGCGTGCGGCGCCAGTCGATGCCGTGATGCGCGTAGAAGCGGTGGTCCTCGGTCGCGATCAGCGCGTCGACCATGTGCGGCGAGATCTGCTTGAGCGGCACCCATTCGCGATTGACGGGCCGGAATTCGGCGATCAGCTGACCGTCGGCCGACAGCACGCGCGCGGGGCGGTCGATGCGCGCCTTGCGGATGTCGCCGATGCTCGGCGTAAACGGGACGAACGCGAGCAGGACCAGCAGGCCGAGCACCGGTATCGCGGCGAGCGTCAGCGCGACACCGCGGCGCGTCGGATGGCGCAGGCGATGCCAAGCGCCGGCGCCCAGCACGCGGGCACCGGTGCGGCAGCGAAGCCACAGGTCACGAAGAAACGGCACGAAGCGATTCACGACGGCAGGAGCGCGAGCGGAAAAGGCGCGATCCTAGCAAACCGCGCACCGTTGCCGGCGGTCAAACAGCCCGTTTTCTTGCAGGATTTACAGACGATTACGTTTGTTTCCCGCGGACAACCTTTGGTCGTCCGCGCCGCCGCGATTCGTCCGATGAAACGGTGCCGGCCGCTTCGCCGACCACATCCGCGAGCCGCTGCGCGGCCGCTTCCATCCGCGCGCGATCGAACCCGCCGAAGCCGAGCACGAGGCCCGGACGCGCGGTGCCCGGCGCGAACATCGGCGACACCGCGCGCACCGCGACGCCCGCCTGCGCGGCACGCGCCACCACGTCGAGATCGTCGATCCCTTCCGCGAGCCATAGCACGACGTGCATCCCCTGATCGCCCGGCTGCACCCACGCGCGCTCGCGCGGCAGCCGCGCGCCGAGCGTGTCGATCAGCAACGCACGCTGTTCCGCGTAGACGCCGCGCACCCGGCGAATGTGGCGGTCGAGATGCCCTTCCGCGATGAAGGCGGCGAGCACGTGCTGATCGGCGGTCGGCGCGTGCCGATCCATTAGCGCGCGCGCACCGCAGAACGCGGGCACGAGGTCGTCGTGCGCGATCACGTAGCCGAGCCGCAGCGACGGGAACAGGATCTTGCTGAACGTGCCGAGATAGATCACGTGTTCCGGATCCAGACCTTGCAGCGACGGAAACGGATAGCCTTCGTAGCGCAGCTCGCTGTCGTAATCGTCCTCGACCACCCACGCGCGATGCGCGCGCGCCCAGCCGAGCAGCGCGTTGCGTCGCGCCATGCTCATCGGCATCCCGAGCGGGTACTGATGCGACGGCGTGACGAACGCCGCGCGTGCGTTCGGCGCGAGACGGATGCCGGCGTCGACGTCGATGCCGTCCGCGTCGACCGGCACGCGGACCATCGCGTCGCTCCGGCCGGTGCTCTCGAGCAGCGCGGTGATGCCGCGATAGGCGGGATTCTCGACCCACGCGCGATCGTTCGGGCCGAGCAGGACCTGGCTCGCGAGGTGCAGCCCCTGCTGCGTGCCGCTCGTGATCACGACCTGATCGGCGCTGCAGCGCACCGAGCGCGAGCGGCGCACGTAATCGGCGATCGCTTCGCGCAGCGGCCGCGCGCCTTGCGGATCCGCGTAACCGGACGGCGCACCGGCGCCGCGGGCGCGCAGGCGGTTACCGAGCCGGCGCCAGATGTCGTCGGGCGCGGTGAGCCCAACCGGCACCGAGATCGCGAACGGCACGGCCGGCAACGGCCGGAATTCGCGGGCGATCCGCGCGAACGTCGCGGCCGGTTCGGGCAGCCCGGCGGGTGCGGCACGCCGCCGGGCGGCGGGCGGTTCACCGGCCGGCGGAGCGGGCTCGGCCAGCGCGTTCGCGACCCGCGTGCCGGCGCCGCCGCGCGACTCCAGGAAGCCTTCGGCGACGAGCTGCGCATACGCATCGACGACGGTGCCGCGCGCGACCTGGAGCGACGTCGCGAGCAGCCGCGTGGACGGCAGCGTGTCGCCGGGCCGCATGTCGCCGCGCCGCACCGCGTCCCGCAACGCCTGCGCGAGCTGGCGGCTCAGGTCGCCGGCCGCGCGGTCGAGCACGCCGAGCGACGGGATTTCGGCGATCCGGGCGGTTCTGGCCATGATTCTGGTCTGCTGAAATTGTTCGAAACCGGCTCTACAGCATAAACCAGTTAGCGATCACAATCTGCGCATGACGGGCCGGTTGCGCCTGTTCCGTCCGAACCCTTTTCGACCGTGGAGCCGCCATGTATGTCCCTGCCGATTTCGCCGAATCCCGCCCCGACGCGCTGCGCGAATTGATCGTCGATCATCCGTTCGGCAGCCTGGTCACGCACGGGAAGGGCGGGCTCGACGCGAACCACCTCCCGTTCGAATTGCTGCCGGGCGACGGCGGCCTCGGCGAGCTGCATGCGCACGTCGCGCGCGCGAATCCGGTCTGGCAGGAGGTCGCGAACGGCGACGAGGTGCTCGTGATCTTCCGCGCCGGCGACGCGTACATCTCGCCGAACTGGTACCCGAGCAAACACGCGGCGCATCGACAGGTGCCGACGTGGAACTACGTGGTCGTGCATGCATACGGCCGCATCACGGTGCGCGACGACGAGAAGTTCGTGCGCGGCGTGGTCGCGCGGCTGACGCGCACGCACGAGGCGTCGCAGCCGGCGCCGTGGAAGATGACCGACGCGCCGAAGGATTATCTCGACACGATGCTGCAGTCGATCGTCGGGCTGCAGATCGAGATCACGCGGCTCGTCGGCAAGCGCAAGCTCGGGCAGAACAAGGCGGTCGACGATATTCGCGGCGCGGGCGACGCGCTGATCGCGGACGGGAATCTCGCGATCGGGGAGGCGATGCTGGCGGAGGCGGATGCGAAGCGGAAGTAAGTCGCGGTGAATCGCACGGGGGCGCATGCCGCGCCCCGGCCGGCGCACGCTACTGCGTACGCGTCGCGCCCTTGGCCGCTTCCCCCGCCTGCGCCAGCGCCCCCCGAATCGCCGCTTCCGTCTTGTCATACCCGCCCTCGCCGTACCGCGTATAGACCACTTTCCCGTTTGCGTCGATCAGGTACAGCGCGGGCCAGTACTGGTTCCCGTACGCACGCCACGTGTCGTAGCGGTTGTCCTGCGCGACCGGATACTGGATGCCGAAGCGCTTGACCGCGTCGGCGACGTTCTTCGCGTCGCGTTCGAACGGATACTCGGGCGTATGCACGCCGACCACGACGAGCCCCTGGTCGCGATACTTCCGGTACCAGTCGTTCACGTACGGAATCGTATGGATGCAGTTGATGCACGAGTACGTCCAGAAATCGACCAGCACGACCTTGCCGCGCAACTGGTCGAGCTTGAGCGGCGCGCTGTTGTGCCAGCGCTCGATGCCGGTGAAGTCGGGCGCCGGCGTGCCGGCCAGCGAGGCGGTCATGCCCGCGTCGTCGCGGGTGCCGGCGAATGCGGCGAGCCCGGCCGTGGCGGCGAGGGCGATCACGAGGGCGGCGGTCCTGAATCTGGGCAGCATGGCGGTTCTCCGGTTCGGCCGGCCGTCGCGCGAGTGCGCGGGCCGGACAGGTTTCGACAGCCTTCATTGGGCCGCGCCGACGTATCTGCGGTGTGTCCGGCAAGCCGCGCGTGTGCAATGTTGTGTGTCGTCATGGCGGCGCGATACATTGGGATACAAACGCGCGCCCGCGGTGCGGTATAAAAGCGGACATCACCAGCCGGAACATCACGCCAACGACATCGACTCATGGACAAGATCGACCACGTACTGATCGTCGACGACGATCGCGCGATCCGCGAACTGATCGCGGACTATCTGGAGAAGAACGGCATGCGCGTGTCGCTCGCCGCGAACGGCCGCGAGATGCGCAACGCGCTCGACGACGGCGCGCCCGACCTGATCGTGCTCGATCTGATGATGCCCGGCGAGGACGGCCTCACGCTGTGCCGCGACCTGCGCGCGGGCAAGTTCCGGACGGTGCCGGTGCTGATGCTGACCGCGCGCGGCGAGGAAACCGACCGCATCATCGGCCTCGAGATGGGCGCCGACGACTATCTCGCGAAGCCGTTCGCGGTGCGCGAACTGCTCGCGCGGATCCGCTCCGTGCTGCGCCGCGCGCGCATGCTGCCGCCCGGCATGCAGGTGACGGAGACGGCCGCGATGCTCGCGTTCGGCGAATGGCGGCTCGATACGACGGGGCGTCACCTGCTCGACACCGAAGGCACGCTGGTCGCGTTGAGCGGCGCCGAGTACCGGCTGCTGCGGGTGTTCCTCGACAATCCGCAGCGCGTGCTGACGCGCGACCAGTTGCTCAACCTCACGCAGGGCCGGCAGTCCGATCCGTTCGACCGGTCGATCGACCTGCTCGTGAGCCGGCTGCGGCAGCGTCTGCGCGACGGCGCGCGCGAGCCGCGCTACATCAAGACGCTGCGCAACGAGGGCTACGTGTTCTCGTCGGCGGTGACCGCGGTCGAAGGCGACGCATGAACACGCGCACCCTGTGGCACTGGCCGCGCTCGCTGTTCGCGCGGCTCGCGCTGATCCTGTGCGTGGGCCTCGCGCTCGCGCAGACGCTGTCGTTCTGGCTCACCGTGACCGAGCGCGACCAGGCGACCACCAACCTGATGATGGGCTACATCGAGCGCGAGGTCGCGAGTTCGGTCGCGCTGCTCGACCACCTGCCGCCCGATCAGCGCGCCGCGTGGCTGCCGCGTCTCGCGCGGCGCAGCTACGCGTTCATCCTCGGGCCGGGCGAGACGGGCACGCCGCCGGAGGCGCGGCTCTCGGCGCGCGTCGAGCGTTCGATCTCGGACGGCATCGGCGGCGATTACCCGCTGACCGCGAACGCGCTCCCCGGCGATCGCGAGCATCTGCAAGTGCATCTGCGCCTGACCGACGGCTCGCCGCTGACGATCGACATCCATCCGATGTCGACGGTGCCCCTGTCGGGCTGGCTGCCGGTCGTGCTCGCGCTGCAGCTCGCGGTGCTCGCCGCATGCTGCTGGCTCGCGGTGCGGCTCGCGACGCGGCCGCTGAAGCAGCTCGCGCAGGCGGCCGACGCGCTCGGCCCCGACCTGAAGGGCGAACGCTTGAACGAGGACGGCCCGTCCGAAGTCGCGCGCGCGGCCCGCGCGTTCAACGCGATGCAGGACCGCATCGCGCAGTACATGGCCGAGCGCATGCAGATCCTCGCGTCGATCTCGCACGATTTGCAGACGCCGATCACGCGGATGCGGCTGCGCGTCGACGTGATGGACGACGACGCGCAGGGCGCGAAGCTGCGCCAAGACCTGCTCGAGATGGAGCATCTGGTGAAGGAAGGCGTCGCGTATGCGCGCACGCTGCACGGCACGGAAGAGGCCGCGCGCCGCATCGATCTCGACGCGCTGCTCGACAGCATCGTGTGCGACTACACGGATGCGGGGCAGGACGTCGCGCTGCACAGCGGCGGGCCGCTCGCGCTCGTCACGCGGCCGAAGGCGCTGCGCCGGATCGTCGGCAACCTCGTCGACAACGCGCTGAAGTTCGCGGGCGCGGCCGAGATCGACGTGCAGGCGGCACCGGACGGCGGCGCGGTCATCGCGGTGCGCGATCGCGGGCCCGGCATTCCGGACGATCAGCTCGACGCGGTGTTCGAACCGTTCCGGCGCGTGGAGACGTCGCGCAACCGCGAGACGGGCGGCACGGGGCTCGGCCTCGCGATCGCGCGTCAGCTCGCGCTCGCGATGGGCGGCACGCTGACGTTGCGCAACCGGCCGGACGGCGGCGGGCTCGAAGCGCGGTTGACGCTGGCGAACGCTGCGTAATGGGACGGCGCGTGATGCGGCGTCAAGGGCATTGCGGGCTGCGAGTCGAAGCGGCCCGCGTCACACGCGCTGCAAATGCGCGTCGACAAGCGGTGCAAGCGTATCCGCATGCACCGCCGCGAGATCGTGGTGGCCGCCCGGCACCACATGCAGCTGCGCATCGGGCAGCCGTTCGAGCAGGCGCCGGCCGGCCGCGACCGGACTGATCGGATCGTCGTCACCCCACAGCAGGAGCGTCGGCTGTGCGATGCGGCCGAGGTCATGCGACAGGTCCGCGCGAAACGTCAGGAACCAGTCGGGCAACTGCGGGTTCGCTTCCGCGAAGCCGGCGCGCCAGTCGTGCGCGCCGAGCCCCTGCATGTCGAGGCCGCCGGACGTGACCGTCAGCACCAGATGCGTGACGAGCGGCGCACGTTCGAGCGCCGCGCGCATCGCGATCACGCCGCCCATCGATTGCGCGATCACGGCGGTCGGCCGGTCGATCGCGGTCAGCACATGGCGCACGAGGCCGTCGAAGTCGTCGACGGCCGGATCGCGCGGCGTGTCGCCGAAGCCCGGATAGGCGACGATCCGTCGCGCGGCCGGATGCGCGAGGCGGCTCGCGAGCGGTTGCCAGAACGCGGTGCTGCCCGACGCACCGGGCAGGAAAAGCAGTTGCGATGGAACGGGCATGACGGGTTGGTTTTCCGGGGAGCGAAGCGGGTTGAACGAGGCGTGACGCTGCGTCAGCACCGGCCGGTGCGCAGCGCGACGGTCCAGTCGTCGCGGCCGCGCGATGCCGCGGTGGCGGCGGCCGTATGCCAGTCGTATTCGACCGCATGGAACTCGGCGTGCCAGCCGGCCGGCGTGCGCGACACCATCGCATAGCGCGCATGTGGCGAACCGGTTTCGATCCGGTGCGGATGCGGAAGATCGTCCATGTAAGCCTGCAGCCCGACGCTGCCCGGGTTGACGATCACACGCCCGTCGTCGAGCTTCGCGATGCGCGGCACATGCGTGTGGCCGCACAGGATCAGCGACGCCGGCGCGTCGCCCGCGCGCTGCGCGATTTCATCGGGCGTCGCCGCGCGGCAGCCGTCGGGCGTCACCGTTTCAAGGAAATAGACGAGATCGCTGGCGGGCGTGCCGTGCACCATCAGCACGTCGTCGCCGAGCGTCAGGCGCTCGGGCAGCGCGGCGATCCACGCGCGATGGTCGTCGCGCAGCGTGTCGTGCGCCCAGCGATCGGACAGCCGCATCGCGTCGCGATCGCCGGTGAGCAGTTGCCGTTCGTGGTTGCCCTTGATGGTCGGCAGCTCGAGCGCGATCAGGCGGTCGGCCGTGTCGGCGGGATGGAGTGCGCCCGACACGATGTCGCCGAGGTTGACGATCACGTCGGCGCCGCGGCGGCGCACGTCGTCGAGCACCGCGTCGAGCGCGGCGAGGTTGCCGTGGATGTCGGACAGCGCGGCGATTTTCATGATGAGCAAGTCGAGGCGAGGAACGGCGATTGTCGCGAATTCGACGCGGATCGTCCAATCGCACCGATGGCGGGACACGCGCGACGCGCGGCGAGTTTCAGTCGGTCGCGATGCGCGCGTACATCGCGAAATCGCCCGGTACGCCGCGCACCATCCGGTACGCGCGCAACAATCCTTCGTAGCGGTAGCCGCATTTCTGCAGGACGCGCACGGAGCCGGAGTTGCTGGTCAGCACGACGCCCTGGATGCGCATGAAGCCACCTTCGGCGAACGCCCACGCGGTGACGCTCGCGCACAGCGCGCTCGCGATGCCGCGCCCCCAGTGCGACGGCGCGAGGTCGTACGCGATCTCGGCCGAGCGGTTCGCGGTGGATACCGTATGCAGTCCGATTGTCCCCGCGAGTGCGCCGGACGCATCGTCGACGATCGCGAGACGGCGGATCGAATCCGGATGAGTCGACTCGATGCCGTCGAACAGCGGCAGCAGATCGTCGCGCGCATGCAGGTTCCAGCTCGTGTGGCGGACGACGTCGTGTTTCGACAGGTACGCGTACCACGCGTCGAGATCCGCGCGGTCGAGCTGCCGGAGCGACAGGCCGGGGAAACCGGAGCGGGGCGGCGCGGCGATCCTCATCGCGCACCCGCCACGCACGATGCGGCGTGCATGCCGACGCGCCTACGCGGCATGACGCCGGTACAGCGCGAGCGAACCGGCCAGGGCGAGCAGCATCGCGCCGCACGTGCGTTCGAGCCAAAGCGCGCCCGAGCGCTTCAGCAGCCGCACCGCGCGAGCGCCGAGCAGCGCGTAGCCGAACATCACCGCCCCGTCGAGCAGCGCGAATGTGACCGCGAGCGCGACGTATTGCGGCGCGAGCGGCGCGGACGGATCGAGGAACTGCGGCAGGAATGCGGAGAAGAACAGATAGCCCTTGGGATTGGTCACCGCAGTCAGGAAGCTCTTCGCGAAGATCGACGCGTTGCGTCCGTGCGCCGCGCCACCATGTGCGACGGCGACGTCGAGCGCGCCCTTCGACGTGAGCAGCCGGATGCCGACATACGCGAGATAGGCGGCGCCCAGCCATTTCACCACCGAGAACCAGAATGCCGACGCCATCAGCAGCGCGCCGAGGCCGAGCGCGACCGCGACGATCAGCGCGAAGTCGGACAGCATCGCGCCGGCGAAACCGTAGGCCGCGCGGCGCACGCCGTAGCGCGAGCCGTTGGTCAGTGCGAGCAGCACGGTCGGGCCGGGCGTCGCGATTCCGACGAACGCGACGGCGGCGAAGATCAGCAAGGTCGTTTGATGCATGCCGAAGGCTCCCTGTGCAAGGCGGGTGCTCGATTATCGGGCGCACGTCGTCGCGCTGTACAGCGGCGTTCGATGCGCGAGCGATTATCTCGATTCTCGCAAGAAATTGTTTTCATCATTGCGCTGTCGACGGGAACCGGTTCCAACTACCATGGCGGCCGTGGCGGGCATGCTCGCCGCGACGTCGCGCGCGCGTATCGCACGCGCGCGTTCCCGTATGCGGCCGCGGCCGGCCTCGCATGCCGGCGGATCTCCCGACCGCACACGCTACTCGCATAGAACAACGGGTTCACCGCCCGGAGACGCTAATAATCATGAACAAGCAACTGATCGCAGCCCCGCTGCTGCTCTCGCTCGCGGGCATCGCATCCGCGCAAAGCTCCGTCACGCTGTACGGCATCGTCGACGCGGGCGTCACCTATCGCAGCAACGAACGGGTCGGCTCGCCGGGCGCCTATACAGGGCATTCGAACGTCGGCCTGACCACCGGCAACCTGTCCGGCAGCCGCTGGGGCATCAAGGGTTCCGAGGATCTCGGCGGCGGGATGCGCGCGCTGTTCGTGCTCGAGAACGGCTTCGACATTACCAACGGCACGTCGGGCCAGGGCGGTCGCCAGTTCGGCCGGCAGGCCTTCGTCGGCGTCGGCAGCACCCGTTACGGCACGGTCACGCTCGGCCGCCAGTACACGTCGCTCGACGACTTCGTGAGCCCGGTCGGCCCGTCGTCGTTCATCGGCGGCTTCGGCGCGCACCCTGGCGACATCGACGATCTCGACCAGACCGCGCGCGTCGACAGTTCGATCAAGTACACGAGCGCGAACTACTCGGGCTTCACGTTCGGCGCGCTGTACGGCTTCGGCAGCCAGCCGGGCAGCATGAAGCAGCGCAACACGTGGAGCGTCGGCGCGGCATACGCGGCGGGGCCGCTGCGCGTGGGTGTCGGCTACGAGCGTTCGGACAACAGCAAGACGGGCGCGACCGACCCGACGGCCGGCAAGTGGCGAAGCACCGACGACGGCCTGTTCAACTCGTCGATCAACGAAGGCTATGCGAGCGCGCAGTCGCAGCAGATCATCGCGACCGGCGCGACGTACGACTTCGGCCCGGCCGTGGTCGGCATGAACTACAGCAACGTGCAGTACCGCAGCGGCGCTCAGTCGCTGTTCAACGGCCACGCGACCTTCAACGTCGCGGGCGTGTTCACGCGCTGGAACGTGCAGCCGCAGACGCAACTGTTCGCGGGCTACAGCTACACGCGCGGCAGCGACGTCGACGGCATCGACAACCGCGCGCAGTATCACAACGTCACGCTCGGCGCGGTCTACGACCTGTCGAAGCGCACCAGCGTGTACCTGCTCGGCGCGTACCAGCATGCGTCCGGCACGACGCTCGACGCGCTCGGCCGGCCGGTGGCCGCGACCGCGTCGGTGTCGGACAAGGCGAACGGCCACTCGTCCGACTCGCGGTCGCAGGCGATCGTCAGCCTCGGCCTGCGCCAGAAGTTCTGACGTCACGCGCATGACCGGCGGCTCGCGTTCGAGGCGGGCCGCCGGTTACGTGGCCCGTTGCTTGTCGATGTCTGTTCCGCCGGCAGCGTGTGATCGACATCGTCGATGCGCTGCCATCGCTGCGCGCATCGCTCGTCGCCGCACTCGCGGGACATCTTTCCCCTCATCCGCATCTTCATCGGCAACGGCATTCCGCCGCACATCGCCTTATTTCATACATTCACGACTTTCCCGGCAATGCAGCGTGCGCCGCATAATATTTTTTCTCTTTCATTTTAATTTCGATTTGTAATCATTGAATCGCTTTGCCGGAAATGGGAATTCAATGCATGTAAATCAGAAAAAATGACGCGTCCGTATTGGGCGATTCGGAATTAAGTGCCGGAAAGCGCGAATCGCGAGAGCGCCGCTGGGGCGTAGATTTGCGATACGACACCCGGAGCGGCGAGTCTTCAGTCAGCCGGTGTCGCGCGGTCAAAGAACGTAATGAATCATTCGCGGCGCAATTGAACCGGTTTTTGAAAAAATCACCAATATTTCATACGCGGCGAATTAGAGTGTCGAAAAACGATCGTCCGGGAGCATCATTCATGTTATCGAAACAAATTCGCGCGGCATTGCTTGGATTGTGCATGGCAATGCTGGCGCCGGTCGGTCACGCACAAGCGCAATACACGACGGACTGGCTTGCGAACACGTTCGGCACGCTCGCCGCGCACGTCGGCAACGGTGCGCGCTCGCTGTGGGTCGCGCCCGAGGGCGTGATCTATACGGCGTCGCGCTGGGACGAGAACGCGGGCGGCGTCGCGATCTACCAGAATGGGCAGACGCTCGGCACGATCGGCATCCATGACGAATTCCAGGGTGGTGCGATCACCGGCAACGCGAACTCGCTGTTCGTCGCGCTCGGCTACAACCGTACGTTCGGCAGCGGCTCGGTCGGCCGCTACAACCGCAGCACGAACCAGCGCGATCTGCGCATTCCCGTCAGCACGTGGACGGGCATCCAGTACGCGGACGTGATCACGGGCCTCGCGACGACCGGCAACCTGCTGTACGCGAGCGACTTCTACGGCAACCGCGTGCGCGTCTATACGACGGACGGCGTGTGGCAGCGCGACATCGGCGTGTCGGGCCCCGGCGCGCTGGCGCTCGATGCGGCCGGCAACCTGTGGGTCGCGCGCAAGAGCGCGGGCGTCGTCGCGCAGTTCAGCCCGACGGGCACGGCGATGAACACGATCCAGATGGCGGCCCGTGCGCGGCCGGCGTCGCTGTATTTCGATGCGCCGAGCGGGCAGTTGCTGGTGGGCGACGAAGGCCCCGACATGAACATCAAGATCTACGCGCTCGTGGGCCAGCCCGTGCAGCTCGGCACGTTCGGCGTGCAGGGCGGCTACCTCGACACGACCTCGGGCATCAAGGGGCAGGTCGGCGACAAGCGCTTCACGCGCGTCGCCGGCATCGGCAAGGATGCGGCCGGCAACCTGTACGTGCTGAACAACGCGTGGGGCGGCGGCTGGGATCTCGGGCGCAACGGCAGCACCGACCTTCATTCGTACGGCCCGACGGGCGCGCTGCAATGGAAACTGCAGGCGCTGAACTTCGAGGGCGCCGCCGCGCCCGATCCGGCGACCGACGGCGCATTCTTCTACAGCGGCAACAACGTATACACCGGCACCGCGGGCGGCACGTTCGTCGCGAACACGATCGATCCGTTCAGCTATCCGAAGGACCCGCGCCTCGACATGAACGACTACCAGCGCGGCCAGCATTTCGGCCAGCTCGCGCTGGTGAACGGCACCCGGATGCTCGTCGCGACCGGGCAGAACCCGGGCAACTACAACATCTATCACTTCAACGGCGCGAACGGCTACATCGCGATTCCGGACGGCTCGATTCCCGGCAAGCCGTTCAACACGACGCTGCAGGTCACGGCCGGTTTCGCGCTCGACGACAACGGCGACGTGTGGGCCGGGCTCGATCGCACCAACAACATTTCCCACTATCCGATGACGGGTTTCGACGCGACCGGGAAACCGACGTGGGGCAAGCCGGTGCAGATCCCGATTCCGCGCACCGTGCTGCCGCTCACGCGAATCATCTACCAGGCCGACAGCGACACGATGATCCTCGCGCAAGGCATCGCGGGCACCTGGGACTGGACCGCGATGAACGGGCACATCGAGGTCTATCGCGGCTGGAAGGCCGGCAACACGAGCACGCCGAACGTCGCGATCAACCTGACGAGCGCGAATCCGAAATCGATGGCGGCGGCCGGCCACTACCTGTTCGTCGGCTACGTGCACACGGTGCCGAACGTCGACGTATTCGACCTCAACACCGGCAGCCTCGTGACCACACTGACGAACTCGAACACGTCGGCGATGGACGTCGGCAATGACGTCGACTCGATGTACGGCATCCGTGCGTACCTGCGCTCGACGGGCGAATACGTGATCACGAAGGACAACTACAACGGGTCGAGCATCGTCGTGTATCGCTGGCATCCGTGATCGCGCATGCCGCGCCGTTCGGACCAGCCAGATCTCATGGCGCGCCGAGCACGCGGCCGTTCACCTCGCGCCCGTACATCGAGTCGGGCGTGTCGTGGAATTTCGCGCGGGTGTCCTGCACCGAGCCGGTGAAACGCGGGTCCTGCGGGCGCTCGTGACTGTCCATGAAGGTCGCGACGTCCCACGCTTCCTGATCGGTCAGCGTGCCGCCGAGCCCGAGCGGCATGTTGGCCTTCACGAAGTCGGCCGCGTTGCGGATGTCGCCCATCCCCGCGCCCCAGTTGAACGAGCGCGCGCCCCAGAGCGCCGGAAAGACCGGCTTGCCGCCGCTCGATTGCCCCTGGCCGTCCGCGCCCGTCGTCGTGCCTTGGGTGGCGATGGTATTGCCGAGTGCGATGTCGTCCGCGTGGGCATTGCCGGCGAGCAGTGCCGCGCATCCCGGTCGGACATCGAACTCTCCCATATCGTTTTTGTGGGGGCGTGGTGCATCGCCGTGTCGCGGCGATGCGTCGCCATCGCGTAGCCAGTCTAGAGGCGCGCGATCGACAGCGGAAATCGCGATATCGGATGGGAGATATTCGAGGGTCCGATGATTGGCGGAAACGACAAGGCCGCGCGGCGCCGACGTGTGCGGCATCGCGCGGCCTTCGTCTGCCTGCTGCGAAGGTGCGTCAGAACGACACCGTCGTCGTCAGCGTGACGAGCCGCGGCTCGCCGACGGCGACGATCAGATTGCTGTTGCTCGACGGATAGTAGGTCTTGTCGAGCAGATTCTTCACGTTGAGCTGGATGCGTGTCGGGAACTTGCCGATCGTCGTTTCGTAGGCCGCGAATGCGTCGACGGTCACGTAGCCGGGCAGCGTGAAGCTGTTCGCGGTGTCGCCGGGCCGTGCGCCGACGAGCCGCGCGCCGCCGCCGAAGCGCCAGCGTCCGGGCAGGTTCGCGATCGCCGTGTCGTACACCGCGAACAGGCTGCCGGTGTGGCGCGCGACGTTGACGAGCGGTGTGTTGCTGTCGCGGTCGTTCGCGTTCGTGTACGCGTAGCTGCCGATCAGGCTCAGATGGCGCGTGAGCTGCCCCGCGACGTCGAGTTCGATCCCGCGCGAGCGCGCGGTGCCGATCGTCGACGTGATGTCGCCGACCGTGACCGCGACGTTGCGCTTGTCGATCTGGTAGGCCGCGAGCGTGCCAGTGATGCCGGGTTTCAGGCTGAACTTCAGGCCGGCTTCCAGCACGCGGCCAAATTCCGGCGCGAGCGGTGCAGCCACGTTCGACGCGACGTTCGGCTTGAACGAGCGGCTCACGTTCGCATAGGCGGTCAGCGACGGCGTGAGCGCATAGGCGAGCCCGAACTGCGGCAGCCACACGTTGCCGTGCGAGCGGTCGGCGAACACGAACGGCCGCCCCATCCCCGATTCCTGCTGCCACTCCTCCCACCGCAGCCCGCCGACCGCGGTGAGCCGGTCGGTGATCTTTACGGAGTCCTGCACGATCATCGAGTACGTGTGCACCTTCGAAAGCGAATCGCTCTGCTTCGTGCTGACCGTGCCGCCGGGCGCGAGCAGGCCGTAGACGGGATCGTAGAGATTGAAGCCCTTGGTCGCGGCGCCGCGGATCGTGTCGCCGCGGAAGCTGCGCTGGCGCTCGTATTCGCCGCCGATGTAAAGCGCGTGGTTCATCCCCGCGAGCGTCAGGTTGCCGAGCAGGCCGAGCGTCGCGATCTGGTCGGAGTCGTTGCGCCCGAGGTTCGCGTCGGACGTGCGCGACAGCGCGCCGGTCGTGGCGTTGAAGGCGGTCGCGCGGGTGATGTATTGATCGTAGCGGTCGCGGCCCCAGCCGTAGGTCGCGCGCACGCGCCATGCGTCGGAGAGGCGGTGCTCGATGCGCGCGCGCAGCGTTTCCTGGATCCCGCCGCTTTGCGCCCACGCTTCCTCGTAGCGGCGATAGCGCAGCGCATCGTCGGGGCGGCCGTTCACGAGCACGGTGCCGCGATCGAACGGCATCGTGTAGTCGACATACTGGTAGCTGACGTCGATCGACGTGTTCGCGTCGTGCCACGAAAGCGCGGGCGCGATCAGCGCGTTGCGTTCGCGGCCGAAGCTGCGCCAGTAGCGGCTCGTATCGTATTCGCCGGTGAGCCGGAACGCGAGCGTGCCGCCCGCGACCTGGCCCGGCTTGCCGAGCGGACCGGTCAGGTCGAACTGCGCGCTGCTGCCGCCGTGGCTCGTGCGCGAGGCCGAGATCGAGCCGCCGAACGTTTCTTCCGGCTTGCGCGTGACGAGGTTGATCACGCCGCCCGGGTCCTGCATCCCGTATAGCAGCGAAGCGGGGCCCTTCAGCACTTCGACGCGGTCGATCGTCGCGAGATAGCTGTGCAGCACCGGTGTGCGCACGCCGTCGACGAGCACGGAGCCGTCGTTGTTCGAGCCGAAGCCGCGCTTGATGAACGCGTCGCGCGTGCCGCCGAGCGTGTTGGTCTGCGTCACGCCGCTGATGTTGCCGAGCACGTCGTCGAGCGAGCGCGCCTGCTGATCCTGCATCACGCTGCTGCTGACCACGGCGACCGATTGCGGAATTTCCTTGAGCGGACGATCGTCGCCGCCGGCGACGCTGCTGGTGCGCGGCTGGTAGCCGACGGTCGGATCGGCGGCCGCCGATGCGGTGACGCTGATCGTCGGCAGTTCGCGTTCGGGCGGCGCGGGCGTCGACGACGGCGAGGACTTGGCTGGCGAAGCCGTGGCGGCAGGTTCAGCATCCGCATGCGCGCCGCTTGCGACGCAAAGAGTGATCAGGGCAGGCAGGCTCGCGCGCCACGGACGCAAGGTCCGCGCGCGGCGTGGCAGTCGACGGGATGGCATGAATCGATGAATGGACGGCGTGCTAAGGATGAAGGCGCGGGCCGCGGCGCTTCACTGATTCGCCGCGGCAGGACGCGCATAATATACGTAATGAGAATCGTTTGCAATTGCGGCGAGGCCGATACGGCTCGGGTATCGCGATTTCCGGGCCGCAGGCCGTCTGCTGCCGTAGCGGCCAAAATTCCTGTCACGTCGCGCTCGACGAGCGGTGTCCGGCAATCAGAACTTCTGCTGGATGCCGGCCATCACGCCGAGCTGATTCATCCCGGTGCCGACCGTCCCGCCGGCGGCGACCGCGTTCGCGGCCAGCGTGCTGTTGAACATGTAGCCCACCGACGTATAGACGGTCGTCCGCTTCGACAGGAAATAGTTCGCTCGGCCGACAAAGAGCGTGGCGTTCGTGCCGCCTTCGCCGTTTTCTCGGCGTTGCAGGTAGCGCACGCCCTGCAGGTCGAGCGCGAGGTAGGGTGTCGCGTAGTACGTGCCGCCGGCGAACACGATGTCGGCCTGCAGGTGTGCGGCCGCCGCGAGATTGCGACGGATCCAGCCCGCGCCGAGTTTCGCGGGGCCGATCTTCACGTAGCCGGCGACGATGTCGCGCGTGTCGGTGTACGCCGGATTGTTCAGCGGCGCGAGCGCGCCGCCGCCGCCGCGCATCACGTCGTGCGATGCGGCGAGCCCGAAATTGCTCGCGTCATAGGCGAGCATTGCCGTGTATTGGCGGCAGGCGACGATGTCGCCAGGCACTTGCCCCGCGCAGCCCGTCGCGGATGGTCCCGCCGGCCCGGCCGCGTCGCGGCCGAAGCTGTAGGTCGCGCCGAGCGTCACGCCGTGGAACGTGCCCTTGTAGCCGATCGCGTTGTCGCTGCGCGCGTTCGGCAGATACGAGTCGAAATCGGCCATCGAATGAATCGACGGACCGATCACGTCGGCATTGGTCAGCACGATCATCGACATGTTCATCTGTCGGCCGAGGGTCAGCGCGCCGAAGGGGCTGTTCACGCCGACGTTCGCTTGCCGCCCGAACAGACGCCCGCCGTAGTTCAGCGCACCCGTGCCCGGCTGGAAGCCGTTTTCGAGCACGAAGAAGGCCTGATAGCCGCCGCCGAGATCCTCCGTGCCGCGCAGGCCCCAGCGTGACGGCACCTCGCCGGTCAGCGTTGGCATGCCGATGAACGATCCGCCGCGCGCGGCGTTGTTGTAGTAGGACACGCCGGTATCGATGATCCCGTACAGCGTGACGCTGCTTTGCGCACAGGCCGGTCCGGCCATCGCCATCGCCGTCGCGAATGCGACGCCCAGTTTCGTTTTCATGGCTGTCTCCAAACAGTATGTAGATCTACTTGTCGATTTTTCTAATGCCCCGGACATGTCCGGGATGCCGACGGGTATCGGCAGGGCCGCGGGCGTCGCGCGTTACGAGATCGCCGGATCGTGCTGCCGCTGCGGTGCCGCGGCGCGCGCGCCCGCCACTGCGACGGCGATCGCCGCGCCAGCCATCGGCACGAGGAACGCCAGATAGAGATGGGGCACGGACCAGCCGTCGTCGAGCAGCGCACCGACCGTCATCGGCGACAGGATCGCGCCGAGGCGACCGATGCCGACCGCGAGACCGATGCCGGTCGTGCGGATCTCGGCGGGGTAGGGTGTCGGCGACAACGCGTACATGCCGGCCACGCACGCATTGATCACGGCGCCGAGGAACACCGCGACGGTCATCCCGATGCCAAGCGAGCCGGTGTTCGCGCCGAACACGACCATCAGCGCGCCGCCGAGCAGCAGCGTCGCGCCCAGCAGGTTGCGCAGGCCGAACCGGGTCGACAGCAGGCTGAAGAGCGACGCGCCCGCGATGCCGCCGAGGTTGAGCAGCACGCCACCGGTCACGCCCTGCGATGCCGACAGTCCGGCCTGGACCAGCAGCTTCGGCGTCCAGCTCACGACGAAATAAAAGCTGCCCATCACGAGAAAGAACGCGATCCACAGTGCGATCGTGCGGCGCGCGAGCGGTGCGCGCAGCACGGCCGTCCAGCTCGACGCGGGACGTGTCGTGTCGATGGACGCCGTCACGGCCGGCAGCGCGTCGATGGGTGCGCGCTTCATTCTCGCGAGGATGCGGTTGATTTTCTGCAGCGCGTCGTCCGGCCGCCGTGCCAGCAGGAAGTCGAGCGATTCCGGCAGCAGTGCGAGCACCATCGGGATCGCCATCAAGGTCAGGATGCCGCCGAACGCGAACACGCTGCGCCATCCCCACGTCGACAGCAGGTAGCCGGCGATGACCCCACCGGCGGTGGCGCCGATCGCGTAGCCGGTCGACTGCATGCCGATCGCGGCGCTGCGCCATTTGTTCGATGCGTATTCGCCGCTGATGACGGTCAGGCTTGCGAGCATGCCGCCGATGCCGAGCCCCGTGTAGGCCCGCGCGATCGCGAGTTGCAGCGTGCTGTGCGTGGCCGCGCAGGCGAGCATCCCGGTCGAGATCACGGCGAGGCAGAGCAGGATGATGCGGCGGCGACCGACGCGGTCGGCCAGCGGCGCGATCAACACCGAGCCGATGCCCATGCCGGCGAGCCCCGCGCTCAGCAGCAGGCCGATTTCCTTGCCGCTCAGTTTCCATTCTGCGGCGAGGTGCGGCGCGGCAAATGCGATGGCCAGCACGTCGAAGCCGTCGAGCATGTTCAGCACGACGCAGGCCGTGACCGCCATCGTCTGGAACGCGCTCATCGGGGATGCGTCGATCGTATTGCGGATATTTGCACTCACGTCAAAGACCCTTCATAAAAATAGTATGACTAATCGAATGGGAAAAACAGAAGCCGGCGGCCAACCGCGGGGGATGCTTGCAGCCACAAGCAGGCGTCGTTCGCGCGCCGGCGCGACGGTTACACGGGTTCGGGTTGCTGCAGCAGTCGCTCGATCACGCGCCGCGCGCGATTGGGGCCTGCGTCGACGTGAATGTCGATCTGGCGGCCGTCCGGAAACCGCAGTTGGTTCCGGTATTGCGCTTCGATCACGGTCTTGTCCTCGTCGAACGTCGCCGCCGATTGCTCGATGACCGTTTGCGCGACGCGTTCGACGTCGTGTTGCGGATTGGTCGCGATGGTCCAGAAATAGTGCGTCGTGGTGTCCGTCTCCGGCGTGATGCCGTGGAAGCCGCGCATGTGAAAGCCGCCGCGCGCGGGATCGAGCAGGTCGCCGGTGCCGGCGTCCATCGCGCCGGTCCAGATCCGGATATGCGACACGTGGAATTCGATTTCCTGCCAGCGATCGACCCGGCCCGCGAACGGCCACGCGGCCGTGTACGTCGGCGGCGGGTCGGAATCCGGCATCCGGCGCACCAGCGTCACAGTGTCGCCGTCGTTGCTGACGCAGGTTTCCGCGCCCATGTGCAGCGGCGCATTGCCGCCGATCGTTTTCAGATGGACATAGCCGAGGTGGCTCAGGTCCATCAGGTTGTCGTGAATCAGCTGATACGGCGCGTCGTAATGGTAGTTGCCGCCGCCGAACCGATATTGCGGATCCGTGTGGAACGCATAGCGCGGCGGCGCGCAGGTCGGTTGAGCATGCGCGTCGGCGCCGATCCAGATCCACACGATCGCATCCTGTTCCCGCACCGGATACGACGATACACACGCCTTTGCCGGAATCCGGTCCTGCCCGGGAATCTCCACGCAGGTGCCGTCGCGGTCGAACAGCAGGCCGTGATAGCCGCAGCGCAGGCCGCGAGCTTCGAGCGAGCCGCACGACAGCGGCAGCGACTTGTGGCAGCAGCGATCTTCCAGCGCACCGACTTCCCCGGACGGCAACCGGAACAGCACGACCGGACGGCCGAGCAGCGTGCGGGCGACGGGTTTGTCCGTCAGTTCGGAAGACAGCGCGGCGACCCACCATCGGTCGACCGGGAACTTAGTAGTATTGATCGGTGGCCGAGCATGTTGCGCCATTGATCGTCTCCAGTATTGTGATTGGCCGCCGCGTGTCGGGCGGTCCGTCTACAGCTCTACAGGTCGAGTACCAGCAGATCGCTTCGCGATCGCGAGCAGCACGGCATGAACTGGTCGCCGGCCGCCTGTTCCGCTTCCGTCAGATACGAATCGCGATGATCGGGCTCGCCTTCGAGTACGCGCGTCACGCAGGTGCCGCAGACGCCTTGCTCGCACGACGTGAGCAAGTCGATGCCGTTGGCCGCCAGCGCGGCGATGACCGTGCATTCGGCCGGCACGTCGATCACCTTGCCGCTGCTCGCGATGCGGACCTGGAACGCGCGATCCGCGCCGGACGATGCAACCGCGCCGCCGAAGAACTCGTAATGCAACCGCTCGTCGGCCCAGTTGCGCTGGCGTGCGGCGTTCAGCACCGCGTCCATGAAGCCGCGCGGGCCGCATACGTAGAGGTGGGTGCCGTCAGGCGCCGCGGCGAGCACGGCGGGCAGGTCGAGGCGTTGCGCGGGGTCGCCGTCGTCGACGTGGAAGCGGGCGCGGTCGCGGAACCCGGCCGCGTCGATCCGCTCGACGAAGGCCATGCGATCGGTCGAACGCGCGCAGTAGTGCATGTCGAAGGGCGTGCCGGACGAGAACAGCCGTTCCGCCATGCAGAGAATCGGCGTGACGCCGATCCCGCCCGCGATCAACAGGTGGTGCGGGGCGTCGGGCGCGAGCGGAAATTGATTGCGCGGCATGCCGATCCGTACGGTATCGCCTTGCCGGACTTCGTCGTGAATCGCGCGCGACCCGCCGCGGCCCTCGGCATCGCGCAGCACCGCGATCTGGTAGCGATCGCCGTGTTCGGGGTGGTTGCACAGCGAGTACTGGCGCACGAGCCCGCCCGGCAAATACACGTCGATATGCGCGCCGGCGTCGAAGCGCGGCAAGGGCGACCCGTCATCGCTGACGAATTCGAAACCGCAGATGTCGCGCGCTTCCTGCCACTTGCGGGCCACCCGGACCGTCAGCGTCGCGGCGCTCATGACGCCTCCTTGATCTGCGCGACCGGAATCACGGGCCGCTGCGGGCTCGACGCGTTTTCGTCGGCGAGCAGCCGCTCGATCACCTTGCGCGACAGCACGCCGCCGGCGTCGATGTTGAGCTTGAGCAGCTTGCGGTCCGGCCACTGCTCGAGGTTGAGTTGCTGGCGCTCGAGCATGTCGAGATCCTCGGCGAAGATCTTGCCCTGGCCTTCGCGGATCTCGGCGGTCAACGCGTGGTCGTCGGGCCGGAAGTTGCGCGCCATCCCCCAGAAATACCAGATCGAGGTGTCCGTCTCCGGCGTGATGAAGTCGACCACGATCGACGATGCCTTCAGCTCGGCCGGCGCGTCGTAACCGCCGTGGCCCGCATGCGCGACGCCCACTTCGATCATCACGTGGCTCGGCGGCGTGAAGCGGCAGATCTGCCAGCGGTCGACCGGCACGTCGTCGGCCAGCCCGTTGCCGCGCAGCGCCATCCGCCAGAACGGCGGCGGCATCACGTTCTCCATGAAGCGGCTCGTGACGACTTCGTCACCGTTGGCGGTCGTCTTCGGCGGCGCTTCGTCGATTTCCTTCTGGCCGATGCTCGTCGCATGCACGTAGGTCTCGTGCGTGAGGTCCATCAGGTTGTCGATCATCAGCCGGTAGTCGCAACGGATGTGATACAAGCCGCCGCCGTGTGCCCAGGCCGGATCTTCGGCCCACTGGAGCGCGGGCAGCTTGTCGGGATCGGCTGCGGACGCATCGCCGGGCCACACCCAGACGAATCCATACCGCTCGACCGCCGGAAAGCTGCGGATCGGCGGAAAGCCGCCGACGCGCTGGCCCGGCATGCCGGCCGTCTTGCCGTTGCAGCCCATTTCCAGCCCGTGATAGCCGCACACGAGCACGCCGTCGCGCACGAATCCCAGCGACAGCGGCGCGCCGCGGTGCGGGCAGAAGTCATCGAGCGCGGCGACCCGGCCGTCCGCCGCGCGGTAGAACACCATCGACTCGTTGCAAATCTTGCGGCCGAGCGGCTTGCCGTCGATTTCATCGGGCGTGCACGCCACATACCAAGCGTTCTTGAGAAACACGTTCTTCGTCTCCTTCAGGGCGGTGCCGCCGGTGCGCGGCAATTCTTCATTCCGTGTACTGAATGAGATTCAGTGTACTCATCGAGATTGGCCAGGGCAAGGCGAGCGGTATACTGGTTTTCCCGGGAAATGGCGCGACGCAGCGCCATGCCGTCGGCGCACGCAACGGCGTGCGCCGCCTATGTCATCGACTCATTCATGGAAAAAACGAATCCCGCCGACGCGCCGTCTTTCCCGCTCGACCTGTACGACGAACCCGGGCATCTGATCCGGCGCGCGCACCAGATCGCGGTTGCGATGTTCTACGAGAAGCTGGGCCGGGACGTGACGCCGGTGCAGTACGCGGTCCTGCGGATGCTCTATGAGTGTCCGGGGCTCGATCAGGTGACGCTCGCGCAGCGGGTGGCGCTCGACACGTCGACGACCGCGGACCTCGCGGTCCGGCTCGAAGCAAAAGGATTGATCGTCCGCGAAGTATTGCCGCGGCGTCAGCGGCGCTTGCTGCTGACGCCGGCGGGCGTCGAACTGCTCACGCACCTGATTCCGTCGGTGAAGGAGTTGCGCGCCGGCCTGTTCGACGGCATGGGGGAGGACGATTCGCGGGAACTGATGCGCCTGTTGCGCAAGTTCGTTCACTTGAACAACGAGCAGAGCCGTGCGCCGCTGCGGGTCGGCGAGGAGTCGTAGCGTCCGAATTCCCCGCGACGGGGGGAACGATGCGGCAACGCGGCGGCAGGCGCTCAGCGTCGCCCCTCGGCGTCACGGGCGTGACGCTTCCCCTTCCAGCCGCCGGACCGCTTCCGCGACTTCGTTCCTGAAGCGCACCAGCGCCGCCTGCTCCGGCGCGGGCGGTTGCACGGCCGCCCACAGCATGTCGATGAGCTGCGTGGCCGTCGTTTCCGTATCGAGCTTGCGGTGCCCGAGGATCGCATCCCACAGCACGTGCTCGATCGGCCCGAACACCATCGAGCGCAGCAGGCTCAGCGGCATGTCGCTGCGCACCTGCCCGGCCGCCTGGCCGCGCGCGAGCACGTCCATCAGCGGCGCCGTGTAGCGGCGCTGCAGCGCGGTGAGCTCGTCGCTCAACGCATGCTGCTTCGCCCGCCCCTCCGACAGCACCAGCGCGCACAGCCCCGTGCCGTTCACCAGCATCAGCCGCAGGTGCGTGCGCACGATGAACGCGAACTGCTGCTGCACCGACGCTTCCTGCGGCATCCCGACTTCGAACGCGGCAATGATTTCGTCATACCAGTCGGCGATCACGCGCGCGCACAGCTCGCGCTTGCCGCGGAAGTAGCTGAACACCGTTGCCTCCGATACGCCGACGCGCTGCGCGATCTCGGCGGCCGTCGCATGCTCGTAACCCTTTTCGGCGAACACTTCACGACCGGCGCGCAGGATGTCCTGCACGCGCTGCTGGGACTTGCGCCCGGCGGGTGCGCGCGACGGCTCGGGGCGGTCGGCTTTGGCGGTGGTGGTCATGGTGTCGGCGGTAGCGGCTGTCATGCCGCCATGATATCTGAGTGTCACTCAAAAAACTATTGACGACGAGCCGGACGAGGCGCGAAACTGTGCAAAATTTACGCTGTATTGGCTTAATGAATCGACGCATTGATCCGATTTGAGCGAAACTCAGAAATCGGCGCGTGCGACCCACTTTCTGGAGACGGAGGAGACATGATCAACCTGCCCGGTGTGCAATTCATGCTCGGTGAAGACATCGAGATGCTGCGCGACGCCGTCGCGACGTTCGCGGCCAAGGAAATCACGCCGCGCGCGGCGGAAGTCGACCGCACCGACCAGTTTCCGATGGATCTGTGGAAGAAGTTCGGCGATCTCGGCGTGCTCGGCATGACGGTGGCCGAGGAATACGGCGGCGCGAACATGGGCTACACCGCGCACATGGTCGCAATGGAAGAGATCTCGCGCGCATCGGCGTCGATCGGCCTGTCGTACGGCGCGCACTCGAACCTGTGCGTGAACCAGATCCACCGCAACGGCACCGACGCGCAGAAGCAGAAATATCTGCCGAAGCTCGTGTCGGGCGAACACATTGGCGCGCTCGCGATGAGCGAGCCGAACGCGGGCTCCGACGTCGTTAGCATGAAGCTGCGCGCGGACAAGCGCGGCGACCGCTACGTGCTCAACGGCACGAAGATGTGGATCACCAACGGCCCCGACTGCGACACGCTCGTCGTCTACGCGAAGACGGACATCGACGCCGGCCCGCGCGGCATCACCGCGTTCATCGTCGAGAAGGGGATGAAGGGCTTCTCGGTCGCGCAGAAGCTCGACAAGCTCGGCATGCGCGGGTCGCACACGGGCGAGCTCGTGTTCCAGGACGTCGAGGTGCCGGAAGAGAACATCCTCGGCCAGCTCAACGGCGGCGTGAAGGTGCTGATGAGCGGCCTCGACTACGAACGCGCGGTGCTGTCGGGTGGCCCGACGGGCATCATGGCCGCGTGTCTCGACGCGGTGGTGCCGTATATCCACGACCGCAAGCAGTTCGGCCAGTCGATCGGCGAATTCCAGCTGATCCAGGGCAAGGTCGCCGACATGTACACCACGTTTCAGGCGTGCCGTGCGTACCTGTACGCGGTCGGCCGCCATCTCGATTCGGCCGGCAGCGACCACATTCGCCAGGTGCGCAAGGACTGCGCGGGCGTGATCCTCTACACGGCCGAGAAGGCGACGTGGATGGCCGGCGAGGCGATCCAGATCCTCGGCGGCAACGGCTACATCAACGAATACCCGGTCGGCCGTCTGTGGCGCGATGCGAAGCTGTACGAGATCGGCGCCGGCACGAGCGAGATCCGCCGCATGCTGATCGGCCGCGAGCTGTTCGCGGAAACGATGTAACGCCCCACGTCACGCGAACGGAGCCCCGTCGATGCCGATCATCGAATCGAAACTGAACCCGCGTTCGGAAGACTTCCGCGCGAACGCCGCGGCGCTGGAGGCGGTCGTCGCCGACCTGCGCGCGAAGATCGAACAGCTCGCGCAAGGCGGCGGCCAGGCCGCGCGCGACAAGCACCTGTCGCGCGGCAAGCTGCTGCCGCGCGATCGCATCGCGCAGTTGCTCGATCCGGGTGCGCCGTTCCTCGAGCTGTCGCAGCTCGCGGCGAACGGCATGTACAACGACGACGCGCCGGGCGCGGGCGTGATCACCGGGATCGGACGGATCGCGGGCCGCGAGTGCGTGATCGTATGCAACGACGCAACGGTCAAGGGCGGCACCTACTATCCGATGACCGTGAAGAAACACGTGCGCGCGCAGGAAATCGCCGCGGAAAACCGGCTGCCGTGCGTGTACCTCGTCGATTCGGGCGGCGCGAACCTGCCGAACCAGGACGACGTGTTTCCCGATCGCGACCACTTCGGCCGCATCTTCTTCAACCAGGCGACGATGTCCGCCGCGGGAATCGCGCAGATCGCGGTCGTGATGGGCTCGTGCACGGCGGGCGGCGCGTATGTGCCGGCGATGAGCGACGAGTCGATCATCGTGAAGAACCAGGGCACGATTTTCCTCGGCGGCCCGCCGCTCGTGAAGGCCGCGACCGGCGAGGAAGTGAGCGCCGAGGATCTCGGCGGCGGCGACGTGCACACGCGCCTGTCGGGCGTGGCCGACCATCTCGCGCAGAACGACGCGCTTGCGTTGTCGATCGCGCGCAGCATCGTCGGTCATCTCGCGCCGAAGATCGCGTCGCCGGTGACGGTGCGCGAGCCGAAGCCGCCGCGCTACGACGCGAAGAGCCTGTACGGCGTGATTCCGGTCGACACGCGCAAGCCGTTCGACGTGCGCGAGGTGATCGCGCGCATCGTCGACGATTCGGAGTTCGATGAATTCAAGGCACGCTTCGGCACGACGCTCGTCACGGGCTTTGCGCACATCTGGGGCCATCCGGTCGGGATCGTCGCGAACAACGGCATCCTGTTCTCCGAATCGGCCGTGAAGGGCGCGCATTTCATCGAGCTGTGCTGCCAGCGCAAGATTCCGCTCGTGTTCCTGCAGAACATC
This sequence comes from Burkholderia sp. BCC1640, assembly GCF_902833125.1. Classification (NCBI taxonomy): domain Bacteria; kingdom Pseudomonadati; phylum Pseudomonadota; class Betaproteobacteria; order Burkholderiales; family Burkholderiaceae; genus Burkholderia; species Burkholderia sp. BCC1640. The sequence continues at coordinate 3,574 of NZ_CADFEF010000036.1, read as the reverse complement.
ACGGGCTTCATGGTCGGCCGCAAATACGAGAACGAAGGCATCGCGCGCCATGGCGCGAAGATGGTGACGGCCGTGTCGAACGCGAAGGTGCCGAAGTTCACGGTGATCATCGGCGGCTCGTTCGGCGCCGGCAACTACGGGATGTGCGGCCGCGCGTTCGGCCCGCGTTTCCTGTGGATGTGGCCGAATGCGCGGATCTCGGTGATGGGCGGCGAGCAGGCCGCTTCGGTGCTCGCGACCGTGCGCCGCGACGGCATCGAGGCGAAGGGCGGGTCGTGGTCGAGCGACGAAGAAGAAGCGTTCAAGCAGCCGATCCGCGACCAATACGAGCGCCAGGGGCATCCGTATTACGCGAGCGCACGGCTGTGGGACGACGGCGTGATCGACCCCGCGCAGACGCGCGACGTGCTGGGTCTCGGCCTCGCCGCGTCGATGAACGCGCCGATCGACGACACGCGCTTCGGCGTGTTCCGCATGTAACGGCCGGGAGGGCTGACCGATGCGATACGAAACGATCAAGGTAAGCGAAGCCGGCCGCGTGGCGACCGTCACGCTCGCGCGGCCCGACGTGCGCAACGCGTTCAACGAGACGACGATCGCCGAGCTGACCACCGCGTTCGAGTGGCTCGACGCACACGCCGGCGTGCGCGCGGTTGTGCTCGCGGCGGAAGGCGCGGCGTTCTGCGCGGGCGCGGACCTGAACTGGATGAAGAAGATGGCCGGTTACTCGGACGACGAGAACCGCGCCGACGCGCGCAAGCTCGCGCGGATGCTCGAGGCAATCCATCGCTGCGGCAAGCCGGTGATCGCGCGCGTGCACGGCGATGCGTATGCGGGCGGCGTAGGCCTCGTCGCGGCGGCCGACATCGCGATCGCCGCCGACGGCGCGAAGTTCTGCCTGTCCGAAGCGCGGCTCGGGCTGATTCCGGCGACGATCGCGCCGTACGTCGTGCGTGCGATGGGCGAGCGCGCGGCGCGTCGCTACTTCACGACGGCCGAAGTGTTCGACAGCGCGCGCGCCGCGTCGCTCGGCTTCATTCACGATGCCGTGCCGGCCGAGGCGCTCGACGAAACGGTCGCGAAGCTGGCCGCGACGCTCGTCGCGAACGGCCCCGACGCGGTGCGGGCATGCAAGCGGCTCGTCGCCGACGTGGCCGGCCGGCCGCTCGACGCGACGCTGATCGAGCAGACCGCCGACTGGATCGCGCGGACCCGCGCCGGCGCGGAAGCGCGCGAAGGGATCGCGTCCTTCCTCGAGAAACGCACGCCTTCGTGGCGTGAATGACGGCGTGCCCCTAACTTTCCGGACGACACCGAAGCCATGTTCGACAAGATTCTGATCGCCAACCGCGGCGAAATCGCCTGCCGCGTCGCCGCGACGTGCAAACGTCTCGGGATCGCGAGCGTCGCCGTCTATTCCGACGCGGACGCGAACGCGAAGCACGTCGCCGCGTGCGACGAGGCCGTGCACATCGGCGGCTCCGCGGCCGCGGACAGCTACCTGCGCATCGAGCGCATCATCGAGGCCGCGCGCGCGACCGGCGCGCAGGCCATCCACCCGGGCTACGGTTTCCTGTCCGAGAACGAGGATTTCGCGCATGCGTGCGAAGCGGCCGGCATCGCGTTCATCGGGCCGCCGGTCGACGCGATCGCGGCGATGGGCTCGAAGGCCGCCGCGAAGGCGCTGATGCATGCGGCCGCCGTGCCGCTCGTGCCCGGCTACCACGGCGACGACCAGGACGCCGCCAACCTGCATCGCGAAGCCGACGAGATCGGCTACCCGGTGCTGCTGAAGGCGAGCGCGGGCGGCGGCGGCAAGGGCATGCGCGTGGTCGAGCGCTCCGAGGACTTTCCGGCGGCGCTCGCGTCGTGCCAGCGCGAGGCCGCGAGCAGCTTCGGCAACGATCGCGTGCTGATCGAGAAATACCTGACGCGCCCGCGTCACGTCGAAGTGCAGGTGTTCGGCGACACGCACGGCAACACCGTCTATCTGTTCGACCGCGACTGCTCGGTGCAGCGCCGTCACCAGAAGGTGCTCGAGGAAGCGCCAGCGCCGGGGCTGCATGAAGACGTGCGCCAGGCGATGGGCGAGGCGGCTGTCGCGGCCGCGCGTGCGGTGAATTACGTCGGCGCGGGCACCGTCGAATTCATCATGACGGGCGACGCGTTCTACTTCATGGAAATGAACACGCGCCTGCAGGTCGAGCATCCGGTCACCGAGATGGTCACGGGGCTCGATCTCGTCGAATGGCAACTGCGCGTCGCAGCGGGCGAGCCGCTGCCGCTGCAGCAGGACGAGCTGCGCGTGCAGGGCCACGCGATCGAGGCGCGTCTCTACGCGGAGAATCCGGCGCGCGGCTTCCTGCCGTCTACCGGCACGCTGAAGCACTTGCGGCTGCCGGAAGGCGTCGAATTCGCGATCGGCGCGGCGGTGCGCGTCGACAGCGGCGTGCGCGAAGGCGATGCGATCACGCCGTTCTACGATCCGATGATCGCGAAGCTGATCGTGCACGGCGCTGACCGCGAAGAAGCGCTCGGCCGAATGCTGCGCGCGCTGCGGGCATGCGAGGTGGTCGGCCTGCATACGAACGCCGCGTTCCTGCAGCGGATCGTCACTTGCGCGCCGTTCGCGATCGCCGATCTCGACACGGGCCTGATCGAGCGCAACCACGCTGCGCTGTTCGCGCCGCAACAGCCGCCGCGCGCGACGCTCGCGCTGGCCTGCGCGGCGCTGCTCGCGCGCGAACGCGATGCGGCCGCACGGGAAGGCGCGTCGCCGTGGCGTGTGCTGCCGGACTGGCGGCTGAACGGCGGCTATCGCCGCACGCTCGAATGGCATGCGCCCGAACGCGAAGCGGACGTGACGGTCACCTACGTGGACGACGGCGGCAGCACGCGCATCGCGACCGGCGACGCGGCCGCGCAGCCGTTCGCGTGGGCACGCGGCGCAACGCCGCTCGACTTCGACGTAACGCTCGACGGCGTGCGCAGCAGCGGCCGCGTGTATGCGGACGGCGACAGTTTCCACGTGTTCACGCAGGGTGTCGCCGAGACGTTCGAATGGCGCAACGTGCTCGCGCACGCCGGCGATGCCGAGCATGGCGGCGGCCGCCTGACCGCGCCGATGCCCGGCAAGGTGATTGCGGTGCTGGTCGAGCCGGGCCAGAAGGTCGAGGCCGGCACGCCGCTGATCGTGATGGAAGCGATGAAGATGGAGCACACGATCGGCGCGCCGGGCGCGGGCGTCGTCGCCGAAGTGCTGTATGGCGTCGGCGACCAGGTCGCGGATGGCGCGCAGTTGCTGATGATGGCGGAAGGCTGACCGGGGCGTGCGTCGCGCATGGGCCGGCGTGGCGCCTCGCGGCGCGACGCCGGCCTTGTCACATCCGGCGCCGGCGGCGCGCATGTCGTGCGGTGCGGTGCGCCCGGTCGCCAACCGGCGCCGTTGGAGTACTTTCCAAAACCAAAAGGAGCCTGGCGGGAGCGGAGTACTTGGAGCTGGATGGTCGTTAAAGGAAGCTGCATTTTAGGGTACGGGGAGTCTCGGTTGCGAAGGGGAAGCCGTGAAGGGCGT
>NZ_CADFEF010000035.1:0-79006 GCF_902833125.1 Burkholderia sp. BCC1640 | reverse complement strand
AGTGACTTGAGCTCACGAGCGATCTGTGTGTACGTAGGCGCGATGATGGCCGCTTTGCCCTCGATGTCGAGTCTCATTCGTTGTTCAATCTCTTTTCTTCTCGATCAAATCAAAATCATACCAACACCCAAACCCAACAGCGAATGACCGCTACCGAGAAAGTCGACGGACCGTTCCGGGTCGATTGCTGCCGAAAACCGACCTCCCCGCTAAGCACGCCGGCACGAGTCGATATGGACCCACCGGCATTGCGCCAATGAAGTACGCCTAAACCAAACCCCGCCCCCTCAAAAAATCGACCTCCCTGTATAAGTCGTCAACCACTCCAGCGCCAACGTCCCCGCCAACGAGTTCCCATTCGCATCCAGCCCCGGCGCCCACACGCACACGGCCATGTCACCCGGCAGCACCGCGACGATCCCGCCGCCGACACCGCTCTTGGCAGGCAAGCCGACGCGATAAACGAAGTCGCCCGCCGCGTCGTAGGTGCCACAGGTCAACATCAGCGCCGACAACCGCTTCGCCGAGCTCGCATCGACGACCAGCTCGCCGGTGACGGGCGCGATGCCGCCGTTCGCGAGAAACAGCGCCGCTTGCGCAAGCTCGATGCAGTTCATCGTGATCGCACACTGGCGGCAATACGCGTCCACCACCGTGTCGGGCGGCATCTGCATGTTCCCGAAGCTCGCCATGAAATGCGCCATCGCGCGGTTGCGTTCCGCATGTTCCAGTTCCGACAGCGCGACGCGCGAATCGTAGTCGACGTCGCCAACACCGATCAGCCGCCGCACGAATTCGACGAGCGCCGTCTCGGCCTTGACGAAGCGGCGGCACAGCACGTCGGTGACGACCAGCGCGCCGGCGTTGATGAACGGGTTGCGCGGCTTGCCGCGCTCGCTTTCGAGCTGAACGAGCGAATTGAACGCGGTGCCGGACGGCTCGCGGCCGACCCGTTCCCACAGCGCATCGCCCAGCAGCTGGAATGCAAGCGTGCACGCGAACAGCTTCGAGATGCTCTGGATCGAGAAGCGCTCCTGCGCGTCGCCGACGGTGTAAACGTTTCCGTCCAGCGTCACGACGGCCATCCCGAACTTGTCGGCGGGCACTTTCGCGAGCTCGGGAATGTAGTCGGCAACGCGTCCCTGGCCGATCCAGGGGGCGAGTTCGGCATGGATGCGTTCGAGGATCGGCTGATAGTTCATCGCGTACGAGGCAGGGCGGGCGCGGAGCCCGGTTTTCAAAGAGCCCGTATGGAACCGTTTCGGCGCCGATTCGTCAAGCGTGGCAGCCATCGCGCCCTTATTCTCCAGATCTTCAAACGGGCAATCGGCGGGCGCAGTATCATGCGGTACGTTTCGGCCGATGGCCGGCGGCCGGCGCAAGCCCGCCGCCGCCACGGTCTCCCCGTATGATCCGACCGTTGCCCATGTCTTTTCGCATCCTGCTCGTCGAAGACGACACCCGCCTGTCCACGCTGATCGCCGGCTACCTGCGCAAGAACGACTACGAAGTCGACACTGTGCTGCACGGTGACGCCGCCGTGCCGGCGATCCTGTCCACGCGCCCGGATCTCGTCATTCTCGACGTGAACCTGCCGGGCAAGGACGGCTTCGAGATCTGCCGCGAGGCGCGCAAGCAGTACGACGGCGTGATCATCATGGTGACGGCGCGCGACGAGCCGTTCGACGAGCTGCTCGGCCTCGAATTCGGCGCCGACGACTACGTGCACAAGCCGGTCGAGCCGCGCATCCTGCTCGCGCGGATCAAGGCGCAGCTGCGCCGCGTCCCCGCGCGCGCGGCCGAGGGTGCCGCGCCGCAGCCGGAGCGCTACACGTTCGGCCAGTTCTCGATCGACCGCACCGACCGTTCGGTCGTGCTGCCGGGCGGCAGCTCACCCGACCTCACGTCGGCCGAGTTCGACCTGCTGTGGGTGCTGGTGTGCCACGCGGGAGAAGTCGTCAGCCGCGACGACCTGATGCTGCAGCTGCGCGGCGTCGAGTTCGACGGTCTCGACCGCACGATCGACGGGCGCATCTCGAAGCTGCGCCGCAAGCTGCACGACGACGCGGGCAACCCGCAGCGGATCAAGACGATCCGCAGCAAGGGTTACCAGTTCAGCAAGCATGCGTGGGAATGACGCCGGCCCGGCACGACGCCGTCGGCCGCGGCATCCCCGCATCGCACGATAGCCGGAAGCCGCGATGATCCGACGCACCCCTTCGCACCCCGACGCAGCGCCGCTTTCGGCGCCGCGCTATGTCAAATGGCGCTGGCTGCATTTCCGCCGCGCGTGGACCGACACGCGCGCCGACCGCATTCCGAGCTGGTCGCGCCTGTACGTGCGGACTTACCTGCATCTGCTCGGCCTCGTGCTGCTGACCGCGCTCGTGCCGGCGCTCGCGTTGTGCGTGGTGCTGTCGCCGGAAGTCGTGTGGCACGCGTTCGACGCGCTGCCGGGCGATATCTGGATCGTGCTCGCGTTCGTGTTCGCCGCGCCCGCGCTCGCCGCGTATCGGTGGATGCGGCCGGTCTGGTCGGATCTGGTGATGGTGCGCGAGCGCGCGATCGACTTCACCGGCGGGCGCTTCAACACGCGCGCGCGGGAGTCGCACAGTGTGATCATCGGCCCGCTCGCGCGCACGCTGAACGCGCTCGCGATGCGCATGGAACGGCTGATCGCCGCGCAGCGCGACCTGACGAACGGGATCTCGCACGAGCTGCGCACGCCGCTCGCGCGCGTGCGTTTCGCGCTCGAGATGCTGCGCGAGCCGGGCTCCGCCGCCGAATACAACGGTGCGCTGGAGAGCATCGCGCAGGACGTGACCGAGCTCGAGGAGCTGATCGACATGAGCCTCACGTATGCGCGGCTCGAATACAGCTCGCTGCAGTCGAACCTCGAACTGACCGCGCCGGTCGCGTGGTTCGAGCACCAGATCAGCGACGCGCAGCTGCTGTATCCGGAGCGCGCGATCGAGTCGCGCATCGCGATCGCGTCGGACCTGCGCGTGAAGATGGACCGGCGGCTGATGTCGTACGCGATGCGCAACCTGCTGCGCAACGCGAGCAAATATGCGGCGTCGCGGATCGTCGTCGGGATCGCGATCGAGCACGGCAACATCGCGATCTTCGTCGAGGACGACGGCCCGGGCGTGCCGGAGAGCGAGCGCGAGCGGATCTTCGACGCGTTCGTGCGTCTCGACCGCCGCACGGGCGGCTACGGGCTCGGCCTCGCGATCACGCGGCAGGTGCTCCACGCGCACAACGGCCGGATCGCGGTCGTCGATCCGGTCGAACTCGGCGGCGCGCGCTTCGAGATCAGCTGGCCGATCTGAGCGCCGTCAGTACGTGCGGCCGAGCTGCAGGTAGATGTTGCGCCGGCCGCCCGGCGCGAGCGCGACACCCATGTACAGCGGACCGAATGCGGTCGACAGGCTCGTGAAGAACGTGTAGCTCTGCTTGAGCGTGCCGCCGCCGACGTTCACGCCGCTCGACCACACGTTGCCGACTTCCGCGCTGGCGCCAACCGACAGCGCCTTGATCGGGGACGCGTTGAAGGTCATCAACTGGTTCATGTAGGTCACGTTGCCGTATGCGAGTTCGTTGCCAGTCAGCTGGTCGGCCGCATACGCGGCCAGATGCTGGAATCCGCCGAGCGTGAAGTTGAACGCGTTGATCAGGTTGGTGCCGCCGATGCTCTTGCCGCCCTCGATCGTCGCGCTGACGCTGTGCCGGCCGAACTGCTGCGCGATCATTGCCTTGCCGTAGAGCTCGGTATAGGGCGTGTTGGACGCATCGGCGAGGTCCTGGGCGGACTGGGTGTTGTGCGACCACAGCGACCGTTCGACACGGAATTCGCCGTAGTAGCCGCGCCGCGGGAACATCGGATCGTCGAGCTGATCGATGACGAGCCGCGCACGCGCAGTCAGCGCCTGTGACGTGAAGCTCGGCCAAATCAGCGTCGAGCTGCCGTCGTCGAACGGGAATGGCAGGTTGTAGTTCGGCGAGCCATGCCCGGTCGCGTAGCCGATACCCATCCGGAAGTCGCCGAGCCGTGCGATCGGCAGGCCGAAGTCGAGCCCGGTGCGCGCCGTCTGCATCAAGTATTGATTCAGCTTCACCTCGCCGCTGTTGTCGTACAGGTTCACATAGCGGCGCTGGTATTCCGCATAGGGCGAAATGTAGAAGCCGTACGCGGCCGGCAGCGGCTGGCGCAATTCGACGCGCGCCGACTGCAGATCGCTGCCGATCGTCGTGTCCGCGCGGAACTCGAGGCCCGATTCGGTGAGCCACGGCCGCCGGTAGCCGACGTGCAGGCGGAAGCCGCCCTCGTCGGTCGAGCTGCTCGACATCCCGACGCCGAACAGCAGGAAATTCGGCCCCCAGTATTTCTCCCGCGCATCGATCTCGAGCACGTTCTCGTCGCCGTGGCTCACGATCTGCTGCGTCACGCTCTCGAAATTGCCGCCGGTCGTCAGCCCGAGCAGGTCCTGGCTGACGGTCGCGGGATCGTAGGTGTCGCCCGGTTTCACATGCAGCGCGTCGCTGACGACACGCTTCGGCACGCCGCCGGTCGTCTTGATCTCGATCCGCGTGATGCGGATCGGCGGCGGCAGCGGCTGCGCATGCGCGGACCGGTAGGCCGCGTATTGTTCGGGCGTGAGCGCGAAGTGCCTGAGCCGCGGCAGCGCCGCGGTCGCGGCGGCCGCGCCGGCGGCGATCGCCTGCTTCGCGTTCTGGAAATCGGTGAACGCGAGCGCGCCGAGGTCGGGCGTGAGCAGCACGTCCTGCGCGGCAAGCTGCTTGCGCTGCGACGTCACGTTCTGGCGGATCAGGATGCCGACCATCTGCTGCATCACGTCGGCCGGCGACGCGAGCGCGTCGAGCGGGCGCAGCGGCGAGCCGATGTCGACGGCGATCACGACCTTCGCCCCCATCTGGCGCGCGGTGTCGACCGGCAGGTTGCTGACGAGCCCGCCGTCGACGAGCGCGCGGCCGTTGATCTCGGCCGGCGCGAACAGGCCGGGCATCGCCATGCTCGCGCGGATCGCGAGCGGCAGCGAGCCGTGGTCCAGCACGACCATCTGGCCCGTCTGCAGGTCGGTCGCGACCGCGCGATACGGGATCGGCAACTGGTCGAACGGCTGGTTGGTCGGCACGGCGGCGGTCCAGTTCGCGAGCAGCGCCTGCAGCCGGTTGCCCTGCACGAGGCCGACCGGCGCCTTCACGCCTTTCTTGCCGAAGCCGAGCGTCAGGCTGTTGATGTACAGTCGCTCGTCCTCGCGGCTGCTTTGCGGCAGGTCCGCGCGGTCGGTCACGTCGAACGCGATGTCGGCCAGGTTCACCTCCGACAGCTGCTTCTGCATCTCGTCGGCGGCCATCCCGCTCGCATACAGGCCGCCGACCACGGCGCCCATGCTGGTGCCGGCGATGCAGTCGATCGGAATACGGTTCTCCTCGAGTACCTTCAGCACGCCCAGGTGCGCGTATCCGCGGGCGCCGCCGCCGGACAGCACGAGGCCGATCGCCGGGCGGCCGGCCGGGCCGCCGTCGGCGTTGCAGGTCGGTGCGGGCTTGGCGGCGGGGGCGGCGGCCGTCGTGGCGAGCGCGCCCGGTGCGGCGGCAGTGGCCGCCGTCACGGGGCCGGCGGGGGTGTCGGCGGCCGGCAAGGGCTGCGCGGCAACGGTGCAGCACCAGAGCGCAACGAGCGTTGCGCCGAGTGGGCGCACCCCGAGCCAGCGGGGAAAAGCGGTCGCTGTCATGGAGGAATACCTGGCGTGATCGGTCGTCGGACGCCTGCCGGGAGCAGGCAAGACCGAGAGATTACCGTGTTTTACAAGCGCGACGCGAGAGGCCGATGCGTAGCCGCGGGCCTGCCGAAACGCACATTCGGCAATCTCGTCGCGAAAAAATCATGGGAATTGTCTAAAGTACCGGAACGATTTGCCGCTAAGTCCATGATGGGGCGGTAAAAGCGCGCCGCGGTGACGCGGCCTGGCCGTTTCGGCCGGTTTGTTCAAAAAAGGCTTGATATGTCGACACCGCTGTTCGGAAAGTTGTTTGCGCAACCCGTTGCGATCGACCCTGGAACGGCGAGTACGCGGATTTATACGCACGAGCGCGGCGTGGTGCTGAACCAGCCGTCGGTCGTCTGCTTTCGCAAGGGCGGCGCGACCGACGCGCGACCGACGCTCGAAGCGGTCGGCGAGCTCGCGAAGGCGCTGCTCGGCCGTGAGCCGGGGCATCTGGAGGCCGTGCGGCCCATGCGGCATGGCGTGATCGCCGATGCGCACGCCGCCGAGCAGATGATCCGCCGCTTCATCGACATGTCGCGCACGCGTTCGCGTTTCGGCCGCCGCGTCGAGGTCACGCTGTGCGTGCCGTCGGATGCGACGGCGGTCGAGCGCCGCGCGATCCGCGAGGCCGCGTTCGCCGCCGGTGTATCGGACGTCGAACTGATCGAGGAAGCGCTCGCCGCCGGGCTCGGCGCGGGCCTGCCGGTCACCGAGCCGGTCGGCTCGATGGTGATCGATATTGGCGGCGGGACGACCGAAGTCGCGGTGATCGCGCTCGGCGGCATCGTCTACCGCGAGGCGATCCGCGTGGGCGGCAACCAGTTCGACGCGGCGATTGTCAACCACGTGCGCAACTTGTACGGCGTGCTGCTCGGCGAGCAGACCGCCGAGCGCGTGAAGAATTCGATCGGCTCGGCCACCAGCGCGGTGCCGCGCACGTCGACGCGCGCGATCGGGCGCGGCGTCGCGGACGGCCTGCCGCGCTCGATCGAGCTGTCCAACCACGACGTGGCGGACGCGCTGGCCGCACCGCTCAAGCAGGTGATCGGCGCGGTGAAGTCGGTGCTGGAAAATGCGCCGGCCGAACTCCTGACCGACATCGCGCATCGCGGCGTGGTGCTCACGGGCGGCGGCGCGCTGCTCGCGGGCCTCGAACGCCTGCTGCGCGACGAGACCGGGCTGACCGCGCGGATCGCCGACGAGCCGGCCACCTGCGCGGTGCGCGGCGCGGGGGAGGCGATGGGGCGGCTCGCGACGTGTCCGGTGGATTGACGCCGGCCGGGCCGGCGCATTGGCGTTCCTCGCCCGTCTTTCGAACCCCGAATCTCCAGCATGCCGAACGTCGTCCGGATTCTCCGGACGCGCTCGGCAGGTCGTGTCGACCGCGTTACCTGGACAGGCGCGAGCGCGCCGTGGCAGCATGCCGGGCCGTGTGCCGTGCAAACCGGCGGCACGCTTCCCCAGGAGTCCGACAGCTTTGAACCAGCGTTTCAAGAAGGGCCGTGCGGCCCGAATCGGCCGCGTGCTGGCCGCATTCGCGTGTTTGTGGATCGTCGCGGCCGTCGTGCTCGTCGGAACCGGGATGCGGATGCCGAGCGCGCCGGCCGACGTCGCGGTGATCTTCGGCAATGCGCTCGACGACGGTGGCGCGCCGAAACCGGTGCTCGCGGCGCGGCTCGATGTCGGCGTGCGCTGCTATCGCACCGGGCAGTGTCCGGCGTTCCTCGTCAGCGGCGCGATCGACGGCCCCGGGCTGAACGAGGCGACCGCGATGCGCGACTATCTGGTCGCGCGCGGCGTGCCGGCCGACCGGATCGCCGTCGACGACCAGGGCGACAACACGCTCGCGACCGCGCAGCACACGCGCGCGTACATGCAGGCGCACCGGATGTCGCGCGTGCTGATCGTCAGCCAGTATTACCACCTCGCGCGGGCGCGCCTCGCGTTCGAGCGGGTCGGCATCGCGCCCGCGAACATCTTCGCCGCGTATCCGCGCCGCTTCCAGTGGCGCGATATCTATTCGAGCTGGCGGGAAGTGCCCGCATACGCGATCTACGCGCTGCGCCTGTGGCTCGATCCCGATGCGCGACCCATGTCGTTCCGGCCGATGCTCTATCTGATGAGCCTGTTTTCGTAACACGCCGTGCCGGCCGGGAATCGATCGATTTCACGGCTTTCATTTTCATTTCAATGCGGCGATTTCATGTGCGCCTGATTCGAACGTGCTTGGCGGGACGTTGAAAATCCGTGCTTTCAATTAGCAAATGAAATGGATCCGGATAATGTGTGCCGGCTGCCGCCGTCATCATTCATATCGCACCGCGAAAATCCAGCGGGCGATTCAGTGCGAAATATCGGTGTTTTCACGGATTCCGCGGCGTCGGTAGCTTGGCCCCGGATTTTGCCGGAATGACCGGGAAGCCTGCGTAAGCCGGTCGCTTCGCGCATTTCCCCAAGTAAAAAATACGCATTCGATTGACCTCGATCAGATAACCAAACATCGACTGGAAAACCGCGTTTTTTTGATATAGCCTAGTCTGACAAAAGCAGGCGGAAATCAAATCAACCAGAAAGTCGCTGCATAAAAAAACGAGGGGTCACGATCATGGCATCCGGTTAGTTTTGCGTTCGCAAACGAGAATCGATTAACCAGCAGTTCATCCACGAATAAACCGACGTCGTTCCGCGACCGCCGGAGGGCACGCTTGCGTCCCGGATTTTCCGCTGTCGCCGGTCCGATCAGCATCCATGCCGATGATGAGGGGAAGCATGAACATTGCGCATTCGAAGAAGAGCGGGGAACCGTTTCCGAGATTCCTGTTGCCGACGGGGGTTTTCCTGGCATTGTCCGGCGCGGGCATCGTTCCCGCGTACGCGACCTGCAGCACGGCGGGCACCACGGTAACCTGCTCGGGCGTCGCGAATCCGCTGGCGCCGAGCTATGCGAACAGCGCGAACAACCTGAACGTCACCGTCAATCCCGGCGCGAGCGTCGGCGTGCTGCTGGGCGTCGGCGGCACCGCGATGTCGCTGACCGGGAACAACAACACGCTGACCAACAACGGCTTGATCGACCCGTCCGCGCTCGGCTCGGGGCTCGGCGTGCTGTCGAGCGGGGCGGTGGTCGGCAATGCGTCGGCGAGCAGCACCACCGTCACCAACAACGGCACGATGAACGGCTCGACCGGGGTGGCGATCAGCGGCGTGACCGGCATGGCGTTGTCGGTCCAGAACGGCACCGGCGGCACGTCGACCATCAACAACACCGGCACGATCGGCTCGAACCCGCTGGTCGGCGCGACGCTGTCCGGCGCGGATGCACCCGTGGTCGCCGCGTACGGCGGCGGCACGGTCAACATGACGAACAGCGGGACGATCAACGGCCGCGTGTCGCTCGGCACCAACGGTACGCCCGGGCAGGGCAACACGTTCACGAACTCGGGCACGATCAACGGCGGCGTGTCGATGGGCGCGAACAGCAACAACACGTTCAACGCGGTGACGGGCTCGTCGGTCAACGCGGCGGGCGGCACCGGCGGCGCGTTCAACATCACGATCGGCCCGAACACGATCAACGTGGCGGCGACGGGGATCGTCGACGGCGGCGCGGGCGGCAACAACACGCTGAACCTGCAGCAGGGCACCTCCGCGAACGGCACGATCGCGGTCAACAATTACATCAACTTCAATCATCTCGACGTCACGAGCGGCAACTGGACGATCAACGGCCCGTCGACCGCGCAGGACGCGACGCTCGCGGGCGGCGTCGCGATCATCAACGACAACGCGTCGCTCGGCACGGGCACGATCACGGCCAACGGCGGCGCGTTGCAGGCGGGCACGGCGGGGCTCAACGTGTCGAACAACGTGGCGCTCGGCACCGCGCTGACGGTGCAGGGCGCGACCGGGCTCACGCTGTCGGGCACGGTGTCGGGCAGCGGCGCGCTGACGAAGAACGACGGCGGCACGCTGACGCTGTCGGGCGCCAACACCTATGCGGGCGGCACGAACTTGAACGGCGGCGGCCTCGTGGCCGGCAACAACCTGGCGCTCGGCACGGGCGCGCTGAACGTCAATGCGGCGGCGTCGCTCGACACGAGCGCGAGCGTCACGCTCAACAATGCGGTCAATCTCAACAACAGCGCGACGCTGACGCTCGGCGGCAGCAACGACCTCGGGCTGTCCGGCACGATCAGCGGAAACGGCGGCCTGGTGAAGAACGGCGCGGCGACGCTGTCACTGAGCGGCGTGAACACCTACACGGGCGACACGACGATCGTCAGCGGCACGCTTGCGCTGAGCGGTGCGGGCAGTCTCGCGGCGACTGGCACGGTGAACCTGACCGGCGCGGGCGCGACATTCGACTTGGGCGGCGCGTCGGGCGCGCGGACGATCGGCGCGCTGTCCGGCGCGGCCGGCACGAACGTGAATCTCGGCGCCAACACGCTGACGCTCAACGGCACCGTCAACGCAACCTACGCGGGCACGATCGGCGGTGCGGGCAGCGTGACGCTGTCCGGCCCCGGCACGCAATCGCTGACCGGCACGAACACGTATACGGGCGGCACGAACCTGAACGGCGGCAACCTCGTTGTCGGCAGCAACGCGGCGCTGGGTTTGGGCGCGGTGAACGTCAACGGCTCGTCGACGCTCGATGCGACCACCAACGTGTCGCTCGCGAACGGCATCAACGTCGCCACCGGCACGACGCTGACCGTGGTCGGCAGCACCGATCTCGGGCTCGGCGGCACGATCTCCGGCGGCGGCGGGCTCGTGAAGAACGGCGCGGCGACGCTGACGCTGAACGGCGCGAACAACTACACGGGCGGCACGACGCTGAACGCGGGCGTCCTCGCGCTCGGCAATGCCGCGGCCCTCGGTACCGGCACGTTGACCGTCGGCGGCGCGGCGACGCTCGATGCGACCACGAACCTGGCGATCGGCAACGCGATCGATCTCGGTGCGAGCACGGCGCTCACGCTGGGCGGCAGCAATGCACTCGGGCTGGGCGGCGGGATTTCCGGCACGGGCGCGCTCGTGAAGAACGGCGCGGCGACCGTGACGCTGACGGGCGCGAACACGTATACGGGCGGCACGACGATCAACGCAGGCACGCTGGCGATCGGCGCGGGCGGCAGCCTGGCGGGGACCGGCGCGATGAATCTGGCGAACGCGGGTGCGACGCTCGACCTGAGCGGTGCGACGACGGGCACGCAGTCGATCGGCGCGCTGGACGGCGTGGCCGGCACGACCGTGAATCTCGGCGCCAACACGCTGACGCTGGGCGGGGCGACCGGCGGCACGTTCAACGGGGCGATCGGCGGGACCGGCAGCCTGACGCTGGCCGGCACCGGCACGCAGACGCTGAACGGCGCGAGCACCTATTCGGGCGGCACGAACCTCAATAGCGGCGGCTTGGTGCTCGGCAACGCCGCGGCCCTCGGCACCGGCGCGCTGAACGTCGGCGGCGCGGCGACGCTCGATACGAACGCGAGCCTGTCGATCACCAACGCAGTCGATCTCGGCACGGGGGCGACGCTGACGCTCGGCGGCAGCAACGCGCTCGGATTGAGCGGCGCGATCTCCGGCGCGGGCGCGCTCGTGAAGGACGGCACGGCGACCACTACGCTGACGGGCGCGAACACCTACACGGGCGGCACGACGATCAATGCGGGCACGCTGGCGATCGGCGCGGGCGGCAGCCTGGTCGCGACCGGCGCGATGAATCTCGCGAACGCGGGCGCGACGCTCGACCTGAGCGGTGCGACGGGTGCGCAAACGCTCGGCGCGCTGTCGGGCGTGGCCGGCAGCAACGTGAATATCGGCGCCAACGCGCTGACGCTGGGCGGGACGGGCAGCGGCACGTTCAACGGGGCGATCGGCGGGACCGGCAGCCTGACGCTGGCCGGCACCGGCACGCAGACGCTTAACGGCGCGAGCACCTATTCGGGCGGCACGAATCTCAATAGCGGCGGCCTGGTGCTCGGCAACGCCGCGGCACTCGGCACCGGCGCGCTGAACGTCGGCGGCGCGGCGACGCTCGATACGAACACGAACCTGTCGATGACGAATGCGGTTGCTCTCGGCACGGGCGCGACGCTGACGCTCGGCGGCAGCAATACGCTCGGATTGAGCGGCGCGATCTCCGGCACGGGCGCGCTCGTGAAGGACGGCGCGGCGACCACGACGCTGACGGGCGCGAACACGTACACCGGCGGCACGACGATCAACGCGGGCACGCTGGCGGTCGGCGCGGGCGGCAGCCTGGCGGCGACCGGCACGATGAACCTCGCCGGCACCGGCGCGACGCTCGACCTGAGCAGCGCGTCGGGCGCGCAAACGCTCGGCGCGCTGTCGGGCGTGGCCGGCAGCAACGTGAGCCTCGGCGGCAACGCGCTGACGCTGGGCGGAACCGCCAGCGGCGTGTTCGGCGGGGTGATCGGCGGGACCGGCGGGCTGACGGTCGCGGGCACCGGCATCCAGACGCTGACGGGCGCGAACACGTACACGGGCGGCACGACGATCGCGGCGGGCGGCACGCTGCAGCTCGGCAACGGCGGCACGTCGGGCAGCGTGGTCGGCAATGTCGTCGACAACGGCGCGCTGATCTTCAACCAGTCCGCCCACGTGACGCTCGCGAGCGTGCTGTCCGGCACCGGCTCGCTGACCCAGGCCGGCAGCGGACAACTGACGCTGACGGGCCTCAGTACGCTGAGCGGTCCCACCACCGTCGCCGCGGGCACGCTCGCCGTCGACGGTTCGCTCGGCCAGTCGACCGTGACCGTGCAGAGCGGCGCGACGCTGACGGGCACCGGCACGGTCGGCGGCATCGTCGTGCAGAGCGGCGCGTTCGCGGCCGTGTCGCAGCCGGGCGCGGCGCTGAACGTCGCCGGCAACGTCACGTTCCAGCCGGGCTCGACGCTGCAGGTCGCGGTCACGCCGCAGCAGGGCGGCAGCATCGCGGCGAGCGGCGCGGCCACGCTGAACGGCGGCACCGTGCAGGTGCTCGCGAACCAGGCCAGCTACCAG
This sequence comes from Burkholderia sp. BCC1640, assembly GCF_902833125.1. NCBI lineage: Bacteria > Pseudomonadati > Pseudomonadota > Betaproteobacteria > Burkholderiales > Burkholderiaceae > Burkholderia > Burkholderia sp. BCC1640. The sequence goes on along the minus strand of NZ_CADFEF010000035.1, from coordinate 66,185 downwards.
CCGACCACGAAGTACACGATCCTCACCGCATCGTCGGGCGTGCAGGGCACGTTCAGCCAGGTGAATTCGAACTACGCGTTCCTGATGCCGACGCTCAGCTACGATCCGGACCACGTGTACCTGCAGCTCGTCACGAACGGCACGTCGCTGCCCGATGTCGCGACGACGCCGAACCAGCGCGCGGTCGCGACCGCGATCGGTGCGCTCGGCACGGGCAATCCGCTGTACGACACGATACTGACGACCGACGCGGCCACCGCGCGCCGCGCCTACGGGATGCTCGACGGCGAACTGCAAGCGAGCCTGAAGAGCATGCTGCTGCTCGACAGCCGCTACGTGCGCGATGCCGTCACCGATCGCGTGCGCCAGGGCCTCGCGCCCGGATCGGGGCCGCTCGCTGCGCTGTCGTCGGGCGGCGCCGCGCTGTGCGGCGACAACACGGCCGGTGTCGCCGACCCGACGTTGCCGCCGGAACGCCGGATCGGTTCGCGCGAAGGATGCTATGGCGGCACGCCGTATCAGCCGGTGGTCTGGGGGCAGGCGTTCGGCGGCCGCAGCAGGCTCGCGGGCGACGGCAACACGTCGGCGATCAACCGCAGCATGACGGGCTTCATCGCCGGTGCCGACATGGCGCTCAACGACAAGTGGCGCGCCGGCCTGGCCGCCGGCGTCACGCACAGCTCGCTCGACAACGACCAGAGTTCGTCGGCGTCGGTCAACAGCTATTACCTGTCGCTGTACGGCGGCGCGCAATACGGTGCGCTCGGCGTGCGCGGTGGCGCGTCGTACACGTGGTACCGGATCAACAGCGACCGCAATCCGGGCTTCGCGGGCTTCTCCGATCACGATTCGGCCGGCTACAACGCGAATTCCGCGCAGGTGTTCGGCGAAGTCGGCTATGCGCTGCCGGTCGGGCCGGTCGCGCTCGAACCGTTCGCGGGTCTTGCCTACGTGAACCTGCATACCGACGGCTATACGGAAAGCGGCGGCGCGGCCGCGCTGCGCGCCGGCGGCGAGACGACCCACGTCGGTTTTTCGACGCTCGGCGTGCGTGCCGCGTCGCAGCTCGGCACGATCGCGAGCGGCACGTTCACCGCGCGCGGGACGGTCGGCTGGCGGCACGCGTTCGGCAACGTGCAGCCGTCGTCGGCGTTCACGTTCGCGAACGGCGGTACGTCGTTCCAGGTGTCGGGCGTGCCGATTGCTCGCGACAGCGCGGTGCTCGAAGCGGGTATCGACGCGGCCATCACGAAGCGCCTGACGCTCGGCCTCACGTTCAGCGGCCAGTACGGCAGCGGCGTGCGTGACAACGCGGTGCTCGGCAACATCCTGTGGAAGTTCTGAGCACCGCCTGATGTGCCTGTGCGCGACCTCGTGCGGCGACGGCAACGCCGCGGGGGTCGCGTCTTTTTCGTCGCTGCGCGCACTCCCCGTTCTGGCCTATCCTGTGCGAAACACGCGACGCGCACCGCGCGTTGCGCCTCGACACAGGAGCATCGATGCCGAATCACGCCGAAGCCACCACGACGCAGGCGCCGCAAGTCGCGCCGGTTCCCCCGACCCAGGCGACGGGCGCCGCGTTCATCGCCCCCGAAGCCGATCCGCAGGCACTCGCACGCAACAACCAGTACGTATTGAAATCCGGTGACGCGTTCGTGGTCAGCGACGCGCTCGGCGACATCGGCGGCCATGACGACGGCCTGTTCGTCGACGACATGCGCGTGCTGTCGACATGGCGCCTGACCTTCGGCGGCCGCGCGCCGTCGCTGCTGTCGGGCGCGACGAGCGCGGACAACGCGTCGTTCACCGCGCACCTGACGAACCGCCCGCTGCCGCCGCTCGGCGGCCGCGAGACGCCCGAGGGCGTGATTCACATCGAACGGATGCGCGTGCTCGCGGGCGACGTGCTGTACGAAGCGCTGACGCTGACGAACTACGGCGCGAGCGAGGCCGAGGTGCCGCTGTCGCTGTCGTTCGCGGCCGATTTCAAGGACATGTTCGAAGTGCGCGGCACGCCGCGCCCGAAGCGCGGCACGGTGGTCGCGCCACGCGTCGACGCCGGGGCGGTGCGGCTGCGTTACGACGGCCTCGACAAGGTCGAGCGCAACGTGACCGTGCATTTTTCGCCGGCGCCCGACGCGCTGTCGGTCGATCGCGCCGATTACACGCTGACGATCGCCGCGCAGGCGTGCGTGTCGATCTACCTGACCGTCGACGCGACGCTCGGCCCCGCGCACGACGGGGAAGGCCCGGGATGCGGCCGCGTCGCGCTGCGCACCGCGCTCGTCGGCGTGCATCGCGAAATGCGTTCGCGGCGCGAGTCGATGGCGCGCGTGAACACCGGCAATCCGCTGTTCGACGCATGGCTCGACCGGTCGCTCGCGGATCTCGGGCTGCTCACGACGCAGCTCGACACCGGGCCGTATCCGTATGCGGGCATTCCGTGGTTCTCGACGCCGTTCGGCCGCGACGCGGTGATCACGTCGCTGCAGATGCTGTGGCTGCAGCCGTCGCTCGCGCGCGGCGTGCTGCGCTTTCTCGCGGAGCACCAGGCGCGCGAGACGTCCGCGTTCCGCGACGCGGAGCCCGGCAAGATCATGCACGAGTTCCGCCGCAGCGAGATGGCCGCGACGGGCGAGGTGCCGTTCGCGCTGTATTACGGCGGCGTCGACACGACCCCGCTGTTCATCGTGCTCGCGGGCGCGTACGTCGAACACACCGGCGACGACGCGCTGATCGACGAGCTGTGGCCCGCGCTCGAGCGCGCCGCGCAGTGGGTGATCGACAAGTGCGACCGCAATCCGTACGGGCTGCTCGATTACCAGCGCACGTCGGAGCGCGGCCTCGCAAACCAGGGCTGGAAGGACAGCCACGATTCGGTGTTCCACGCGGACGGGCGCTTCCCCGACGGCCCGATCGCGCTGGTCGAAGTGCAGGCGTATGCGTGCGCGGCGCTCGATGCGATGTCGATGTGCTCGCACCGGCGCGGCCACGCGGCCGACTCGACGCGCTACGCGTTGCGCGCGAAGGCGCTGCGCGACCAGGTCGACGCGCTGTTCTGGATGCCGGAGGGCGAGTTCTACGGGATCGCGCTCGACGGTCACGGCGACCTGTGCCGCGTGCTGGCGTCGAATGCGGGCCATCTGCTCGCGTTCGGGCTGCCCGACGCCGAGCGCGGCGCGGCGGTCGCCGGCGTGCTCGGCTCGACGCTGTTCCAGACGGGCTGGGGCATTCGCACGCTCGCGGCCGGCCAGCCGCGCTTCAATCCGATGGCCTATCACAACGGCTCGGTGTGGCCGCACGACAATGCGCTGATCGCGCGCGGGCTTGCGCGCTACGGCGACAAGACGGCCGCGGTGAACCTGCTGCGCGCGCTGTTCGAAGCCGCGGTCAGCTTCGAGATGCGGCTGCCGGAGCTGTTCTGCGGGTTCCCGCGCCGGCGCGGCGAGCCGCCGACGGCCTATCCGGTCGCGTGCCTGCCGCAGGCGTGGGCGGCCGGTGCGCCGTTCATGATGCTGCAGGCCTGTCTCGGCGTGAGCGTGGACGCGGCGCGCCACGAAGTGCGCGTCGAACGCCCGGCGCTGCCCGAAGGCGTCGACTGGCTGCGCATCGACGAACTGCGGGTCGGCGACGAAACCGTATCGCTGACGTTCCGGCGCGTCGATGGCCAGGTGGTCGCGGCGGCGGCGCAGCCGGGGCGGGTGAAGGTGGTCGCGGTGCTGTAGTCGTGCAGCGGCCTGCACGGACGTTGCGCGATGTCGCGCCACGTCCGCGCGCAGCGGCATAGAATCGTGACATGACCCTTGAACGATGGCGGAGGCACCTACGATGACGACCGACAATCGGCCCGACGACGGCGAGCACAAGCTCGAGAATCTGGAAGCGGCGGTCGACCACCTGCACAAGTCGATCGAGTCGCAGAGCATCGCGGCTGGCGCGGCGAAGGGCATCCTGTTCAGCCTGATCGAAACGCTCGGCGCGCTGATCGGCGATCCCGACCTGCCCGAACATGCGCGCTCCGGATACGAGGCGCTGCGCGACAAGGCGCGTGATTTGCGCGGCGGGCTTGACCGGCATTGATGAACCGGCAGCGCGGGCGTCGGCCGCACGGCCCGCGCCGGTGCTGCCCAATCCTGCGCGGCGCGCACAAAACCCCGTGCGCTCAACGAGTTAGCCCGCCGGTGCGCAGGATATCCACAAGCTTGCCAACACAATCTGTGGAGAACCGTCCGGCCCCCAAAACCGGCTGCGTGGTGCAGGCCTTGAGGCCGCAAACGATGCCGCGTCATTGACCTGCCTGCCCCGATCTACTGAATCCCCTTTTGTATCAGGATGTTACGCGTCACATTGGTGGAATATCCACAGGCTTGCCAACAAAATCTGTGGATAAGTCTGACGTGATTGCTTCCTGATGGTTGAGGATCCGGCGCGCGGCGGCCGGCAGGCTCGCGCCTTTGCGCACGGGCTGCCCGCTGCGTGCATCGGCGCGGTAATTCGTGCGCGATCAACGGGTTAGGCCCCGGGTACCCAGGATATCCACACCCTTGCCAACACAATCTGTGGACAAGCAGGGCGCCATCATTCGACCGGCGCCGCGTCGGCCGCTTCCGCAACGATCCAGTCGCGAAACAGCGTCATCGCCGGCGTGAGCGGCTTCGACTTCAGCGACGTGAGCCAGTAGCCGCCCGCGCGCACGTCGATGTCGAGCGGCCGCGCGAGCTGGCCGAGCTGCAGTTCGCGCGCGAACATGCAGGCCGGCGCGAGCGCGATGCCCGCGCCCTGCATCGCGGCCTCGACCATCAGCCGCGACGAATCGAACACGGGCCCGTTCACCGCCCACGGTTCGAGCTGCGCGGCGTCGAACCAGCCGAGCCATTCGTCGGTGCGGTACGAGCGCAGCAGCGTTTCGTTCGCGAGATCGGCCGGCCGTGCGAGACGCCGCGCGATCTCCGGCGCGCACAGCGCGGTGAGCGGTGCATCGAGCAGCCGCTCGTTGCGCGTCGCCGGCCAGTTGCCTTCCCCGAAGCGGATCGCGAAATCGAGGCCCTCGGCCGCGAGGTCGACGACGTTGTTGTTGGTACGCAGCCGCAGCTCGACGAACGGGTGCGTGTCGCCGAAGCGCTTCAACCGTGGCATTAGCCAGCCTAGGGCAAAGGTGCCGACCGCGCCGAGCGTCAGCACCTCGTGGAAGCGCCCGCCCTCGAACTGCTTGAGCACGGTCTCGATCCGGCTGAATGCGTCGCTGAGCACCGGCAGCAGCGCGCGCCCTTCGTCGGTAAGCCCGAGGCCGCGCGGCAGCCGGGTGAACAGCGCGCAGCCGAGCCGCTCCTCGAGCGAACGCACCTGCTGGCTTACGGCGGCCTGGGTCACGCTCAGCTCGAGGCCGGCGCGCGTGAAGTTCAGGTGGCGCGCCGACGATTCGAACGCGCGCAATGCATTCAGCGGAAGATGAGGGCGGAGCTTGGTCATAAGAATTTCTTGTGGCAGCGCTCAATTATCGTTGCTTGTCAGGCAACCGTAAAGTCACGATAGTGCTGTCTCGGCGGCCGGCCGTTCCGCATTCATTCCACCACGAGAGACACGACATGACCTACTCATCGCAACGTCGAACCCTGTTGCTGGCCGCCGCGACGGCGCCGCTCGTCCTGACCGTCGCCGCGTGCGCGTCGCCGCCGGCCGCGGGGCGGGACGTTTCGTCCGCGACGTCGTTTGCCGCGCTCGAGCACGCGGCGGGCGGCCGGCTCGGCGTGTGCGCGATCGACACCGCGAGCGGCCTGCACGCGCTGCATCGCGCGGACGAGCGCTTCCCGTTCTGCAGCACGTTCAAGGCGATGCTGAGCGCGGCGGTGCTCGCGCAGAGCGTCGAGCACCCGGGGCTGCTGCAGCAGCGCGTGACGATCGCGCAGTCCGATCTCATGAACTACTCGCCGGTGTCGGGCAAGCACGTCGGCACCGGGATGACCGTCGCCGAGTTGTGCGAGGCGGCGATCCAGTACAGCGACAACTCGGCCGCGAACCTGGCGATGAAGCTGATCGGCGGGCCGGAGGCGGTGACCGCATATGCACGCTCGATCGGCGACGACGCGTTCCGGCTCGATCGCTGGGAGACCGAATTGAACACCGCATTGCCGGGCGACCCGCGCGACACGACGACGCCCGCCGCGATGGCCGCGAGCATGCGCGTGCTTACGCTCGGCGACGCGCTTCCGCCGGCGCAGCGTGCGCAGCTCGTCGCGTGGCTGCGCGGCAACAAGGTCGGCGACAAGCGGATTCGCGCGGGCGTGCCGGCCGGGTGGCAGGTGGCCGACAAGACCGGCACCGGCGACTACGGGACGACGAACGATGCAGGAGTGATCTGGCCGCCGTCGCGCGCGCCGATCGTGCTCGTCGTGTACTACACGCAGGCGCGTGCCGATGCGAAGGCGAAGGACGACGTGATCGCCGCCGCCGCGCGTATCGCGGTCGCGACGTTCGCCTGAGCGGGCGGCGCGGCGTGCGTTCATCGACGGATGGACGAAGCGATGGAGGCACGTCGTGCCGCGGTCGTGACCGGCAGGTCGAAACGTTGTGCGATCAACGACTTAGGTCACGCATGCTCAGGATATCCACATCCTTGCCAACAAAAATTGTGGACAAGCCCGCGAGCGGTCGCGTTCACCGCGCGGCGGGCGCGGCGTCGGTATGCCGCGGGCCTGCCTGCACGATTCGAAGCGGCATGGACAAAGTCTTTCGGATCAAGCGCTTGTGCGTGGTATGCGCAGGCTGTCCACAAGCTTGCCAACACAATCTGTGGACAAGCCCGCTCGATGTTCAGCCATGCCGATCGTCGACCGACGGCCAGCGCGCGAACGCGAACACCCACAACATGATGAAGTTCAGGACCGGGATGAACATCGTCAGGATCCACCAGCCTGAATGCCCGGTACGCCGAACGATCCGGACATACGGATAGACGACGATCGCGACGAGCACGAGCGAGACGATCAACTGTCCTGCGGTGAAGTGTTCCATGGTCTTCCTCGGATGATGTGTCGTTGTCCGATGCGGGCCGAACGGCCCGCACGTGGCGCCGCGCGTGCAGTCGCGCGATGCGCGGCCGCGTGCGGCTCGTGTGATCCTGACGCGTCGTGTGCATGAACGTCAAGCTGCGTTCGGGGTGCCGCCGTTGCGCCGGATCGTCCGATTGCGCGCGTGAGCGGACCGCGCGCTGCCGCAGCGGTGGCGCGGCGCATGAATCGTTGGCCGATCAACGGGTTAGGCGATGCGTGCGCAGGATATCCACAAGCTTGCCAACAAAATCTGTGGGTAAGTGGCGTGACGATCGCGTCGCGTATCGAACGCACATCGGAACGCACATCGACGTGGCATCGTGATGCGAAGTGCGGCGAACCGGCGCGTCTGACGGCGCGGCGCGCGCCGCGTCTGCATCACGCGTGCCAAAGTCCGTCGGATCAAGGGCTTAGCATCGCGGTGCGCAGGATATCCACAAGCTTGCCAACATTTTCTGTGGAGAAGTCCGCGTGGCGATCGCGCTGCGCCGGCCCGTGTGTCGGCTCACGCGGTACACACGCCTGCCACGGCGACTTTCTGGAACAGGTGCGGGCTCGCGACGGCGGACGACGGATAAGCCGACAGTTTCGCGACGAACTCCGGGTGCGTGAAGGCCGCGCGAAACGCGTCGGTCGATTCCCAGATCGCGTAGTTGAAGTAGGTCGGACTGTCGCCGAGCGCGCGATGAAGCTGGGTCGAAATGAATCCGGGCTGCCGTTTCATGAACTCGGCGTCGTCCTTCCACACGGCCAGGAAATCCGCTTCGTCGGCCGGATCCAGCGTGAAGACGTTGACGAGGACGACGGGTTGCGCGTCGATGCAGAGCTGTTGCTGGATCGGAAAGGCCGGGTCCATCGGCTTGAAATGAGGCATGGGGCACTCCTGCAAGTAATTGGGGCGATGGCGCGATCACGCCTGCCCGTTCGGCGCATGAGCGCCGGACATCGTCGACAGCACGCGCATCGCCGCATCGAGATCGGCCGAACTGAATTGGCCCGAGATGTCGCGGACATGCTGCTGCCATTGCCCGACCACCGCCTGGTAGGCCGCGGCACCGCGCGGGGTCAGCGTGTACAACGGAGAGCGCTTGTGCGTCGGATTCGGCAGCGGTTGCACCAGTCCTTCTTCCACGAGCACGTTGATCTGTTTCAGGACGGCCTGCCGCGTGATGCCCATGGTGTCGGCGATCTGCGGGATGTTCGGGGCTTCCGGCGCCATCGAGATGGCGCCCAGCACCTGCCAGCGCGCGCTGGTCAGGCCGTGCGGCGCGGCAAAGGTATTGCCCCATTCGATCAACAGGCCGTTCAGCCGGAAGACGGACAGCGCGACGGAAGTCAACTTGGTGGATTTCGTCATGGTCGGGATGCGCGATAAATTGACAACTAATTTACGCAATTGGTAACTGGTTGTCAATGTGGTCGTGGATTGCCACGGACGGGCGGACGAGCCGGCGTGGCGGGAGAGGGGATCGCTACGCGATGTCGCGTCGAGACGTGCGCCTGTCCGGCGCGGCCTGGCGCATTCGCTGCGCACGACCGCCAAACCCTTTCGGATCAATTGCTTGCCGTCGTTAGCGGCCGGTTGTCCACAAGCTTGCCAACACAATCTGTGGAAAAGCCGGCCGTCAGGCGAGTGTCAGGCCGGAACGGGAAAACGCACCGTCACGGTCAGCCCGCGCCCGCCTTGCGTCGTGCCGAGCGCGACCGTCGCGCGATGCTGTTCGGCGATCCGCTTGACGATCGACAGGCCGAGCCCGCTGCCCGACGACGTGGCCGCCTGCGCGCCTTCGCCGCGATAGAAGCGCTCCCATACGTCCGTGCGTTCGGCTTCCGGAATACCGGGGCCGTCGTCGGCGACTTCGAGCACGGGCGTCGCGCCGTCGAGGCGCGCGGACACGTCGACGCGCGCACCGTCGCCCGCGTAGCGGATCGCGTTGTCGACGAGGTTGTTCAGCAGCACGCGCAACGTGTCCATGTTGCCCGCGGCCATCACCGGCGACGACACGATCGCGCCGAGGTCGATATGGTGCGCATCCGCGACGCGCGTGCGGTCGGCGACCACCGAGCGGCACAGCGCGGCGAGATCGACGGGCGCGGATGCCGCGGCGGACGCCTGCGCGTCGGGTTCGAGGCGCGCGAGCGTCAGCAGCTGTTCGGCGAGGTGGCCGAGGCGCGTCGTGCCGGCCTGGATCTGCGCGAGGATCTGCTCGCGTTCGTCGGCCGTCGACGCGCGCCGCAGCAACTGCGACTGGATCGACAGCCCCATGATCGGCGTGCGCAACTCGTGCGCGGCATCGGCGATGAAGTGCCGCTGCAGCGTGAATGAGCGGTCGAGCCGCGCGAGCAGATCATTGATCGCTTCGGCGAGCGGGCGGACTTCGTTCGGCATCGACGCGATGTCGACCGGTTCGAGATTGTTCGCATTCCTGCGCTTCAGGCCGGATGCGATCGTGCGCAGCGGCCGAAGCCCCGCGCCGATGCCGAACCACAGCCCGATCGCGAGCACCGGCAGCATCGAGAACACCGGCCACAGCAGGTGCACCGCGATGCCCGCGATCGCTTCCCAGCGCGCATGGCGCGCCTGTGCGAGCCGGATCGTCGTGCCGCCGCGTTCGGTCACGTAGGTGCGCCACGGCTGGCCGCCGACGTCGACGCTCCCGATGCCCGTCTGCGCGGGCGGCGGCAGCTCGGATTTGCGATCGGTCGAATAGACCAGCGTGCCGTTGCGCCAGACCTGCAGCAGCACGGCGTCGGGATCGCTGGCCTCGAAATCGTGCTTGCCGTCGCCGTGATTGCGGAACGACAGTTCGCCGTTCGGGCCGACGACGATTTGCTTCGACATGCTGCGCATCTGGTCGTCGAGGAGATCGTCGAGCTCGCGCAGCGCGCCCCAGTAGGTGCCCGCGCTCGCGACCAGCCCGATCACGCACGCGGCCGGCAGCAGCCACATCAACAGGCGCCGCCGCAGCGATGCGCTGCGCCAGCGCGCGATCGCGTGTTGCAGATGCGTCATGCGCCGTCACCGATCCGGTAGCCGACGCCGCGCACCGTGCGGATCATGTCGTGGCCGAGTTTCTTGCGCAGGTTGTGGATGTGCACCTGCACCGCGTTGCTTTCGATTTCCTCGCCCCAGCTGTACAGCCGTTCCTCGAACTGTTCGCGCGAAATCACCGCGCCGGGGTCGCGCATCAGTTCGTGCAGCAGCACGAATTCCTTCGGCGACAGCGTGACTTCGTCGTCGTTGAGCCAGACCAGGTGCTTGACGGGATCGAGCCGCAGCGGGCCGATCGCGAGCGTCGTCTGTGCGCGCCCCGCGTGGCGGCGGTTGACCGCGCGAATGCGCGCGAGCAGTTCCTCGAGCACGAACGGCTTGACGAGGTAGTCGTCGGCGCCGCTGTCGAGGCCGGCGATGCGGTCCGGCACGCCGTCGCGCGCGGTGATGATGATCGCCGGCAGGGTTTCGTCGCGGCGGCGCAGCGACGCGAGCACCGACAGGCCGTCGCGGTTCGGCAGCCCGAGGTCGAGCAGCAGCAGGCCGTAGCTGGTGGAGCGCAGCGCGAGCGTCGCGGCGTCGCCGTCCTTGACCCAGTCGACCGCGAAGCCTTCCTGTTTGAGGCCCTGTTCGAGCCCGCTGCCGATCAGCGGATCGTCCTCGACGAGCAGTACGCGCATGGATTCGTGTCAGTTGGCGGGCGTGGCGCCCGGGGTTCCCATGATAAGCGCAGGTGTCTTAGGCCGAGCTTAAACACGGGCGCCTCCGTGCGTTCGCGCACCGAAAGGCCGCGACGGCATGCCGCGGCCGACGGCCTTCAGGTTTGCTTAATCTTACGCTCCGTAATCTCGGGGCCGTCGCGTTCAACGGGAGCGCGGCGCACTCGAAAAAATGGAGGAACGAGATCATGAAACACCTGACGAGAATCCTGGCGATCGCGCTCGCCGTGCTGCCCGCCGCCGTCTACGCGGAATACACGGGGCCGTCCACGCTGACCACGACGACCGTGAAGGAACTGCTCGCGAACGGCAAGGACGATCAGCACGTGCAACTGCAGGGGCGCATCGTCAAGCACACCGGCGGCGAGGACTACGAGTTCGCCGATGCAACCGGCACGATCCGCGTCGAGATCGACAAAAAGCTGTGGGCGGCCGGCCAGCCCGTCAGCGACAAGAGCGAAGTGAAGCTGACCGGCGAGTTCGAGCGCAAGTGGTCGGGCAAGGTGAAGGTCGACGCCGATCACGTCGAAGTGTTGCGCTGACCGGTGCACCGGTGCGGACGGGGCCGGTGATACCATGGACGACCGGTTCCCGTTCTCACCAAGATGGCTGCCAATTTCGATGAACTCGCGTCCCGGATCCGGGCGCAATTTTCCGAACTGAGCCCGCAATTCCAGGCGGGCGCTGCATTTCTGCTCGATCATCCCGACGAGGTTGCCACCTCGTCGATGCGCAAGGTCGCGCAGCGCGCGCAGGTTCAACCCGCGTCGCTCGTGCGGCTCGCGCAGCAATTCGGTTTCCCCGGCTGGAACGAGCTGCGCGACCTGTGCGTCGCGCGCGTGCGCGCGCGTCCCGAGCCGCTCACGCAGCGTGCGCGTTCGCTCGTGCGGCCCGACGCGAAGGCGTCGCTCGCGCACGACCTGCTCGCCGCACAGCAGCACAATCTCGCCGCCACCGCCGCGCAGAATGCGCACGCGCTCGCCGACGCCGCGAAACTGATTCGCAAGGCGTCGCACGTGCACGTCGCGGGATTTCGGTCCTGCTATCCGGTCGCGTTCGGATTCGTATACGGCTATCGGCTGTTCCGGCCGACCGTGTCGTTGCTCAACGGCGTCGCCGGCTCGCTCGAAATGGAGCTGCGCACGATCGCGAAGCAGAGCGTGACGGTGATCATCAGTTTCGCGCCGTATTCCGCGGAAGCGACGCGTGTCGCGCAGGCGGCGAAGGCGCAGGGCAGCAAGATCGTCGCGATTACGGACAGCGCGGTGTCGCCGATCGCGCTGCATGCGGACGCGCAGCTGATCTTCACGCACGACAGCCCGTCGTTCTTTCCGTCGCTGGTCGCCGCGCATGCGATGGCCGAGGCGCTGGTCGCGCAGCTGCTGGCGATGGAAGGCAGCGATGCGATCGCGGCGCTCGAGCGCACGGAAGCGGAACTGCATGCGAAGGGCGCTTACGTCGTGTAGCCGCACGGCGGCGTGACTGGCGGCACACCGCGCCGCGCGCGCGGCCCCGGCATCCGCATATATATTTCACCGCGCCCTGAACCGTCGCGGTATCGCGCGCGCGTATGCTGACGTCTCCATTCCGAGGAGACCGCAATGTCCGATTCCAACGTGCAGTTCCGCCTGGCCGAAACCTTCCGCGCGCTGCACACGCGCCCCGGGGCCTTCATCATCCCGAACCCGTGGGATGCCGGTTCCGCCCGGCTGCTCGCGATGGCCGGCTTCGAAGCGCTTGCCACCACGAGCGCCGGCTTCGCCTTTTCGAGGGGGCGGCCCGACAACGCGATCGACCGCGACGAAATGCTCGGCCACATCGCCGAGATCGTCGCCGCGGGCGGCCTGCCGGTCAGCGCCGATCTCGAGAACGGCTTCGGCGACGCGCCCGACGCGGTCGCCGAGACGATTCGCCTGGCGGCCGACGCCGGCGCGGTGGGCGGCTCGATCGAGGATGCGACCGGCCGCGCCGACGCGCCGATCTACCCGCACGACCTGGCGGTCGAGCGCATCGCGGCGGCGGTCGACGCGGCGCGCTCGCTGCGGTTTCCGTTCACGCTAACCGCGCGCTGCGAAAACTATCTGCATGGCCGTCCCGACCTTGCCGACACGATCGCGCGGCTCGTCGCGTACCGCGACGCCGGCGCCGACGTGCTCTACGCACCGGGCGTGACCGATCCCGACGAGATCGCGGCGATCACGCGCGCGGTCGGCGCGCCGGTTAACGTCGTGATGGGGCTGCAGGGCGGGTTGCTGAGCCTCGAGGCGCTCGCGGCGCTCGGCGTGAAGCGCGTGAGCGTCGGCGGCGCGCTGGCGCGGGCCGCATTCGGCGCGTTCCTGCGCGCCGCGACGGAAATGGCGCGCGACGGCACATTCACGTTCACGCAGGCGGCGGTGCCGGGGCGCGACCTCAATCGCTGGTTTTCGGCGCCGGACAATTCGCACGTCCGGTTCGAACAATGAGCGCCGATAAAACGTGGGAACGTTTCCAACCGAAATCCGATTGACAGTAATCAATCGAAACCGCCGCCGATTTGAAGTTCGATGACGGCGCGAAATTCATCGTTTATTCTCCGCACTCCGGCTGTTTGACCATATTCGGCGCGCAAGCCGCGCCGAATATGGTGTCAGAAGCCCGCCGCGCGAACCGCTGCCGCGTATCGTTGCGATTTTCAGGTCGATGTTTTGGGGTATTCGGGAGTTGCCGGTTATTTATTGGGTTGGTAATCTGCCGCGTATCCGAAAGACCTGTCAGCGGGCCGCCGGAAAATGAATATATAAAAAATCGAGAGAGCGATGACAATCCGAGAAAATCACAGCAACGGCTTTCGCGTCGGCGATGTCGTGACGCTGAAAACCGGCGGGCCGCGCATGACGGTCACGTATGCCGGGCCGGTCGTGTTCGACGATGCCGACTGGCTTATCTGCCAGTGGTTCGACGACGGCGGCCACTTCCGGCAGGAAATGTTTCATCACGAAACGGTGGTGCCCGAACCCCGTGCGATTTCCGCCGGGCGCGTCCGCCTGCGCATGCAGGCGCACCGCTACCGTTCGGCAGCCTGAGGCGACGTCCGTCACGACGCCGCTTGCCGGCGGCCGACTGCTGCGTCGCAGCAGCCCGCGGTGCAGGCATGGGCGTGACCGCGACATCCGCGACATTTCACGTCAACCCGAAACATGCGGCGGCCCGACGCGCCGATACTGCACGCATGAACCCGACCAATCCGATTGCCGCGGTCACGCACCGCGATCCCTACCCGTACTACTCGACGCTCGTCGACGGGCCACCGCTCGCGTTCGACACCTCGCTCGGCCTGTGGGTCGCGAGCCGGGCGGCGAGCGTGACGGCCGTGCTCGGTCACCCGGCGTGCCGCGTCAGGCCGCTCGATGCGCCGGTGCCGCCCGCGTTGCGCGGGACGACGGCGGGCGCGCTGTTCGGCGACCTGGTGCGCATGAACGACGGCGCATTGCGGCACGACGTGCCGAAGCAGGCGCTGCGCGCGGCGTTCGCGCCGATCGACGTCGAGGCCTTGCGCGAGCGGGCCGAGCAACTTGCCGGCGGCCGCCGGCTGCGCGCACCGCATGACGCCGATGCACTGAACGCGTGGTGCCTGACGGTGCCCGTTTGCGCGGTTGCCGATCTGCTCGGCTTCGACGACGCGCAACTCGACGATATCGCTGCGCTGGTCGTCGACTTCGTCGCCGCGCTGTCGCCGCTGTCGGACGACGCGGCGCTGGCCCGCGCGAGTGAGGCCGCGCGGCAGCTGCTCGACCGGATGACGGAGCGCGTCGCGCGCACGCGTGCGCAGGACGGCTCATGGGTCGCGGCGATTCAGCAGGCGGCCCGTGCCGCGGGCTGGCACGCAAGCGGCGCGCTCGTCGCGAATCTCGTCGGGTTGCTGTCGCAGACGTGCGAGGCGACGGCCGCGTGGCTCGGCAATGTGCTGGTCGCGTGGGACGCAACCGGCGCCGAACGCGCGCTGCCGGATGCCGCGACGCTCGACGCATTCGTCGCCGAGGTCGGCCGCTTCGATGCGCCGGTGCAGAACACGCGCCGCTTCGTCGCGTCGCGCACGACGATCGAAGGCGTGACCGTCGATGCCGGTGCGGCCATTCTGGTCGTGCTCGCGGCGGCGAACCGCGATCCGGCCGTGCATCGCGAGCCGAACCGATTGTTGCCGGGCCGCGCGCCGGGGCCGAACTTCGGGTTCGGCACGGGGCCGCACGGCTGCCCGGGCGAGCGGATCGCGCGGGCGGTGACGGCGGGGGCGTTCGGGGCGTGGTTGCGCGCGGGCGGTGAGGCGCCGCGCGACAGGCTGGTGTGGAACTACCGGGCCTCGACCAACGTCAGGATGCCGAAGTTCGAAGCGGCGAGGTAAGGGGAACAGCGGGACGGCCTAGCGGCAACCTTGCTTCTCGGCCCATTGCTCCTGGGCGGCGACGCGGCGCTGCACGCGTTCGACGAGGCCGGCCGAGAAGGTCCGCATGCTGATGCCGCGGCGCTTCGCGAGGATAGTTTGCGCGACGTCGGTTTGCGGGTTCGGCTGGCATGCCCAGTAGAGCGTCATCAGCCAGCCGATGCCCGTCCACGCGAACAGGGCGTTGAACATTGCGATCGTCAGCTTGTCGTGCCGGGCGCGCCGGTCGGCGACAATGGCCGGAAGAAAATAGAGCGCGATCGCCGCGACCGAACCGGCCACCTGAATCAGGACTGCGTGTTCCATGTTGCTGCTCCATCCGAACTGCAATGTGGCCGATTGTCGCGCTTTTTCCGTTTGTGTGCCGGCAATTGATTGTTGCGTTTTTAATGACGATCAGCGCGTGGCAACGTCCTGCGGCTGCGCTTCGTTGCGCAACGCGAAACCTTCGTCGAGCCAGCCCGTGACGCCTCCGATCATCAGCTTCACAGGGCGGCCGAGGCGCGCGAGCCGGATCGCCGCGCGCGCGGCGCCGTTGCAGTGCGGGCCGGCGCAGTAGACGACGAACAGCGTGGCGGCCGGATGGTCGGCGAGCTTGCCGGCGACGATCTTGCGGTGCGGCAGGTTGCGCGCGCCGGGCACGTGGCCGGCGGCAAACTGCTCCGGACCCCTGACGTCGAGCAACACGAAATCGGGCGCGCCGGACGCGAGCGCGTCGTGCACGTCCCAGCAATCGGTCTCGAAGCGCAGCGACGCTTCGAAGTGCGCGAGGGCGGCGGCGCTGTCGGCGGCGGGGACGTCGGTGACGTAAGACATGAAAGGCGCTCCTGAAGGGCGGCGCGGAATGCGCCGGGATGAAGGGCAGTATCGCGGTTCGGCGGTCATCGCGGCAGTGGCGCGATCGACAAGTTCCGGTAACATCGCGCCATGCACAATCATCTCGTCGTCGCGCTCGCCTACGATCGCCTCTGCACCTTCGAATTCGGCTGCGTGGTCGAACTGTTCGCGCTCGAACGCCCGGAACTCGGCGTCGACTGGTATCGCTTCGCGGTCTGCGCGAGCGAGCCGGGCCCCGTGCGCGCGGCGGGCGGCATCACGGTTGCCGCGCCGTACCGGCTCGCGATGCTCGATCGCGCTGACACCATCGTGATTCCCGGCTGGCGCGATCCGGACGAGCCGCCGCCGGAACCGCTGCTGAAGAAGCTGCGCGCCGCGCATCGCCGTGGCGCGCGGCTCTGTTCGATCTGCTCGGGCGTGTTCGTGCTCGCGGCGGCCGGCGTGCTCGACGGGCTCACCGTCACGACGCACTGGCGCTACGCCGAGCGCCTGCAGGCGCGCTATCCGGCGCTGCGCGTGAATCCCGACGCGCTGTACGTCGACGAAGGGCAGATCGTCACGTCGGCCGGCTCGGCGGCGGGGCTCGACATGCTGCTGCATCTCGTGCGCCGCGACCACGGCGGCGCGATCGCGAACCGCGTCGCGCAGCGCCTCGTGCTGCCGCCGCATCGCGACGGCGGCCAGGCGCAGTTCGTGCCGCGACCAGTCGCACCGGGCGGCAGCGACCGGCTCGCGAAGCTGATCGACTGGATGCGCGCGCATGCGGCCGAGCCGCACACGCTCGCGTCGCTGGCCGCGCAGGCGGCGATGAGCACGCGCACGCTGCAGCGGCAGTTCGCGGACGCGACGGGGATGTCGCCGCTCGCGTGGCTGATCCGCGAGCGCGTGAACGTCGCGAAGGACATGCTCGAAGCGCATCCCGGGTTGTCGCTCGCGCAGATTGCCGCGCGCGCGGGGTTCGGTTCCGAGGAGTCGTTGCGCCGGCATTTCCGGCGCGTCGCGGCGACGAGCCCTGCCGCGTACCGGCGCGGGATGGATCGCGGCGTGAGGCCCGCGGACGCGTGAGCGTCGCGTCTTCCTTCGCCACGGCGGCGCCCGATCGTCGTTCACTTCCTGCTGACTTCGAGCGCGCGTAAGATGGCGGTCGCCGTGCGGCGATCCGGTTCACGCGCGCCGCGCTTCTTGCGCCGCTGCAACCAGCCGCCATTCATCCATCACAACGACAAGGACAATCGCCATGGGCCTGCTGGGAAAGCTGTTCGGAAAGAAGCCGCGTGATGAAGCGGCGACGCCCACGCCGTCCGCGAACGACGCATCCGAAGGCGCGAATGATCAGAACGGTCCCGACATCGCGCCCGAGCTTGCGTCCGCGCTGAAGGCGTTCCAGGCCGGCCGGCACGAAGCCGCGATCGCGGCCGCCGCGCCGCATGCGGAGCGGCTGACCGATGCGGCGCGCCTGTGCGCGTTGTCGTACTCGGCGATGAAGCGTTACCGGGAAGCGTTTCCGTACTGGCTCGCGCTGTTCGACCGCGAGCCGAGCGCGCACAACGCGGTGCAGCTCGCGACGACCTCGGTGATGTGCGACGAAGTGGAGCGCGGCGAAGCGTGGATGCAGAAGGCCGCCGAGGTCAATCACGACACGCACGAGCAGTCCGACGTCGCCGCGCGCGTGAACTTCATTTCCGCGCTGATGCAAAGCGGTCACCTGCGCGAGGCGCTGCCGCATCTCGCGTGGGTGCGCGACGTATACGGCCACGTGCGCATCACCGATTCGACCTTCCTCTACATGCGGGGCATTCCGTTCTTTGCGTCGTTCCTCGAGAACAGTTTCGAGATCCTGAAGGCCACGCAGCCGGCCGACGCGATCGCACCTTGGTACGGAGAACTGAAGGGAAAGCTCGACGAAGAAGGCGAAGCGCAGCTTGCCGCGTGGGTCGGCCGGCTGCCGGCATGACCGGCGAGTCGTCACGCATCGCGACGCCGGCCGCATTCTGCCGGCGCGGCGTCGCGGCGCGCATGCTCAGCGCGTGCTGGTTTCGCGCGCGGTTTTCTTGATGCACGCGATCCGGTACACGCCGTCCTCGACTTCGACACCATGCGTGTCGTGCGTGAAGCCGGGGAAGCGCAGGTCGTACTGCTCGAGCGCCTTCAGGTAGCCGAGCAGCGGGCCGTCGGCCGGCCCCGCGTTCTCGCCGGGCATCAGCAGCGGAATGCCGGGCGGATAGGGCACGACGCCCGTCGCGACGGTGCGGCCTTCCATTTCCGACAGCTCCAGCATCTCGATGTCGTTGTGCACGAGATGTTCGAACGCCTCGGCCGGGCTGAAGTCGGGCTGCGGCAGCGTCGAGAAGCCGCGCGACATCATCTCGGTCGTCTTCAGGTCGCTCATCGCGCTGAACATCAGGTCGCACAGTTCGCGCAGGCCGAGCTTGCCGTAGCGGTCCGGATAGCGCGCGACGAGGTCCGGCAGCGCCTGTTCGAGCGGCGCGTTCGCGTCGTAGTCGCGCTTGAAGTCGAGCAGCGTGTTGACGAGCGTGCCCCACTTGCCCTTCGTCACGCCGAGCGAGAACAGGAACAGGATCGTGAAGTCGGTCGTCTTCTCGACGACGATCCCGTGCCGGTCCAGATACGCGGTGACGACCGACGCCGGAATGCCGACCGGCATCAGCCCGCCGTGCGGCGCGACGCCCGGCGTGACGCCCGGCGTGACGATCGACACCTTGATCGGATCGAGCATGCAGTAGTCGTCCTCGATCTCGCCGAAGCCGTGCCACGTCTCGCCCGGATGCAGCACCCAGCACGACGGATCGGTGGCGAGCAGCGTTTCGTCCGCTTCATGGAACGGCACGCGCCGGCCCGTCTTGCGGTCGACCACGGTGTCCGGCTGCCAGCCGTTGAAGAACCAGTCGTCGTTTTCCTCGCATTCCGCATGCAGCCGCGCGAGCATCCGACGGAACGACACGGCCTCGCGGATCGCGTCGGTCGTCAGCGCCTCGCCGCCGGGGCCGTCCATCATCGCGGCGCTCACGTCGTTCGACGCGATGATCGCGTAGTTCGGCGACGTCGACGCATGCATCATGTATGCCTCGTTGAAGCGTGCATGCTCGATCGGGTTGCGGCCGTCGCGGACGTGGATGAACGACGCCTGCGACAGCGCGGCGAGCAGCTTGTGCGTCGACTGCGTCGCGAACACGGTCGGCTTGCTGGCGTCGTGCTGCGCCGGATCGCCGTGCATCGCGTGGCGATCGCGGTAGATCGGGTTGAAGCGCGCATAGCCGTACCATGCTTCGTCGAAATGCAATCGGTCGACGCTCTGGCCGAGCAGTTCCTCGACGCGCGCGACGTTGTAGCAGAGGCCGTCGTACGTCGAGTTCGTGATCAGCGCATGCACGGGCGTCGGATCGATGCCGTCGCGCCCGCGCACCAGCGGGTTCGCGTCGATCGCGAGGCGCACGGCGGCGGCCGTGAGCCGTTCCGGCATGATCGGCCCGATGATCCCGTAATGGTTGCGTGACGGGATCAGGTAAGTCGGAATCGCACCGGACATCGTCATCGCGTGCTCGGCCGACTTGTGGCAGTTGCGGTCGCACAGCGCGACCTGGTTGCGCGTGACGCTCGCCATCAGGATCACGCGGTTCGACATCGACGAGCCGTTGGTCACGTGATACGTGCGGTGCGCGCCGAACACGCGCGCCGCGTAGCGTTCGCTTTCGCCGATCGGGCCGGAGTGGTCGAGCAGCGAGCCGAGTTCGCCGACCGAGATCGACAGGTCGGAGCGGAACAGCGCCTCGCCGAAGAATTCGAAGTATGCGCGGCCGACCGGCGATTTCAGGAACGCGGTGCCGCCCGTGTGGCCCGGCGTGTGCCACGAGTATTCGTACACGCGCGAGAACTGCGCGAGCGCGCGGAACATCGGCGGCAGCACGGTTTCGCGGTAGCGTTCGATCGCGGCGACGATCCGCCCGCCGATGAACGCGGTGGTGTCTTCCAGCATCCAGATGAAGTCGTCGGCCTTGCGCATCGCGTCGACGGGAATCGCAGCCGCGCTCGCGCGGCTCGCGAGCAGGAACACCGGCACCGTCGCATTGCGCGCGCGCATCGCGTCGAGCACGGCCTGTGCGGGCACATGGGCGGGATCGTTGCCGAGCTCCCAGTTGAGCAGCAGGCACTGGATCGCGGGATCGGCGTCGACCACCGCGCGCGCGTCTTCGGCGGAGGTCGCGATGACGACGTCGACGAGCCGCGTGCGCAATTCTTCGACGAGCGCGGTGGCCGCGCGTCCGGTCGCCGTGCGTTCGTCGATGTCGTGCTGCACGAGCAGCGCCTTCATGCCGAGGCGGCGGAACGCCGGTTGGGTCAAGGAAGCGGTCATGGGTTATTCCCCCGTTTGCTGGGTTGCCTGGACGCCCGCGGCCGGCGAGCGTGCGTGAAGGATGTCGGCCGTGTGTCGGCCCACGGAGATCCAGAAGGTCGCGACGAGCGCGACGATGGTGACGCCGAGCGCGAGGTAGCGCACCCAGCGCGGCGAGCGGCCGCCCGGATGGATATGGGTTTCCTCGATTTCGCGCTGACGGTTGATCGACAGCTCGTAGAACACGATCGTCGCGATCACGAAGATCAGCGACCAGCGCGTCTGCTGGCCGTCGGAGCCGACCATCGCCCACAGCGCGTAGACGGCGCCGATCAGGCCGACGATCGTGTAGAAGGTGAACTGGTGCGACGGCATCTTGCCGTAGCCGAGCACCTTGATCGCGATGCACGAGTAGATGTACGGCAGGAGCGTCATGATCACGGCGATCGACGCGATCTTGCCGAACTGCTCGCTCGCGCTCGGCGACATCGTCGCGAGCACCTGCACCGACATGATGACCGCGACGATCGCGAGGCCGGCCGACGGCACGTTCTTCGAGTTGACGCGGGCGAACACGCCGGCGAACAGACCGTCGTCGGCCGCGGCCTTCGCGGTCTGGCCGACCAGCAGCGTCCAGCCGGCGAGCGAGCCGAGGCAGCCGAGCGCCGCGCAGATCGCGACCGCGTTCGCGGCGGTGTCGCCGAGCGCGAGGCGCGCGGCATCCGCGAACGGCGCGCTCGATGCGAGCAGCGCCTTGTTCGGGATCATCCCCATGATCACGGTCGAGCTGAGCACGTAGCAGACGGCCGCGAGCACGACGCCGCCGACGGTCGCGATCGGCACGTTACGCGACGGGTTTTCGACGACACCGGCCGACACCGACGCGCTCTCGACGCCGATGAACGCCCACAGCGTGAAGTTCAGCGTCGCGCCGATCGCGCCGAAGCTGCTCGCGCCCGACACGTTCCAGCCGGCGAAGTACACGTCCTTGCTGAACCAGAACCAGCCGAACACGGCCATCCCGAGGATCGGCACGAGCGCGAAGATCGTCGTGACCGACTGCACGCGGCCGACCACGTTCGGCCCGAGGATGTTCGCGTAGGTGAACAGCCAGATCACGAAGATCTGCGCGAGCGCGAATACCAGCGGGTCGCGCAGCATCGGGAAGAAGTGCGTGAGATAGCCGAGGCCGGCGACCGCGAGGCCGACGTTGCCGAGCACGTTCGCGAGCCAGTAGATCAGGTTGGTCTGGTAGCCGATGTACGGGCCGAACGACTTGCGCGCATACGCATACGGGCCGCCGGCGGCCGGGTCGATCGCCGCGAGCTTCGCGAACACCAGTGCGAGCGACACGGCGCCGACGACGGTGATCAGCCAGCCGAAGATCGCGATGCCGCCGGTGGCGGCGAGGTTCGCGGGCAGCATGAAGACGCCTGAGCCCATCATGTTGCCCGCGACCATCAGCGTGGCGGGGACGACGCCGATTTTCGGCGCGGCGGTCGCGGCTGGCGCGGCGGAGGAACGGGAGGAAGACGAGCTGGCATCGGACATGCGAGGCTCCTTGAATGATCGTGATGCAGTTGAGGTGGCGCGGCCCGGCGCCGGGTCGACGAATCCGGAATGGTCCGTCGCTTTATTGAACGACAGCATCTTATCTCTTAATTGAGTTTCAATAAGAGTAAACGATGCAATTTAATATCTTGAATATTGATCATCATCATTGAAGAAGATGAAATGTCATGGTGCGAACGGATGAGGGCGTATGAGGCCGGGCGGCGGGCCTGGGCCGGTCCGGGTCATGTTCGAGGGTGACGGTGCGGTATCGCGAAAATTGAACGGATAATCGATTTTTTGCCGAACTGGTTAATTCAATTCATGGGCTGAATGACTCGGGAAACCCTGATTGAATTAGTCGGTTATTATCGAGCGCTTGAAATGCGCTTGCCGGCGCCAGTGATTGTTTCTACCGAATGGTGATGCCGATGACGATGCATCGGTGCGATTGCCGACGGCCGCTGCCTCACGGTCGAAGTCGCGTTCGGCGCGCGCGTGAACCGCTGCGGGAACGGGCCCTGAATACGTCCGTGGAAAGCGCCCCTGGGGCCGGGCATCGGCGTATCATCCGGTTTTTCGTCAGCCCTATCCAGGCACCCCACCATGACCTCCGTCGACACTACCCCCGTCCTCGACCATGACAAGCTCGTTACCTTCGTCGAGCGCAAGTGGAACGATGAAATTCTTCACGCACTGACCGACTACATCGCGATCCCCGCCAAGAGCCCCGCGTTCGATCCCGACTGGGCGAAGCGCGGCTATCTCGAGCGGGTTGTCACCGATGCCGCGCAGTGGGCCGAACGCCAGCCGGTGAAAGGCCTGAAGCTCGAGATCGTGCGCTTGCCCGGCCGCACGCCGGTGATCTTCTTCGAAACGCCCGCGACACGCTCGGGCAGCACCGACACGATCCTGCTGTACGGCCACCTCGACAAGCAGCCCGAATTCGACGGCTGGCGCGCGGACCTCGGCCCGTGGACGCCGAAGTTCGAGAACGGCAAGCTGTACGGCCGCGGCGGCGCGGACGACGGCTACGCGATCTACGCGAGCCTCGCGGCGCTCGGCGCGCTCGACGAGCAGGGCGTCGAACGGCCGCGCTGCGTCGGCCTGATCGAGACCTGCGAGGAGTCGGGCAGCTACGACCTGCTGCCGTACGTCGACGCGCTGCGCGACCGGCTCGGCCAGGTGTCGCTCGTCGTGTGCCTCGATTCGGGCGCCGGCAACTACGACCAGATGTGGCTCACGACGTCGCTGCGCGGGCTGGTGTCCGGCGACCTGCAGGTCGAGGTGCTCGAGGAAGGCGTTCACTCCGGCGTCTTCGGCGGCATCGCGCCGTCGAGCTTCCGCGTGATGCGCCAGCTGTTCGAGCGCCTGGAAGATGCGAAGAACGGCAACCTGCTGCCCGGCGTGTTTCATTGCGAGATTCCCGACAGCCGCGTGCGCGAAGCCGACGCGGCCGCCGCGATCCTCGGCGACGCCGTGTGGAAGGGGCTGCCGTGGGCATGCGGCGCGGACGGCAAGCCGGTGCTGCCGACCACGACCGATCCGCGCGAGGCGCTGCTGAATTCGACGTGGCGTCCGTCGCTGTCGGTGACGGGCGCGGCCGGCCTGCCGGCGCTCGCCGACGCGGGCAACGTGCTGCGTCCGCGCACCGCGTTCAAGCTGTCGCTGCGCCTGCCGCCGCTCGTCGACGCCGCACAGGCCGTGCAGCAGCTGAAGGACCTGCTCGAACTCGATCCGCCGTACAACGCGAAGGTCACGTTCAAGCCGGACGCGGGCGCCGCGACCGGCTGGAGCGCGCCGAATCTCGCGCCGTGGCTCGCGTCGTCGCTCGACGCCGCGTCGCGCCGCCACTTCGGCGCGGACTGCGCGTACATGGGCCTCGGCGGCACGATCCCGCTGATGAACGTGCTGCAGGCCGGCTTCCCGGCCGCGCAGTTCATGGTGTGCGGCGTGCTCGGGCCGAAGTCGAATGCGCACGGCCCGAACGAGTTCCTGCACGTGCCGTACGCGAAGAAGCTGACCGCCGCGGTGGCGGACGTGATCGCGTCCGCGCGCTGAGCGTTCGCGCTGCCCGACCCGAACGGATTCAACCGGATTCACCCCGACCTCACGGAGCCTTGCCGATGACCGCGCTGCCGACCTCCGATACCGACCCGCTGCGCATGCGCGCCGAACCGCTGCATGCATTCGTCGCGGCACTTTGGGAGCGGGCTGGCAGCAGCGAGCGCGAGGCGCGGCTCGTTGCCGATCATCTGGTGGGCGCGAATCTGGCGGGTCACGATTCGCACGGGATCGGGATGATCCCGAACTACGTCGCGTCGTGGCGGGAGGGGCAGTTGCAATTGAACGGGCACGCGTCGATCGTCCGCGACGGCGGCGCGGTGCTGACGATCGACGGCGGGCGCGGCTTCGGCCAGGTGATCGCGTTCGAGGCGATGGTCGAAGGGATCGAGCGCGCGCGACGCATGGGCATCTGCGCGCTCGGGCTGCGCGACGTCCATCACCTCGGCCGCATCGGGCACTGGGCCGAGCAGTGCGCGCGCTCGGGGCTCGTGTCGTTCCATTTCGTCAACGTGCCGGGCGACCTGCTCGTCGCGCCGCTGCACGGCACCGATCCGCGTTTCGGCACGAATCCGTTCTGCGCCGCGTATCCGCGCGCGGGCCGGCCGCCGCTGCTGCTCGATTTCGCGACGAGCGCGATCGCGTACGGCAAGACGCGGGTGGCATACAACCAGCGCAAGCGCGTTCCGGCCGGGTCGCTGATCGATCATCGCGGCCAGCCGACCGACGATCCGGCCGTCATGCACGAGCAGCCGTTCGGCTCGCTGCTGCCGTTCGGACTGCACAAGGGTTATGCGCTGGCGGCGATGTGCGAGATCTTCGGCGGCGCGCTGGTCGGCGGGCATACGACCTACGGCAGCACGCTGCAGAAGACGAGCGCGATCGTCAACGGGATGCTGTCGGTGCTGATCGATCCGAACGCGTTCGACGCGGCCGACGCGGAGCGCGAAGCCGATGCGTTTGTCGAATGGGCGAAGGCGTCGCCGCAGGCGGGCGATGCGCCGGTGCGGATGCCCGGCGAGCCGGAGGAGGCGAGCCGCGCCGCGCGCGGCGCGGACGGCATTCCGGTCGATCGTGCGACGTGGCGGCAGATCCGCGAGAGCGCGGCGGCCGTCGGTTTCGACGACGTGGAACTCGACGTGTGGACGCAGCGCTGCACGGAGCCCGCATGAGCTGGCAATCGGAGAAGGCGCACGGCGAGGAGATCGCGTATCGGCTCGCGCCGCTCGGCAACGTACAGGTCGTGCGGTTCTTCAGCGGCGCCGCGATGCGGCTCGACGGCGTGATGTTCGGCTTCATGTCGCGCGGGTCGCTGTTTTTGCGCGTCGACGACGTGAACCGCCCCGCGTTCGTCGCGGCGGGGATGGGGCCGTTCTCGTATGAGCGTCCCACGCGCACCGTTGCGCTCGAGGGCTATTACGAAACGCCGGCCGACGTGCTCGAGGACGCGGGCGCGCTGTTCGACTGGTGTCGCGGCGCGTATCGCGCGGCGCTGCTGGCGGGGGCGCCGAAGCGCAAGGCGCGGCCGAAGTCGAAGCCGGTGCCGAAACCGGAAGCGACGCGCAAGCGCACGTAGCGCCGGGCGTACGGCGGCGCATTTCCTTTTTCTTTCTTCCTTTCTTTCGATCCACCGCGGGTGCGCGCAAGCGCCGGGTTTGACGCACCGCATGTTTCGCCTGCTTCACAACGGCTGCCCCGGCGTTTATGATCGGCGCGATTGCGACCGTGCCCGGCGCAACCCGAGCCGGTCCCGCTGCCGGCCTCGCGAACGGCGCATCGAAAGCCGCGCGAATGATTCCCCACTCATCGTTCCAGACGGAGATAGCCGATGCTCGTCCTGATTCTCGGTTTAGCGATCTTCCTCGGTGTGCATTCGATTCGGATCGTCGCGGACGGCTGGCGATCCGCGACCATCGAGCGGATCGGCGAGAAACGCTGGAAGGGCCCTTATGCGCTCGCGTCGATCGTCGGCTTCGTGCTGATCATCTGGGGTTACGGCGTCGCGCGCCAGGGCGGGACGCTGCTGTGGGTGTCGCCCGTCGGCGTTCGCCATCTCACCGGCATGCTGACCGCGATCGCATTCGTGCTGATCGCCGCGTCCTACGTGCCGCGCAACCGCATCAAGACGCTCGTCGGCCATCCGATGGTGGCCGGCGTGATGGTGTGGGCGGTCGCGCACCTGCTCGCGAACGGCACGCTGCATGCGGTGGTGCTGTTCGGCGCATTCTTCGTGTGGTCGCTGGTCGATTTCGTCGTGTGGCGCGCGCGCGATCGCCGCGACGGCGTCCGCTATCCGGCCGGCAGGCTGTCGGGCGATGCCGTGACGATCGTCGCCGGGCTCGTCGTATGGGCCGTCTTCGCGCTGTTCCTGCATGGCCCGCTGATCGGCGTGCGACCGTTCGGTTGAAGTTGAACGCATACGCCTGCGGGCATTGAAGCGCGGGGCGCGCAAGTCGCCCCGAAACGCCCGCGACATCGAGGTGGGCGCGTCACTCCGCCGTCGCTCGCCGCACGGACGCTTGCCCGTCGATTGCGCGTTCGTCAGATCGGCTTGGCGAACAGCCCGACGGTCAGCGCGGCGCCGATGCAGACGATCGCGATCCGCAGCACGCGTTCGTTCACGCGGTGCAGCGCCCACGCACCGAGCAGGCCGCCGACGATCGCGCCGCCGCCGAGCGCGAGGGCCTCGCGCCAGTGCAGGTGCGGCGAGGTCAGGAACAGCACGACCGCCGACGCGTTCATCACGCCCGCGAGCGCATTCTTCGTCGACATCGCGTGACGCGGCGACAGGCCCGCCATCGTCAGCGCGGCCATCATCAGGAATCCGATGCCTCCGCCGAAGTAGCCGCCGTAGATCGCGATCAGGAATTGCGAGATCGCGGCGGTGACGGGGCCGATATGCTGCGTGTCGGCGCCGGGCTTGCGGAAGAAACTGCCCCATGCAAACACGACCGTCGCGAACAGCACGAGCCACGGCACGAGGTGCGAGAAGATCGACGACGGGGTTTTCAGCAGCAGCAGGCCGCCGAGCGCGCCGCCGACCACGCTGATCGCGAACAGCGCGCGAAAGGGCAGCTTGCCCGCGCCGCGCACCATGTTCCGGCTCGCCCAGCCCGTCGTGACCTGGCCGGGGAACAGCGCGACCGTCGACGTGATGTTCGCCGCGAGCGGCGACATCCCCGACACGATCAGCGCGGGCAGCGTGACGAACGAGCCGCCTCCCGCGAGGGCGTTTTGCAGGCCGGCCCACAGGCCGGCGATGATGATGAGGGCGAGCATCGGTGCGGGAGCGCAGAGGTGGCGGAGCGCGCGGCTACGCGCGGTGGACGCACGATGGTAATGCAGGATCGCGGCGGCGCAAAGCGGGGCGCGCGTGCAGCGTGTCGGGTGCGCAGCGGGCGCGGCCGATCGGTCCTAGCTTGATCTCCGTCGCACCGCATTAGCGGATTAACCGGACGCGATTAGCGCACGAAGGGGCTTCATCAGCAGAAGCTACGAAACTTCAACAACTACAGCGGAATGTTTTATGACCCGGTTCGTCGGCATGGTTCCGCCGGCGATCTTTCACCGATTGAGTCGCGCCGGAATGAATCAGGACACTGATGCGCATTTGCAGCTCTGCGTTTCAGTCGAACGTACGCACGATGGCAGACGCCTTGGTGGCGATCAGCCAACTGCCGTCCACCTTGTGTATGACGAAGTGATCGTTGAACAGCCTGCTTCCGATCCGCACTCGCACCGTGGCCGCTGAAAGGCCGTCCGAGATGTGCTCCATGGAGAGGATCGCCTCGTCTCTTGGTGCGCCGGTTGACCGGGGGCTCGGCCTCCCGTTGACGAGCGCCTCGTACTCCGACGACGACAGGGTGCGCAGCCGGCCTTCATCCAGCCACTGAATCAGGCAGCTCGGATGAAAGACCTTGTTGAAGTCACGGCTCTTCGGCTCGTAAGCCAGATTGAAGTAATCCTCGATCAACGCGACGACGGCTTGGGTCTGGGTCATGACTGGCTTTCCTCGATAGTGAACGGCTCGTATAGTGAGCGATCGTCCTCGGCTCGGCTACGGCGGCCCGGTTATCGCTGTCATTACAGGAACTCATGGATCATGGAAGACCTCGACGGAGGACTTGTCAGCGGCTTGCTCGTCCTCGCGGCCATCGCCGAATCCGGGAGCTTTGGCCGTGCCGCATCTCGTCTGGGCAGGACTCAGCCTGCAGTCAGTCGCGCCATTCAGCGACTGGAGGACCGCCTGCACGCGAAGCTCGTGCATCGCACCAGCCGGCACGTCGAAGTGACGGACGCTGGCCACGAGCTGCTGTCAAAGGTGCGGCCGTTGCTCCAGGGAATCGAAGAGGCAACCGCCGAAGCCTCCGGCCAGACCTCGCTCGTCAACGGAACGCTCCGTGTGGCGTGCGACGCGGCGTTCGCTCGCCTGGTGCTGGCGCCGGAGCTGGCCCAGTTCATGAAGGATTACCCTGCGCTTCATCTAAAGCTGGAAACCCGGAACGACGTGCCAGACCTGGTAAGCGACGGATTCGATCTCGCCATACGATTCGGGACGCCATCCGTTTCCACGTTGGTCTGTCGCAGGTTGTATAGCCCGCGGGTCCTGACGGTGGCCGCGCCGTCCTACCTGGAGCAACGCGGTCGGCCGAGGTCGCCGCAGGATCTGGTCGATGACGGCCATGAATGCATCCTGGCCATCGATCCGGCTACCGGTCGGCCCTTCGACTGGGAATTCTGGCGCGACAACGAGAAAGTGAAAGTGGCTGTCAACGGGAATCTGACCGTCACGGATGCGGGAACCAAAATCGGCGCGTGCGTTGCAGGCTTCGGGATCGCTCAGCTGATTGACCTCGGAATCGACGCGCACCTGCGTGCCGGCACGCTGGAGCCGATCCTGACGGACTGGCGCGACGAGACGTTCCCGCTTTATGTCTACTACCCCAGTCGGAATCACGTGCCGGCCAAGGTGAGAGCGTTCATCGACTTTGTCGTCGGCATGATGCCCGGGCTGCAGTCGAAGGGCCATGGCGCTTGCCAGCGACCGTCATCCGCCGTGCTCGAAACGCTGCATCGCGAGTAGAACGCGACATTTCCAAAGCGCTACTACATGGCTCGCAGGAGCACTCCTGCGAATTGACAAATCGCACCGCCCCCCCTGAAAAGCGCCCAACTATAGTTCGTCGGACCACAAGACGTGCCCTCATTCTCCCGCTTGCTCTCGTGAAATTGCCGTGCTAATTTTTCATGAAATTATCAGGCGAGAATTTCACGGGAGTCCGCATGTTCGTGCAGTCCGACCGTCACGTCGCAAGCTACTACGCCGGCACTTACCCGGCGCCGATTCCGCGGCGGCCCGAACTGGACGAACGCGTCGACGCCGACGTGCTGGTCGTCGGCGCGGGCTTCAGCGGGCTGCATACGGCGTTGCGCCTCGCGCTTGCGGGCAAGCGCGTGGTCGTGCTCGAGGCGAGCCGCGTCGCGTGGGCCGCATCGGGCCGCAACGGCGGGCAGGCACTGCTCGGCTGGTCGTGCGACATGCAGCCGCTCGAGGATTCGCTCGGCCGCGACGGCGCGCGCGTGCTGTGGGACAGCATGCGCTGGGCCGCGGCCGAAGTGCGCGAACTGCCCGCGCGGCACGGCTTCGACATCGACTACCGGCCCGGCAGCCTGTGGGCCGCGGTGCGGCCGCGTCGCGTCGCGATGCTCGCGCAGGCCCGCGACGAGGCCGCGCAGCGCTGGGGCTACGACCGGCTGCGCGTGATCGGGCCGGACGAGATGCCCGAGTGGATCGGCAGTGCGCGCTATCTTGCCGCGCTCCACGATCCCGAGGCCGGCCATCTGAATCCGCTGAAGCTCGCGCTCGGTCTCGCGCAGACGATCGAACGGGCCGGCGGCCGCATCTTCGAGCAAAGCCGCGTGCTCGACTGTCGCGAGACCGCGGGCGGTCACGTTGCCCGCACCGCGCGCGGCGAGGTGCGCGCGGACGTGCTGGTGCTCGCGTGCAATGCGTATGTCGACCGGCTCGATCGCGAACTGTCGCGCCGGTTGCTGCCGGTCGGCACCTACCAGGTCGCGACCGCGCCGCTCGCGCCGCACGTCGCACGCTCGCTGCTGCCGCGGAACAGTTGCGTGATCGACAACCAGTTCGTGCCCGACTACTTCCGCCTGAGCCCCGACAACCGTTTGCTGTTCGGTGGTGGCTGCACGTATCTCGGCGGGATTCCGGCTGACATCGCGGCCGCGACGCGCCCGCACCTCGAGCGCGTGTTCCCGCAACTGGCCGGCGTACCGCTCGACTACGCGTGGGGCGGCCACATCGACATCAGCATGCGACGCACGCCGGACATCGGCCGTCGCGGCCAGCGCTTCTGGCTGCAGGGCTTCTCGGGGCATGGTGTGTTGCCGACGCTTGCCGGTGCGCGCGCGGTCGCCGATGCCGTGCTCGGCGACGATCGCCTGCTCGCGCAGTACCAGCGCATCCGCAACCCGCGCTTCCCCGGCGGCGATCGTCTCGCCGCGCCGCTGGAAGCGATCGGCAAGGCCTGGTACCGTTTGCGCGATACCGTCTGACGCACCGGAATCCACCATGAACGAACAGGAAGAGATAGAAAGTCTGGCGATCCTGATCCGCGATCTGCGCAAGCATCGCAAGGTCACGCTCAACGATCTCGCGGAACGGATCGGTCGCTCGGTCGGCTTTCTGTCGCAGGTCGAGCGCGGGCTGTCGCGTCCGACGGTCGCGGATCTCACCGCGATCGGCGAGGCGCTCGGCGTGCCGACCACGTATTTCTACAGCCTCAGCAAACCGCGCAGCGTGCCGTGGGTCACGCGGCCCGACGAGCGGCGCACCGTGTATTACGCGGCCGGCATCACGGACATCCTCGTGTCGCCGAACATGCGTTCGCGCTTCTCGATCCTGGAGAGCCATCTCGCGCCCGGCGCGAGCAGCGGCGAGCGCTCCGTCGACGACAGCGACGAGCAGGGCGGCTTCGTGCTCGAAGGCGAGCTGACGATATGGATCGACGGCGACGACACGCCCGTCACGCTCGGCCCGAACGACGCATTTCAGCTTCCCGCGCACAAGCGGTTTCGTTACGCGAACCTGAGCGATGCGCCGGCACGCGTGATCTGGGTGTTCACCTGAGGTTGTCGGACGGCGGCCCGACGGGTCGTCGCGCTGTGCTGCCAGTTTGCAGTACTGATCGATAGCAGGCATGTGACGTGCCGCATGCCGATGAGTCCGGTTCGCCGCGCCGCGGCACCGCCATACAAGACATGGAAAGGATGAGACATGGCTGACGTCGTTCCCGTGCTGGTCGATGAAATCCGCGCATTCCGGCAGGCGCATCCCGAGATCCGTTATGTCGACCTGATCTGTCTCGACCTGCCGGGCCATTTCTACGGCAAGCGCTATCCGATCGATGCGCTCGAGAAGGTCGCGTCGGGTTCGCTGCTGAAGCTGCCGCAGAACTGCGTGCTGCTCGGCACGCAGGGCGGTCTCTACAAGATCGGCGACTACTGTTTCAACGACGGCGACCCGGATGCGCCGCGTCGCCTGATTCCCGGCACGCTGAAGCCGGTGCGCTGGGAGCGGCAGCCGCTCGCGCAGATGCTGATCAGCTCCGACGGCACGGATGCGCCGATCGAGTTCGAGCCGCGCGAGGTGCTGGCGCGCGTGCTGCGGCGGTTCGCGGCACGCGGTATCCGGCCGGTCGTCGCGTTCGAGCTCGAGTTCTATCTGTTCGCCGCGCAGCTCGCGGACGGGATGCCCCAGTATCCGCGCGATCGCCTGAGCGACGATCGCGACGATCAGCCGAACATGCACATCGAGCGCCTGTCGCGGTTTTCCGACGTGCTGCACGAGATGGTCGAGGCCGCGTGCGAGCAGGGCGTCGACGCGACGGTGATCACGGCCGAGCTCGGGCCAGGCCAGTTCGAGATCAACTTCGGTCACACCGACGACGCGTTGCGCGCGGCCGATTGGTCGGCGCTGTTCTGTCGCAGCACGCGCGGCGTCGCGTTGCAGCACGGCTATCGCGCGAGCTTCATGGGCAAGCCGTATCTGCATGCGCCGGGCAGCGGGATGCACGTGCACGTGAGCCTGTACGACGACGCGGGCCGCAACCTGCTCGCCGCGGACGGGCAGCGGCCGCTGCGGCATGCGGTGGCCGGCTGCCTCGAGCTGCTGCCGCACTGCATGCCGGTGTTCGCGCCGAATCACAATGCGTTCCGGCGCTATGGATCGATGGTGAACGCGGCGAGCCGTGCCAGCTGGGGCTTCGAGGATCGCGATGCGTGCATCCGGATTCCGGAATCGGATGCGCGCAATCTGCGGATCGAGCATCGGCTCGCGAGCGCGGACGCGAATCCGTACCTCGTGCTCGCGGCGATCCTCAGCGGGATGGAGCACGGGCTCGACGCGCGGATCGAGCCGATCGCGCCGCTCAACGACGATCGCGGCAGCGGGATCGATTTTCCGAAGGAGATGCTCTCCGCCGTCGCGGCGATGCAGGATCACGCGGCCGTGCGTGAAGGGCTCGGCAGTGAATTCGTGATGGTGTATTGCGAGAACAAGCGGCAGGAGGAGCTGGATTTTCGCAACGAGATCGGGGCGCGGGAGTATCGGTGGTTTCTGTGACGGTGTGACGCGTGACTTCGCCGCGGGGCGGCGGCAAACCCGACGGGAAATGAACCGAGGGCGTGACTAAGGAAGCGCACGCCAATAGCGGATCTCTTCGATCGGCACACCGTCGATCTCGAACGTCTTGGCGTCGCGCTCCGCGACGAAACCTTCGCGTTCGTAGAATGCCTTCGCCCGACGATTTTCGACGAGGACCCACAGCGATACCCACCGATGCCCGGTGCACGAAAGAAGGTACCGCGCCGCGAATCGACTCACGGCGCGGCACCCGGTCAGCTCTTACTCCCCGAGCTTCGCCGTCACGCACCCCGTGCTCGAGCACTCACGTTCGCGCTCGCGCAGAAACGACAGGCGCGACTGCGTGTAGTCGATCGCGCATTGCAGATTCACGAGATAGCCGTCGTCGCGCGTTTCGCTGCAACGGTCGTCGCGCTGCTTCATCCACGCGAGCTGACCCGTCTTCAGCTTCGCCTGCTGGTCGCCGCTCAACTGCTTGCGCACGCGGCCGTACTCGTCGTTCAGCTCGCGGTCGAGCTGCGAGAACTCGTTGCTGCTGCAGTACACCTGATCGAACGCGCTGCGCGGTTTACCGCATCCGGCCGCATGCGCGGCGAACGGAACGGCGAGCGCAAGCAGCGCGCAGGATACGAGCAGATTCTTCTTTTTCATGGCACTCCTCCTCACTGGGTGAAAACCGTTGAAACCAACGGGCGTTATCTTTACCTGGCCACCGTACACACGTCGATCCCGCCCGCGATCGCGGTGGCGAGGCGCTGGATCGTCTCGCGCTGCGCGAGCCGCTTTTCCTCGTCGGGATTGACGATCACGCCGGCCTCGACCAGCACGGCCGGAATCGGCGCGGTGCGCAGCACGACGAGATCGTCGAAGCGGTGGATGCCGAGTTGCGGATCGATCAGCGGACGGTTCTCGCCCTTGATCGGCTGCGCGTGATACAGCGATGGTCGTTCGCCGGTTGCGATCAGCCGCTCGGCGATCGCCTTCGCGCAACGCAGGCTTTCCGCGTAGTGCGGATTGCGCTCCGACACGAACACGGCGAAACCGCGGAATTCGCGCTGCCGGCCCGCGTCGATGAACTGCTGTTGCATCGAATCGTGATGGATCGACACGAACAGGTTCGCGTCGGGGGCCTGCGTCGAGCGTTGATCGAGCGCGATCTCGCGGCCGTCGGCCGACGTGCGCAGTACGCGATCGCCGTGCGCGGCGAGCTTCTCCGCGACGGCGGTGGACAGGTCGAGGTTGTATCGGTATTCGACGCGGCCGCTGGCGCCGGTGGCGCCCGGGTGGGCCGGCGTATGGCCGGTGTCGACGACGACGTAGCGGCCGGAGGCCGGCTGCGCATCCGGGCTTGCGGCATCGGCCGCATGCAGCGCCGGCGGCACGCCCAGCAGCGGCGCGCACGCGAGCAGGCGCGCGGCGGCGCGCACGAACGGGCGAAGGCGTCGAACGGTTCGGTTTGTCATTGTTGTTGTCGAGGAGGACATGCGGCGCGTCGTATGGCGCGCACCGTCGGCCTGCTCAATGCAGTCGGAATGTCGCGGGATTATAGCGGTTGCGGGCGGCGCCGCAATGACGAAATGACCGCTGCCGCACGGCGTCGCGCGCCGGCGATCAGGCGAGCACGCGCCGGGCGGCGAGCATGCCCCAGTACGACGCTTCCTCGAACAGCGACAGCCCGGACAGGTCCGCATGCGCGAACACGACGGGGCCGTCTGCCTCGCGCAGCGCGAGCAGTCCCGGACGGCTCAGGAATCCGACGTCGGGCGTCGCCATCGCGTGGCCGCGCACGGTGATCTCGAGCGCGGTCGCATGTTTCCACAGCTCGCGTCCGTAGACAGCCTGGAGGTCGATCGCCGCCTGCTCGCGCAGCGCATCGGGCTTTGCCTGCGCGAGCCAGCGACGCGTGTCGTCCGGCGAGCGCGTGCTCAGCGCCTGGTAGGCGGAGAACACCGAACGCGTCGGCGGCGACATCCTGATCAGCTGGTGCGTCGACACGACATAGCCGAGCCCCGCGCCTTCGTAGACGACGTTGTCCCATGCGAGCGGCACGCCGGCTTCCTCGGCCGGCATCCCGTCGAGCAGGAAGTTGGACACGAGCCACGGCGCGCGCGGCGGCAGGTCGCGCTTGGGATCGAAGCCGTATGCGTGAAGCTGCGGGAACACGCGCGCCGCGACGAACAGCGGCATCGCGCTGACGACGCGCCGCGCCTTCAGCATGAACGTCGTCAGCGTACCGTCGTCGGCGAAGCGTGCGCACAGCACGTCGACGCCGCCGTTTCGTTCGGTCGCGCGAACGGCGAACCCGTCCCGCGACCACGCGTTCGAGCCGGTGCGCGCGGTGATCGAGTCGCTCAGCTTCGTCACCATCGTGTGGAGTCCGTCGGGCCAGGTCAGCACCGCGCCGTCGCCCGCATCGCTCGCGTGACCGCCGCGCGATGCGAAGTAGTGCAGACCGGCCCATGCGGACACGCGCTCGTAGCCCGCGCCGTAGTCGTCGCGGCAGCAGTAGTTCAGGTACCAGTGCAGCGCGCTCGCGGTGTAGCCCTCGTCGAGCAGCCACTGTTTGAACGAACGCCGGTCGAGCGCGCGCCAGCGCGGGTCGCGCGACGATTCGGCGATCGGGATGCAGAACACCTTGCGGCCGTCCGCGCCGCGCGCGGTGCGCAAACCGTCGGTGTACGCGAAGAAGCGCGTTTGCTGCGCGAGCGCGGCGGCGTCGAGGCCGGTCGTCGGCACGATGCCGTCCTGCCACTGGCCGGCGATGAACAGCCGCTCGTCGGGCGCGTGCACGAGCGCGCGTTCGTCGTATGCGGGATGCGCGGAGAACGGTGCCGATTCGATCACGCCGAGATCGGCGAGCATGTCGCGCAGATGCGCGGATTCGAGCGACGGCAGCGGCAGGTAGTGCGCGCCTTTCGGATAACCGAGCTCGCCGAAGCGGCCGCCGGCCGCGTTGCCGCCGAATTCTGGGCCGGCGAGCACGACGAAGCGCGCATGACCGGCGCGCGCGAGCTGCCACGCGCATGACAGGCCGGCCGCGCCCGCGCCGAGGATCGCGACGTCGGTCTCGATCGTGCCGGACGGCGGCGGCAGCGCCGCGTGATCGCGCAGCGCGTGACCTTCGCGCATGCCGGGGTAGCCGACGCGCGGCGTCGTCTCGATCCAGCCGGTGCGCCCGCACGCGGCAAGCGATGCGGCCGCGGACGCGACGAGGAACGTGCGGCGATCCATCAGCGCAGCACGTGCTTCCAGTCGTCGTCGAAGCGTCGCACGAGCGGCTGGTCGTTGAGTTCGTTCGGCGACATCGGCAGCGCCGGCATGTCGGCCGGGAAATGGAACATCTCGGCGGCCGTCTGCGCGTCGAGCCAGCGCGTCGGCACCGAATAGCGCGTCGGCACGGTGAAGTCGTGGCGCTTGCCCGCGATCACGAAGCCCCAGTCGCCGAACGAGGGCACGTAGCAGTGATACGGCCACGTGTTGAGCCCGGCTTCGTGCAGCGTCGCGATGATTGTCCAGTATGCGTGCGGCGCGAAGTACGGCGACGTCGACTGGATCACCGCATAGCCGTTTTCCGACAGGTGACGTGCGAGCAGCCGGAACACCGGCACCGAATACAACCGGCCGAGCCCGAAGTTGGTCGGATCGGGGAAGTCGACGACGATCGCGTCGTACACGTCGGCGTTCGATTCGAGCCAGCGCACCGCGT
This sequence comes from Burkholderia sp. BCC1640, assembly GCF_902833125.1. Taxonomy (NCBI): domain Bacteria; kingdom Pseudomonadati; phylum Pseudomonadota; class Betaproteobacteria; order Burkholderiales; family Burkholderiaceae; genus Burkholderia; species Burkholderia sp. BCC1640. Next base: position 29,837 of record NZ_CADFEF010000035.1, on the reverse strand, counting down.
CGTCGTTGATCACCTGCACGCGCGGGTCCTTCAGCGCGCCCTGGTTCAGCTTCACGAGCGGCGCGGAGGTCGAGAACAGCTTCGTCATCGCGGGGTCGAGATCGACGAGCGTGATCCGTTCGAGGTTGCGGTGCTTGAGCAGTTCGCGCACCGCGAGGCCGTCGCCGCCGCCGAGCACGAGCACGCGTTTCGCCCACGGCAGCGCCTCGATCGTCGGATGGATCAGCGCCTCGTGATAACGATGCTCGTCGCGCGACGAGAACTGCAGGTTGCCGTTCAGGTACAGCCGCATGTCGTCGTGCCATTGCGTGAGCACGATGCGCTGGTACGGCGTCGTTTCCGAATAGATTGTCTCGTCGCCGTATACGCCGTGCTCGGCCCAGTGCGTGATGCGGTCCGACAGCGCGAAGCCGGCGACGAGCAGCCCGATCACGAGCGACGCGCGCATCAGCTTGCCGCGCACGTTGCGGATCTCGTCGCGGAACAGGTGCGTGGTCCACAGCGCGACGAATGCGTTCAGTAACCCGAACAGAAAGCTCGTGCGCAGCAGGCCGAGACGCGGCGCGAGCACGAGCGGGAAGATCAGCGACACGGCGAGCGAGCCGAGATAGTCGAAGGTCAGCACCTCGCTGACGGTATGGCGAAACGCCTGGCGGCGCTGCTGGAACGCGCGCATCACGAGCGGGATCTCCATCCCGATCAGCAGGCCGAGCGCGAGCACGAGCGCATAGAGCGCCGCGCGGAACGGCGCGGCGAGCCACGCGAACACCGCGAACAGGAGTGCGGCCGATACGCCGCCGAGCAGACCGACGAGCAGCTCGATGTCGACGAAGCGATCGAGCACGTCGTCGTCCTCGACGAACTTCGCGAGCCACGAGCCGATCCCCATCGCGAACAGGTAGCAGCCGATCACCGACGAGAATTGCAGGATCGAATCGCCGAGCAGGTAGCTCGACAGCGCGCTGCTGATCAGTTCGTAGCCGAGCCCGCACGACGCGAGCACGAGGATCGACAGGACGAGCGCGCGCTTATGCAGCATGGCGCGTCCGTTGTGCAGGGCTCGTCAATGTGGATATACTGGCGCGGATTTTCGTGGGGCGGCCCGCCATGGGCCGGCCGGCGAGGGGGCGGCGAACCGAGCACAAAATCCGAGGAAAAGAATGAATAGTGCCTATCTTTATGCGGTTCATTTGCTGTCGGCGTTCGTGCTGCTTTTCGTGTTCGCGGCAGTGTACCTGAAGGTCACGCCGTTCGACGAACTGGCACTGATCCGCGACGGCAACGCGGCCGCGACGCTGTCGTTCGGCGGCGCGCTGATCGGCTTCTGCCTGACGCTCGCCTCCAGCATCGCGCACAACTCGACGCTCGGCGAAGTCGTGCTGTGGGCCGTCGGCGCGATGGCCGTGCAGCTCGCCACCTATGCGGTGCTGACGCGCCTGATTCCCGGCATGAATCATGCGATCGAGGATCGCAACATCGCGATGGGCGGCCTGATGGGCACCGCGTCGCTCGTCGTCGGCATCATCAATGCCGCCTGCCTGACCTGACGCGCCACGCGCTCGAGGAGACCGACATGAGTCTGGGTTCGTTTATCCGCAAGCAGTTCATCGACGTCCTGCAATGGACGGAAGACACCGACGGCGTGCTCGCCTGGCGCTATCCGATGGAAGACCAGGAGATCCAGTACGGCGGCCAGCTGACCGTGCGCGAAACGCAGGTCGCGATCTTCGTCAACGAAGGCAAGGTCGCCGACGTGTTCCAGCCCGGCCTGTACAAGCTGGAAACGCGCACGCTGCCGGTGCTCACGTACCTGAAGAACTGGGACAAATTCTTTCAGTCGCCTTTCAAGTCGGACGTCTACTTCTTCAGCACGCGGCTGCAGCTCGGTCGGCGCTGGGGCACCGCGCAGCCGGTGACGATCCGCGATCGCGAATTCGGCTTCGTGCAGCTGCGCGCGTTCGGCATCTACTCGTACCGGATCGTCGACGCGGCCGCGTTCCACCGCGAGGTGAGCGGCACGCGCGCGCAGTACACGGTCGACGATCTCGAGCAGCAGCTGCGCAACCTGGTCGTCACCGCGATGAGTACCACGTTCGGCTCGGCCGACGTGCCGTTCGTCGACATGGCCGCGAACCAGACGCTGCTGTCGCAACGCGTCGCCGAGGCGCTGGTCCCGGTGTTTACGCGCTACGGCCTCGCGCTCGATGCGTTCGCGGTCGAAAGCGTGTCGCTGCCGGCCGAGTTGCAGAAGGCGCTCGACCTGCGGATCGGCGCGGGGATGGCCGGCGATCTCGCCCGCGCGACGCAATACCAGACGGCACAGGCGATCCCGCTGGCCGCGCAGAACCCGGGCGGCATCGCGGGCGTCGGCGCGGGGCTCGCGGCCGGCGCGGCGATCGGGCAGGCGATGGCCGGTCAGATCGCGGGCGCCGCGCAACCGGCGCCGTCCGCACCGCCCGCGCCCGTCGCGGCACCGGTGGCTGCCGCGCAGCCGGCCGCACCGGCCGAAGGAACCGATTACGTGCAACGCCTCGAACAGCTGAAGGCATTGCTCGACAAGGGCCTCGTGACCGAAGAGGACTATTCGCGCGCGAAGGCGGAAATCCTCGCGAAGCTCACCCGGTAAGCGTCGCGCATGTTCAGCACTTCGTGCCCCCAGTGCGGCGCGCCGGTCGAGTTTCGCTCGGCGGCGGCGGTGATGGCCGTCTGCGCGTTCTGTCGCAGCACGCTGCTCAAGCGCGGTGCCGACGTCGAACGCATCGGTGAGCTCGCCACGGTGCTCGACGACGCGTCGCCGATCCAGATCGGCACGGCCGGGCGCTACGGCAAGCGGGCGTTCACGGTGCTCGGCCGCCTCCAGATGACCTACGACGCCGGCGCGTGGAGCGAGTGGTACGTCGTGTTCGACGACGGCGCGTTCGGCTGGCTGTCGGATGCATCGGGCCAGTATGCGGTCACGGTGCGCGAGCCCGACGACGCATCCGGCGGCGCGTGGCCTGCGTTCGGCACGCTGGAACCGGGCATGCGGATCGATCACGGCGGCCGCGCGTTTCTCGTGTCCGACGTGCGCACCGCGCGCTGCACGGGCGGCGACGGCGAGTTGCCGTTCCGCGTCGATGCGGGCTGGGAAGCGCGCGTCGTCGACCTGCGCACCGGCAACGCGTTCGCGACCTTCGACTATTCCGACGCCGATGCGAACGGCGGGAGCCCCGCCGTCTATACGGGCGAGGCACTGGAGTTCGACGCGCTCGCGTTCACGGGGCTGCGCGATACCGAAACCGATACGCGGGAGAAACGCGGTGCGGAGATGGTGCCGTTCGCGTGCCCGAGCTGCGGCGCGCCGCTGTCTTATGTGCCGGACGTGGCCGATTACGTCGTGTGCGGCAGCTGTCACGCGGGCGTGCAGTGCACGGCCGAGCAGCAGACCGTGTTCGCCGCACAGCGCAAGCTCGATGCCGTGAAGGGCGCGCTGGAACTCGGCGCGATCGGCACGTTCGACGGCGTGAAGTACACGGTGATCGGCATGATGCGTTGCCGCGTGCCGGACGACGACGAGACGTGGGACGAATACCTGCTGCTGAATCCGAAGCGCGGCTTCCTGTGGCTCGTGCAGAGTGAAGGGCGCTGGGAGCGCGTGCAGGTGCTCGATCGCTGGCCGACGATCGGCGGCGAATCCGACGTGACCGACGGCGGCAAGACCTACCGGCTGCGCGAGACGTACGACTCGGAAGTCGTGTACGTGGTGGGCGCGTTCAACTGGCGGGTGCAGGTGGGCGACCGCACGTCGATCGTCGACTATGGCTGGCAGAAGGACAAGCTCACGCGTGAGCGCAGCGCCGCGGAAATCGTCTGGTCGCGCGCGCAGCCGTTGTCGGCCAGCGCGCTGGCCGAACGCTTCGCCACGCCGGCGCTCGCGAAGGAGGCGGTTGCGTCCGCAACGGGTTCCGCCGGGCAGTCGACCGGCCTGTTCGGCGCGAAGCACCCGCACAGCTTCGCGCCGCTGCCGCTCGTGTTCAGCGCGATTCTCGTGATCTTCAACATGGGTTCGCTGTTCTCGTTCAGCGGCCGCTCCGTCTACGTGCTGATCGGCCTGCTCGTGCTGTGGCTGCCTGAATGGCTGTGGAAGAGTTTCGCGTCGGACGGGGGCAACGCGTAATGCGCTACATCCTCTACGGACTTTACGGGCTGATCGTCGTCACGTTGTTCAGCTGCGCGTCGCTCGGCGGCAGCGGCTCGGGCGGCGGCGGGTGGGGCAGTTCGTCGGCGCGCAGCGGCTACTCGTCGTACGGGTCGCACAAATGACGGCGCGCGACGGTCTCGCCGCGCCGCGTGCGATGCTCGGCTCGCACGTGCTGGCCGATCTCGCCGGCATCGACGCGGCGCTGCTGCGCGACGCCGCGCGGCTCGAGACGATTCTCACGAACGCCGCGCGTCAGGCCGGCGCGCACGTGATCGGCGCACATTTCCATCATTTCGGCGGCGAGCACGGCGTCACGGGTGTCGTGCTGCTCGCGGAATCGCACATCACGATTCATACGTGGCCCGAGCACGGCTTCGCGGCCGTCGACGCATTCATGTGCGGCGCCGCGCGCGCGGCCGATGCGGTCGATGCGATCGCCGCCGCGCTCGGCACGCATGCACAGGTTCGGCAGCAGGTGGCGCGCGGCGTCGCATGAGCGACGCTCAGTGCGGCAACGCTTCGGCTTCGGCCCAGCGCTTGAACGAGTCGAGACGCCGGCGCGTGTGCACGAGATAGAACGCGCCGATCAGCGGTTCGAGCAGCCAGCGCAGCCAGGACGGCTGCGCGCGGAACTGGTACGTGAACTTCACTTCGGTCGTGCCCGGCGTGCGCTCCGTGAAATTCCAGCTGCCGCTGAAGCGTTCGAGCACTTTCGGCCCGTCGACCATTTCGATGGCCGCGACCTGCGGCGGACGGTACGAGATGTAGCGCGACACCATCGTCGCGCCCGACTGGCTGCGGCAGAACGCGTCGACGCCGACGTCGGCCGTCATCCCGTCGAGCAGATACGCATCGGCGAGGAAGCTGTCCCACACGAGCCGCCGCGCGTAGTCCTGCGACCACGTGAAGAGGCGTCTGCGATCGACGCCGACGATCCGGCTGACTGAGATCCTCATGATGGATGGCGGGCGCCACGGCGCGGATTGGGATGAAATCGAGTGTACCGCGCCGGCGCCGCGCGTTTCGTCAGACTTCGTCAAGTCGAGCGCGTGCTCGATTGACCTTCTCCGGGAATTCCCCTACGATCGATTCCATGCCTTCGGGAAAGACCCGAAGCGTTTCAATCTCTTGAGGGAGCCTCATGAGTACGCAACAGAACCGGCGCTTCGACGCGCTCGTTTTCATTGGTCGTTTCCAGCCCCCGCATCGTGGTCACCTGAACGTGCTGAAGTCGGCACTGAGCCGGGCCGAGCGCGTGTGCGTGCTGATCGGGTCGACCGACAAGCCCCGCACCATCAAGGATCCGTTTTCGTTCGACGAGCGCTGCCAGATGCTGGCTTCGCTGCTCGAGCCGTCCGAGCGCGATCGCGTGACGGTCGCGCCCGTGCAGGATTCGACGTACAACGACGGCGACTGGGTGCGCTGGGTGCAGGATGCCGTGGCCGCCGCGCTCGGCGACGTCGCGCATCACAAGGTCGGGCTGATCGGCCACGAAAAGGACGCCACGTCGTATTACCTCCGGATGTTCCCGCAATGGGAGCTCCTCGACGTCGATGCGACCGAAGACATTTCCGCCACCGAAATCCGCGACCAGTATTTCGCCGAACGCACCAACAGCTTCGTGCAATGGGCGGTGCCGGAACCCGTGTTCGGCTGGCTCGAACATTTCCGCACGCAGCCGCAATTCGCGCAGTTGAAGGCCGAAGCCGAATTCATCGCCGCGTATCGCAAGGCTTGGTCGGCCGCACCGTATCCGGTCACGTTCGTGACGGTCGATGCGGTGGTCGTGCACTCCGGCCATATCCTGCTCGTGCGTCGGCGCAGCGAACCGGGGCGCGGCCTGTGGGCGTTGCCGGGCGGCTTCGTGAACCAGGACGAACGGCTCGACGCGGCGTGCATCCGCGAATTGCGCGAGGAAACCGGCCTGAAGCTGCCGGAGCCCGTGCTGCGCGGCTCGATCAAGGATCGCCAGGTGTTCGATCATCCGGCCCGCTCACTGCGTGGCCGCACGATCACGCACGCGTGCCTGTTCAACTTCCCGACCGGCGAGCTGCCGCGCGTGAAGGGCAGCGACGACGCCGACAAGGCGCGCTGGGTGCCACTCAACGAATTCGCGCAGATGCGCAACGTGATGTTCGAGGATCACTTCGAGATCGCGTATCACTTCCTGGGGAAGCTGTGACGCGCTGATTCCCCGGATTCCGGTCCGCCGCGACAGACGCGGCGGCACTTCAACGGCCTAGAGGAGCTCTAGCCATGCAAAACGATCCCGGCGGCCTTGCCGCGGTTCTCGCCAATCCGATCCTCAACACGGATTCGTACAAGGCTTCCCACTTCCTGCAATATCCGCCCGACGCGCAGGCGATGTTCTCGTACGTCGAGTCGCGCGGCGGCCGCTACGACCGCACGCTGTTCTTCGGCTTGCAGATGCTGCTGAAGGAATATCTGTGCCGGCCCGTCACGCACGCGATGATCGACGACGCCCGCGATTTCTTCGCGGTGCATGGCGAGCCGTTCAACGAGGACGGCTGGCGCCATATCGTCGAGCATTACGACGGTTACCTGCCCGTGAAGATTCGCGCGGTACCCGAAGGTTCGATCGTGCCCGTGCACAACGTGCTGATGACCGTCGAATGCGACGACCCGAAGGTGTTCTGGCTCGCGTCGTATCTGGAGACGATGCTGCTGCGCGTGTGGTACCCGATGACGGTCGCGACGCGCAGCTGGCACCTGCGGCAGACGATCCGACGCTTTCTCGAGAAGACCGACGACGATCTCGCGCAGTTGCCGTTCAAGCTGCACGACTTCGGCGCGCGCGGCGTATCGAGCGCGGAATCGGCCGCGATCGGCGGTGCGGCGCATCTCGTGAGCTTCATGGGTTCGGACACGGTGCTCGGCGTGCTGGCCGCGAACCGCTTCTATCGCGAGCCGATGGCCGCGTATTCGGTGGCGGCGGCCGAGCACAGCACGATCACGTCGTGGGGGCGTGAGCACGAAGCCGATGCGTATCGAAACATGATCGCTCGCTTCGGTCTGCCCGGCGCGATCGTATCGGTCGTGTCGGACTCCTACGATCTGTTCGCCGCGCTCGAGATGTGGGGCGGCGCGCTTCGGCAAGCCGTGATCGATTCGGGCGCGACGCTGGTCGTGCGTCCCGATTCGGGCGACCCCGTGGCGATCGTGCTGCAGACCGTGCGCGCGCTCGACGCATCGTTCGGTTCGTCCTTGAACGGCAAGGGACGGCGCGTGCTGAACCACGTGCGCGTGATCCAGGGCGACGGCGTCGACGAGCTGTCGATCGACGCGATTCTCGCCGCGCTCGACGACGCGGGCTATGCGGCCGGCAACGTCGTGTTCGGGATGGGCGGTGCGCTGCTGCAGCAAGTCAATCGCGATACGCAGCGCTTCGCGATGAAGTGCTCGGCGATCCGGCGCGACGGCGTGTGGCACGACGTGAGCAAGGATCCGGTCACCGATCCGGGCAAGCGCTCGAAGAGGGGGCGCCTCACGTTGCTGCGCAATCGGCGCACGGGAGAATACCGGACGGTGACGCTGCCGGTCGCGTGGGACGATCGCGCGCTGGAAGGCGAGTGGGACGATGCGCTCGAAACGGTGTTCGATACGGGGAGAATGCTGGTCGATACGACGTTCGCGGAGGTGCGGGCGAGGGCGCACGCGGCGGAAGTGTGACGGTGGCGGCGGGGCGTTCGTGCGTCCCGCCGCCTTCGATGGTCATCGGTCGCCGGCCAGTGTGCGGTCGCTGCGTTCCGCCGCACGCGTCGCGTCCATCGCCCGCGCCAGCGCATCGAATACCGCCGGCCCCTTGCAGCGCGACACGTTGAAGCGCATGAACGACGTCGCGCCGTGCGACGCGCTGAACACGTTGCCGGGCGCGAGCACCACATCGTGGTCGAGTGCATGACGCGCCACGCGCGCGGCATCGAGCCCGTCGGGCAGTTCCGCCCAGACGAACAGGCCGCCGCGCGGTTCGGTCCAGATCCCGAGCCCGGCACGCGCGAGCCGCCGGATCGTTTCGCCCATCGCATCGGCCAGCTGCGCACGCAGTCCGTCGAGATGGCGCCGGTAGGTGCCGTCGACCAGCAGCCGGTGCACGACGTTCGCGCCGATCTGCGCGTTGCCGAACGACGTCGCGAGCTTCAGGTCGACGAGCGCGTCGATCCATTCGGGGCGCGCGGCGACATAGCCGCAGCGGATCGCGGCCGACAGCGTCTTCGAGAAGCTGCCGATCGACACGACGCGCGACAGCCCGTCGAATGCCGCAAGGCGCGGCGCGGGCGTGCTCTCGAAATCCGCGAAGATGTCGTCCTCGACGATCAGCAGGCCGTGCTCGGCCGCCAGCGTCAACAGCCGGTGCGCGACCGGCGGCGCGAGCGTCGCGCCGGTCGGGTTGTGCAGCGCCGCGTTGGTGATGTACAGGCGCGGCCGATGCTCGGCGAGCACCTGCTCGAAGCGTGCGAGATCGGGGCCGTTGGGCGTGAACGGCACGCTGACGATCCGCGCGCGATGTGCGCGCAGCAGCGCCTGGAAGTTGAAGTAGCACGGATCGTCGAGCACGACGGTGTCGCCCGGCTCCAGCAGCAGCCGGCAGACGAGATCGAGCGCGTGCGTGCCGCCGTCGGTCAGCATGATCTGCGTGGGCTCCGCACGGACGCCGTGCTGCGCGAGCCGCCACGCCAGCTGCTGGCGCAACGCGGGCAGCCCGAGCGGCGTCGCGTAGTCGGTCAGCGCGTCGGGTTCGTCGCGCGACGCCGCGCGTAGCGCCCGTCGCAGGCTCTCGTCCGGCAGCCACGACGACGGCAGCCAGCCGCAGCCCGGCTTCACCGAGTTCGGCGCCGCCTCGAGCGCCTGGCGCGACAGCCACAGCGGATCGAGTTCGCGATCGAGGCGCGGGCCGAGTTCGGCGAGCGCGAGCGGCGGCGCGTGGCCCGACACGTAGAAGCCGGAGCCGCGCCGCGCGACGAGCACGCCTTCGCTCGCGAGCCGCTCGTATGCGTCGACGACGGTCGACTTCGACACGTGCAGTGCGTCGGCCATCATGCGGATCGACGGCACGCGCGCGCCGGGCATCAGCGTGCGGCTCGCGATCCGTGCGCGCAGGGTGTCCATCACGGTTTCCACGCGCGTGCGCGACGGCGCGGGCGGAGCAGGAGCTTGCACGGAACGGCTCATGGCGAGAGGGAACTGTACGGTCGGTTGTCCAGTACAGTTTGTCCGGATTGTATTGGGCTGTAGCTTACGCGCTTTTCACGGGCGGCGGATCATCGGTCATCCACCTTGTTCCGATCAGGATTTCCCGTGCAAAAGACGACCGACGGATGGCTCAGCGGCCTGCTGGGCGTGATCATCTTCAGTGGCTCGCTGCCCGCGACGCGCGTCGCGGTGCAGGGGCTCGACCCGTTGTTCCTCACGTTCGCGCGCGCGACGATCGCCGGCGTGCTCGGCCTGATCCTGCTCGCCGCGCTGAAGCAGAAGCGGCCGACGCGTGCCGAGACCGCGTCGCTCGTCGTCGTCGCGCTCGGGGTCGTGGTCGGTTTTCCGTTGCTGACGGCGCTCGCGCTCAAGCACGTGACGTCCGCGCATGCGATCGTGTTCGTCGGGCTGCTGCCGCTCGCGACCGCGCTGTTCGGCGTCTGGCGTGGCGGCGAACGGCCGCGGCTGCCGTTCTGGATATTCTCGCTGGTCGGCAGCGGTGCGGTGGCCGCGTTCGCGCTGCGCAACGGCGGAAGCGCGTCGGTGGTGGGCGATGCGCTGATGCTGGCCGCGATCGTCGCGTGCGGGCTCGGCTATGCGGAAGGCGCGCGCCTGTCGCGTCAGCTCGGTGGCTGGCAGGTGATCTCGTGGGCGCTCGTGCTGTCGCTGCCGGTGATGTTGCCGCTCGCGTGGTTTACGTGGCCCGCGACGTTCGACGGCGTCGACGCCGCCGCGCTGTGGGGGCTCGCGTACGTGTCGCTGTTCAGCATGCTGATCGGCTTCGTGTTCTGGTATCGCGGCTTGGCGCTCGGCGGGATCGCGGGCGTCGGCCAGCTTCAGTTGCTGCAGCCGTTCTTCGGTTTCCTGCTCGCGGCCGGGCTGCTGCACGAGACGGTGCCGCCGTCGATGCTCGCGGTGACGGTCGTGGTCGTCGGCTGCGTCGCGGGTGCGAAGTACTTCTCGAAGATGGCGCCCGTGCGGCGCGCGAGCTGATTCACGCACCGCGGTCGCGCGACGACGTGACGGGTGCCGCCCGTTCGCCGTCGCGCACGCGTGGCTTGCGGCTTATCCCATCACGACGTTCGCGAGCCGGAACTGGTACGCGGTCGCGGTGGTGCCGCCGCCGCCGCCCGTCATCACGATGTCGGCGCTCTTGATCCCCAGCAGCGACAGTTCGGTGTTGATGTCGGACAGCACGGCCGAGTTCATCACCGCGCCCTGTTCGATCTGCGACGCGGTGCCGATCCACAGCGTCGGCTTGAACTCGAACACCGCTTTCTGCCCCGGCACGATGCCCGTCTTGTGCGCGAGCAGCCGGTTGTCCTTGAAGACCGACGCGGTGATCGCCCCCTGGCTCAGGTCGTTGCGCAGCTGGATCTCGCGCGACGTCGGCGCCGGGCCGGCCAGCGCGAGCACGTTGCCTGACGTCGAACGCGACACGTTGAAAACCTGTCCGTTGTCCGCGCGCTTCTGCGGCATGTAGTTGCCGTCGGCATCGCTCGCGGAGACGGTCGTCAGCATCGGGAACACGAACGGATGGTTGTCGCCGCGCCCGCAGTTGGTGATGACCTTCCACGCGATTGCGAGCTCGTCGAAGTCCGTCGACACGTTCTTCTGGAAGATCACGATCTGGCTGTTGTTGACGTCGTTCGACAGGTTGACGAAGTTGAGATTGATGTCCATGAGTCACCTTTATTCGATTTGGAGAACTGATTGAAGGGGCGCCGGCCGTGCGTCGCCGGCGCACGGACCGTTACGCCATCACCACGTTTTCCAGCCGGAACGTGAACGGCATCGAGCGCGGGCCGGGGCCGCCGCCGGTCATCACGATGTCGGCGCTCGCGATGCCGAGCAGCGACAGTTCCGTGTTGATGTCGGAGATCACCGCGGAATTCATCAGCGCGCCCTGTTCGATCTGCGACGCGACGCCGATCCAGATCGTCGGCTTGAACTGGAACACGGCCTTCTGGCCCGGCGCGACGGACGTCTTGCGCGCGAGCGCGCTGCCGTCCTTGTAGATCGTCGCGTTGATCGCGCCGGCCGGCAGGTCGTTGCGCACCTGCACCTCGGAGCTCGCGCCCGGGTCGCCGCCGAGCTGCAGCACGTCGCCCGAGCTGGAGCGCACGACCTGGAACACCTGGCCGTTTGCGGCGACCTGCTGCGGCATGTAGTTGCCCCAGCTGTCGCTCGCGCTCACGCTCATCGTCATCGGGAACTTGAACGGATGGTTGTCGCCCTGGCCGCAATTGCGGATCACCTTCCACGCGATCGCGAGTTCGTCGAAGTCGGTCGCCACGTTCTTCTGGAAGATCACGACGCTCGAGTTGTTCGCGTCGTTCGAGCGGTTGATCAGGTTCAGTTGGATATCCACGTCGTTGCTCCTTGAGTTTGAAAAAAACGGCAGTCGGTCTGCCGCACACCTTTCCCGCCGGCCCGGCCGCGAAGCCGTGCCGTCAAGCCGGTTCAAGCCGTGTCAGGCGGCGCTACGCGCGCACGATGTGTTCGAGCGCGAACGCAAACGGCTGCGCGTCGGTGCCGGCGCCGCCGCCCGTCATCACGATGTCGGCCGCGGCGACGCCCGCCAGCGGCAGAAGCGTGTTCGCGCTCGACATCACCGCCGCGTGCAGCGTGCGGCTTTCCTGTATCTGCGACGCCACGCCGATCCACAGCGTCGGCGTGAAGCGGAACACGGCCTTCTGGCCGGGCGCGACCGCTTCCTTCACCGCGATCAGCCGGCCCGCGCTGAACGCGTTGACGTTCACGGCGCCGCGCGGCAACCGGTTGACGACCTCGATGTCGCCGCCCGGCGCGTCGGCCGGGTCGGGCACGAGCCGGCCGCGTCCGGTCGGCTGCGCGTCGACCACGAAGCGCACGCCGGCGGGCGCCGGGACGCGCGGCGAGAAGTTGCCGTGCTCGTCGCCGAGCGCGACGTCGATGTCGGTCGAGTAGTCGAACGGATGGAAGCAGTCGCGCCCGCAATAGCGGATCACCTTCCACGCGATCGAAAATGCGTCGAGATCGGGGATCACGTCGCGCTGGAACAGCACGACCTCACTGTTGCCGCAGTCGTTCGAGCGGTTGATGAAGCGGAGCTTGATGTTCATGACGTTTGCTCCTGATCGGACGTGCCGCGATCGTCGCGCAGCGTGCGGTCGGCCCACTGCGCAAGCGCGGGCGCGACGCCGTTCGCGAGCGACGCGACGTGCAGCGCATGGGCGCGCGCCTGGGCCTGCAGGTCGCCCGCGAAGCGGCCGAGCGCCATCGCGGCATCGGCGGGGCCGCGCGTGCGGGTGAGATCGTCGAGGTATTGCGCGGCCGCGTCGGCCATCGCGCCCGCATGCTGCAGGTGGCTCTGCGTGAAGCGTGTCGCGAGATCGGCGTTCAGCGCCGCCAGCTCCTTGACCGCGGCGGCCGAACTGCCGGGCGCGAACCGTTCGAGCTGGCCGCGCCACGACGCGTCGATCGCGGCTTGGCAGGCGTCGGAGTAACGGTGGCCGGCGAGCAGCGCGGTGTGCGCGAACGCGCGCCACGCGGGGCCGCCGGACGTGCCGCCGGTGCCGGTCGTCTGCGCGGCGACCTTGCCGAACAGCCGGAGCGCGTCGGCGTGCGCGCGTTCCCATTGGGCGATGAACGTGGAGAACATGGCGATTCCTCGTGATAAAGGGGGACGGCGTGACGGCGGCCGGTACGCGGGTTACTGACGCGCGGCGCCGAGGCGCTGCACCATCCGCATCACGGCGGCCATCTGCGGCGCGTCGCGGCGGTAGAAGCCGGGATTGAGCGGATCGGTGCTCGTATAGCCCCAGAAATCCCAGCAGCCGAGCGGATTGACGGCCGATTTCTCGACCTGCGGATAGAGCACGATCAGCCGGTTCGTGTCGGCGATCTCGTTGTAGCCGACGCCGCGAATCATCTTCTCGCCGACGGCCGCGACGTTCTGCACGCAGCCGTGGAACACCACGTGCACCGCGCAGGCCACGCGCTCGCAGTCGGCCGGCACGTATGCGTAACCCGTGTCGCCGAGCGACGCGCCGCGCCGCGGATCGAACGCGCGCTGATCGAACTTCAGCAGCTTGCCGCCTGCCTGGGCGGCCGGCGGATTGAGCGGCTTGTCGGGTGTGCCGTAGATCCAGCGCACGATGTCGTGCGCCTGCTGGAAGTCGCAGTTGTCGATATACGGGCTCGCGTTCGCACTGCATGCGTTGTCTTCGGGGCGGTTCGTGATGAACGCATGGCCGGCGTCCGGCGATTCGCGGTACTGAAGGTTCGCGGCCGGGACCTGTGCGAGCGTATAGAAGCGCGCGGTCTGGTCGACGACGCGCGTCGACACCACCGTATCCTTCGCGCCGCTGAACACGTAGATGCGCTGAGCGCGCAGCGCGGCCGGATCGTCGATCTCGCCGCGCTGGGCGAACATGCGCGCGGCGCGCCAGGCATCGGCCGCGGATGGCGCGGGGCCGATCGGCTGCATGCACAGCGTGGTCGCGGCCACCGCCGGCGGGATCAGCGCGTTCACGCCCGCGCAGTAGAACGGGCCGCCCGCGACGATGCCCGCGCCGATCAGCCGGCTCGAGAACGCGACGTCGAACTGCGCGGCCATGAAGCCGCCGGACGACAGCCCCGATACCGACGTGCGCGAGAGGTCGGCGCCATATGCGGGCAGCGGATCGGCGGAGGCGGCGACGGCGTGCGGCGCGACCGTCGCCACGGCGGCGACGGCAACGCATGCGGCGCCGAGCACGCGGCGCAGCGTGCGCGCAACGGTGAAACGGGGTGACGTCGTGCGGCCGGGCGAGCGAGTGATCTTCATGCGGGGCTCCTGTCGTGACGAGTAACGAATGGCGAATGACGAACGGCTGGAACGGATGCGGCAAGATTTCAGCGACGGTTTCAGCTTACGGGCAGCCGACGACAGGCGAAATGGCGCGAACGACATGCGCGGCGACCCGTGACGTTCGGCCGGTGCGGTGTCCCGTCGCTCACGACAGGAACAGCGCGCGCTCGGCCTGGCGGCGCTTCGTGAGCCCCGCGAGCGGCTTGCCGCCGGCCTTGTTCCAGACGAGGAACTGGTCGGCCGCGCGCGCGCTCGCGCCGGCGTTCAGATAGCGCAGCAGCGTGGACGAGCGCAGCCGTCCCGCGCCGAGATTGAAGACAAACGACATCAGCGCATCGAACTGCTGCTGCGTGACCGGCACGCGCAGCAGCTTGCGCAGGTTCAGCTCGGCGCCGCGCAGGTCGCGCCGCAACAGCGCCTCGGCTTCGGCCGGCGTGAGCGGTCGCGTGAAGCGCTCGTTCGGCAGGATCAGGTGCCCGTAGCCGATCGTCGGCTTGCCGACCGCGTCGAGATAGCGCGCGAGCCGCAGCCCCTCGAACTGCTTGATCAGCGCGATGCCTTGCTCACCGGTGTGTTCAGGCTGGTTCGCCATCGTCGTTCTCCTTGCTGCCCGGCCGTGCGCGCGGCACCAGGCGATGCGTGTATTCGTCGATCACGCGCATGATCGCTTCGGGCGGCGGCAGTGCCGCGAACTGCATTTCGATGTCGATGTGCTCGGTGTCGCGCTGCCGCGCGTTGCCCTGTGCGTCCTTCTTCCCGGAGCGCGGCGCGAACGTCACGTAGAAGCGGCTGCGCTGGTCGTCGTCGCCCGCGACGCCGCCGGCCGGCAACGCCTCGGTGAAGTCGCCGCGCACGGTCAGGTGCACGATCATCCGGTCGAGCGCGAGCCCGCGCGGCGTGGCGAGCGCGACGAGCGGCACCGGCATCGTGTGCTCCGCGTCGAGCGCGACCGTGACCTCGCGTGGCGCGAGCAGGCCGTCGTCGCGCAGGTCAAAGAACTGGTCGAGCACGGCCGTGTACTGGTGCGCAAGCAGTTGGTTCGCGGCGGCCGCCGCGTGCTGCATCCCGCGCGCGATTTCGTCGAGCGCGATGCCGCGTGGCGGCGGGCGCTCGTCGTCGGCAGGCGTCCCGGGCGGCGCCGGTGGGGCGGGCGGAGCGGGGGGCACGCCGCCGGCGGACGCGCCGGGCACGGCGCCCGGTGCGTCGTGCGTGCCCGGTGCGGCCCCGGCCGGCGAACCGGAGGCGTCGGGCGGCACGTGGCGCGCCGGATCGGCGGTTACCGCCGCCGGCGCGGCGGTGCCCGCGACCGTCCCGGCAGCGCCGGCCGCCGCACCGGCCGGCGGCGGGACCGGCCCGTCCGGTTCCCCTCGGGCGGCGCGGCCGCCCGGACGCGTATCCCCGTCGTCCCGCCCGCCGCCCGCGCGGCGAGACCGTCTGAAGAGCCTGAACATGGCCGGCCCGCGCGCTTACGCGTGCGCCGGCTGCTGGGCATCCGCACCGGCGCCGGCAGGCGCGGCCGCGCTACCGCCCGCGCCCGACGCATCGCCGACCAGCTTGCCGTCGGTCGGCGTCGCCGGCAGCGGCTTCACGGCCTTCGCGTTGCCTTCCGTGACGACCGGCTTGGTCGCGGCTTCGGTCAGGAAGTCGATCACGCGCATCAGCGCTTCGGGCGGCGACTGGCGCTTCACCTGCGTATGGATCGAATATTTCGCGCGCGTGTCGGTGCTGCGCGTCTGCTCCGCCTTGTGCGACACGCGCCCGGACACGCTGACGCTGATCGGCCCCCAGCCGAACTTCGCCTGGAATTCGCCGCCGGCCTCGGTCGACGACGACGACTTCTCCGATTGCGTGATCTCCATCTCGAAGTCGATCGTGCCTTCCTCGATCGCGATGATCGGGTGGACGATCGCCGCGAGCAGCGGGATGCGCATCGTCTTCTGCACGACACCCTTCGACACGCCGCTTTCGTCCACCAGCGTCTCGTCGTAGTCGAATTGGACGGCCACGGCCTTGCCGCCCTGGATGCAGACCTGCATCAGGAAATCCGCGTAGCTCTTCGCGGCCTGCGTCTGCGCGCTGATCATCGCCTTTAACGGGCCGGCGATCATTTGGTCCATGGGTAAAGCGTTAATCACTGAGCCGATGAAATTCGCGTCCATGAATAAACTCCTCTTCGTGTTGAAGACAACGGAAATTCGTTGTCTTTATTCACGTTAGGAAATTGAAGACGTTTACCAAATATGACGTCCGTCACGTCCGGCGGCCCTGGCCGGCCCGCGGCGGGTATCGGTATGCGCGGCGGGTTGGGGCGTGGATGAATTAGGCCATTCGTCACGGAGCGACGGGCCTAGTGCGCGGCGGGTAAAACAGCGGTAAAAAAAACGCCGGGTAGGGAAGCAAAAAAACCTAAACCGAGCATCCCGATTTCGAGGAAACCGCGCAATGAACGTTCTGATGATCGATAGCCCGCCGTTATTCGTCGCGGGCGTGGCGGACGTACTGTGTAAACGCGATGTCGACTGGCACGTATGGTCGGCCCGCCGTCCCGAGGACGTCTTGCGCTTGCGCGACGCGTTGCTGCCCGGGACGGTCGAGGCGATCACGATCGAATGCGGCGAGCAGGCCGCGCGGCCGAGCTGGCCGAGCGTGCTGAACGAGACGTTCGCCGGCGCGCCGTGGCTGTGCGTGGTGGCCGCCGTGTGCCGCCGCACGATTGCCGATGCGCTGCTGGCGGGGGCGGCCGGCATCATCGACCGGCACGCGAGCGCCGACGAGTTCGCGGACGCGCTCGGCCGGGTCGCGGCCGGCGCGATCTACGTGCCGCCGAACGACGGCGGCGCGACGCAGGCGCGCCCGGGCGGCGCGCCGGCCGGGGACGATCGCGCATTCGAGCGTCTGACGCCGCGCCAGCGCGAGGTGCTGCGGCTGCTGGCCGAAGGCAAGTCGAACAAGCAGATCTGCCGTGTACTGAATGTCGCGGAGGGCACGATCAAGAACCATCTGTATGCGCTGTTCCGCCAGATCGGCGTGAGCAACCGGACCGAGGCCGCATTGTGGCTCGCGCGCCACGTGCCGTCCGAGCCGGCGGCATTCGCGTTCGCGCCCGTTTGCAGTTCGCCCGGCTGACGCCGGTCGCGGCGGGCCCCGGTGTGTGCCAGCATCCGGTGTCGCGTCGCGTTGAAGTCATACGGCCTGAGGCGGGGTACCCGGGCGGCCATCGGTAGCGGCGAGCCGCGTGGCCGAGTACATCGCACGCGCGCGGCGACGTGCGTGCGGGAAACGGGGAACGGGCCGCGCAGGTCGCGCGTCCCGTTGGCGGCGCCCGTCGACAACGGGCGCCGGCGTGCTTACGCGACGTGCGCGACGCCGTATTGCGAGGACAGGTAGCGCCGGATATCGGCCGGCGAATCGATGAAGCGGCGGCCGTTGTGTTCGCGAATCCCGACCGCGTCGTCCTTCGGCGCCTGCCCGTCGCCCAGCACGAGCACCGGCGCGGACTGGTTGTCTTCGCCGATCAGCGCGACGATCGGCTGGCGCGGCCGCGGCGCGTCGACGTACTCGACCGCGACGGCGTCGCGCAACTTCGGGTAGAAGCTCAGTAGTCCTTCGACGGCAACCGAGTCGCCGCAGTAAAACGGACCTTCGGAGTCCTTGAAGAAACCCGGGCGGAGAATGAACAGCGTATCTTTCATGATGGCCTCGCTATCAGTGGTGGTCGAACGTTGAAGAAAAACGGGATGCTTGTGACGTGCCGGATTTCAGGCTTCCGCGAGCGCGGCCGCGGCGGCACGCATTCTCGCGAAACCGGCGTCGAGGTCGGCGATCATGTCGTCCGGATGCTCGAGCCCTGCGTGGATGCGCAACAGCGGGCCGGCCGCCAGCCATTGCGTCGCGGTACGGTGGCGCGACGGATTCGACGGGATGATCAGGCTTTCGAAGCCGCCCCAGCTGTAGCCCATGCCGAAGCACGTCATGCCGTCGAGCAGTGCGCGCACGGCATCGTCGGGCTGCGGATGCAGCACCAGGCCGAACAATCCGCACGCGCCCGTGAAGTCGCGCTGCCACAGCGCGTGGCCGGCATCGCCCGGCCGGGCCGGATACAGGATCTGCGCGACTTCCGGCTGCCGCGCGAGCCATTCGGTCAGCACGTGCGCGTTGCGCTGGTGGCGTTCGAGGCGCACCGACAGCGTGCGCAGCCCGCGCAGCGCGAGATACGCATCGTCGCCGCTGACGGTCATGCCGAGCTGCCGGTAGCAGCGCGTGACCTTCTGCGCGAGCGCCTCGGTCGTCAGGATCACGCCCATCAGCACGTCGGAGTGTCCGGCGATGTACTTGGTCGCCGCGTGAATCGACACGTCGACGCCGTGCGAGAACGAGCGGAAATTCAGCGGCGTGCCCCACGTGTTGTCGAGCAGCACGACCGCATCGTGCTGGTGCGCGACGCGGCAGATCGCCGGAATGTCCTGCACCTCGAAGGTCAGCGAGCCCGGCGATTCGGTAAAGACCGCGCGCGTGTTCGGCCGCATCAGCGACGCGATGCCGGCGCCGATCGACGGATCGTAATAGGTCGTCTCGATGCCGAGGCGCGCGAGGGTCTCGTCGCAGAACGAGCGGGTCGGGTCGTACACCGAGTCGGCCATCAGCAGATGGTCGCCGGGGTTCAGCACCGCGAGCAGCGCGGTCGTGATCGCGCTGAGCCCGCTCGGCGTGAGCAGCGCGGCGTGCGCGCCTTCGAGGCGCGCGAGCGCCTTTTCGAGCGCCCGCGTGGTCGGGCTGCCGTGGCGTCCGTACGCGAGCGGCGTGCCGCGCACCGCGTCGAGCGCGTCGGTGCCGTGAAAGAGCAGCGTCGACTGGCGATACACGGGCGGGTTCACCGGCGAGCCGGGCTGGCCGTGCGCGCGGCCTTCGTGAGCGAGCAGGGTGTCGATCGAGTGCGGTTGGTTCAAGATGTCGTCCTTTGAAAGTCGGTCAAATCGGAGCGAAGCCGTCGCGCGGTCAGTGCAGGATCTTGTCGAGGAAGTCGCGCGCGCGTTCGGAGCGCGGCGCGGCGAAGAATGCCTCGCTCGCCGCGTCCTCTACCACCGCGCCCTGGTCCATGAAGATCACGCGATGCGCGACTTTCCTCGCGAAGCCCATCTCGTGCGTGACGCACACCATCGTCATGCCGTCGCGCGCGAGCTCGACCATCACGTCGAGCACTTCATTGATCATTTCGGGGTCGAGCGCGGAGGTCGGCTCGTCGAACAGCATCGCGACGGGGTTCATCGACAGCGCGCGTGCAATCGCGACGCGTTGCTGCTGCCCGCCCGACAACTGTCCCGGATACTTGTGCGCGTGCGCCCGCAGGCCGACGCGATCGAGCAGCTTCATCGCATTCTCGATCGCTTCGTCCTTGCGGCGGCCGAGCACCTTGACCTGCGCGAGCGTCAGGTTGTCGGTGATCGACAGGTGCGGGAACAGCTCGAAATGCTGGAACACCATGCCGACGCGTGCGCGCAATTGCGCGAGTTTCGCGGCGGGATCGCCGAGCCGCATGCCGTCGACGACGATGCTGCCTTTCTGGAACGGCTCGAGGCCGTTGATCGTCTTGATCAGCGTCGATTTGCCGGAGCCCGACGGCCCGCAGACGACGACCACTTCGCCTTTCGATACCGCCGCGCTGCATTCGGAAAGGACCTGATGCTTGCCATACCACTTGGAAACGTTGTCGAGCGTAATCATGGTTGTCCGTGATTGAGGTTCGGGTTGAACGAGGTGCGCATGCTCAATGCGTGGACGGCAGCGAGAGGCGCGTCTCGACGCGGCCCTGCAGTCGCGTGAGCAGCGTGCTCAGCACCCAGTAGATCGCGGCGGCCGCGAGGTACAGCGGCAGCGGCTGGAACGTCGCGGCGATCACTTCCTGCGTCGAGCGCAGCAGCTCGGTGACGGTGATGACGGACACGAGCGACGTGTCCTTGATCAGGCTGATCAGCGTGTTGCCGAGGCTCGGCACCGCGAGGCGCAGCGCCTGCGGGCAGACGATGTAGCGCAGCGTCTGCACGTGCGTGAGGCCGAGGCTGTGCGCGGCCGCCCATTGTCCGCGGCCGATGCCGAGGATCGCACCGCGCATGCTTTCCGACAGGTACGCCCCGGCGTTGAGCGTCAGCGTGAAGATGCCGGCGGTCGTCGGATCGAGCGTGATGCCGAGATCGGGCAGCCCGTAGTAGACGACGAACATCTGCACGAGGAGCGGCGTGCCGCGCATCAGGCTGACGTAGCCCTGCGCGAGACCGGACGCGAGCCGGTTGCTGCCGATCCGCATGATCGCGACCACGAGCCCGACGACGAGGCCGAGCGCCATCGACGCCACCGCGAACTTCAGCGTGAACAGCGCGCCCTTCACCATCACGGGCAGCGTTTGAATGACCAGATCGAGTGCTTCCATCGCGTGTCTCCTGATTGTGTGTCGTGTGCCGCCGAGATGGCGGCAGGCCCGCGCGTGCGCGCGGGCGCGTGACGGATGCGTTATTGCGCGATCGGTTTCGTCGTGTCCGAGCCGAACCACTGCATCGAGATTTTCTTCAGCGTGCCGTCCTGCTGCAGCGACGCGACCGCGTCGTCGATCGCCTTCGCGAACTTCGGGTTGCCCTTGCGGAACGGGATCCCCATCCGGTCCTCGCCGCCGGCGAGCACAGAACCGGGGCGCAGCGGCAGGTGCGAGTTCTTGATCAGATAGCTCAGCATCAGGCGATCGTTGACCGCCGCGTCGATACGCCCCGCCGCGAGGTCGCGCAGGTTTTCCGGTGTGCCCGGATAGACCTGCAGATCGATCGCGGGCACGGTCTTCACGAGATCGACGTAGTTGCTGCCCATCGTCACGCCGACCTTCTTGCCCTTCAGCTCGTCGAGCGACTTGAACGCACGCGTGTCGTTCTGGCGTTGCAGCAGCTGCGCGGACGAATACACATACGGCATGCTGAAGTCGAGCGCCTGCTGACGCGACGGCGTGATGGCGACCTGGTTGACGATCACGTCGAACTTGCCGGCTTGCAGCCCCGCGAGAATCCCGCTCCATTCGGTCGTGACGAATTGCGGCTTCACGCCGAGCCGCGCGGCGACCGCCTTCGCGACGTCGACGTCGAACCCTTCGAGTTGTCCTTCGGCATTGCGGTAGTCGAACGGCGGGTAGGTGCCTTCGAGCGCGATCTTCAGCACGCCGGCCTGCTTGACGGTGTCGAGCAGGTCCGCCGCGTGCGATGCCGTGGCCACCACGCAGAGGAGGGCGGCAGCAAGACCTTGCTTGAGCGTCGGGGTGAAGGGCTTCATGGTTGTCTCCGGGTTGTTGTCGAAACGTCGTTGTCGAAAATTCAGGATGAGCGCGTCCGCGGCGACGGGCGGCGTCGCCGTGGGCGGAAAGCGGGAAACAGTGCGGCGAGAGACGGCGCGAGCCGTGTGCCGCGAGGCGTTACGGCATGCGTTCGCGCACGGTGGCGTAGCGGTGCGCGGCGAAGAATTCAAGCATCGTGTTCATGAGTGCCCGTGCGGCTTGCGAGTGGGGTAGATCGGCTGCATCGTCGACGCGTGTCGGGTGACGCAAATGCTGAACGACTGAGGGCAATCTTAGTTTTGTCAAAAAGGAAAGTGCTTCCAAAAATGCATGGACTTTCCACGTGGCGTGGAAAGTTTTTCTCCGTGCATGGAACACGATGCAAGCGATCTGCTGCGGTTGCACGGGGTGCGCAGCATCGGGTGCTACGGCGTAGTCGAGCGGTTGCCCCGAGGGCAACCGCCGAAAAGCAAAACGGCCACGCATGCCGGTAGCGGCAAGCGTGGCCGTTGGCGTCCGGTTCGTCGAACGCGGCGCGAATGCGCGTGTTACTCGAACGTTTCGAGCGCAAGCAGTTCGTCGATTGTCTGCCGGCGGCGGATCAGCCGCGGCGTGCCGCGATCGACGAGCACTTCCGGCGCGAGCGGCCGGCTGTTGTAGTTCGAGGACATCGATGCGCCGTATGCGCCCGCGTCGTGCAGGAACAGCAGGTCGCCGATCTGCGGCTGCGGGAGCTTGCGGTGCGTGACCACACCGCCCGCGTCCTGCGTGAACACGTCGCCGGACTCGCACAGCGGCCCTGCGATCGCGATGTCGACGAGCGGCCGGCCGGCGGGCAGCGCGCCGTCGTGCGCGTGCACGGACACCGCGTGGTAGCTGCCGTACATCGACGGACGCATCAGGTCGTTGAAGCCCGCGTCGATCAGCACGAAGTCTTGCTTCGGCCGGCGGTTCACGGCCTGCACTTCGGTGACGAGCGTGCCGGCTTCCGCGACGAGGAAGCGGCCCGGTTCGATCTCGATGCGCACCGCGTGGCCGAGATGCCGTTCGATCCGCTTGCGCGCGGCGTCCCACTGGCTGAAGTAGTGGCCGACGTCGACGCGCGGCTCGCCGTCGCGATACGGAATCGACAGCCCGCCGCCGGCGGAGATCGCTTCGATGTCGTGGCCGAGCGACGTGACGAGGTCGACCATCGCGTCGCACACCTGCGACAGATGGCCGTAGTCGACGCCCGAGCCGATATGCATGTGGATGCCGACCAGCTTCAGCCCGTACTGGCGCACGATCTCGATCGCGCGCGGCACGTCGTCGATCCAGATGCCGTGCTTGCTTTGCGGGCCGCCGGTGTTGGTCTTGTTGCTGTGGCCGTGGCCGAAGCCGGGATTCACGCGCAGCCATACGCGATGGCCGGGCGCATGCTCGCCGACGCGCGCGAGCATGTCGAGCGAGCCGGCGTTCACGGTCACGCCGTGCTTCAGCACGGCCGCGAGCGTCGGGCGGTCGATCAGGTCGGCCGTGAATACGACGCCTTCCGGTTCGCCTGCCGGACTGAATCCGGCCGCAAGGCTGCGCTCGATCTCGCCGAGCGACACGGCGTCGACGCACGCGCCTTCGTCGCGCATCAGCTTCAGGATATGCAGGTTCGAGTTCGCCTTCTGCGCATAGCGGATCACGTCGAACTGGCGCAGTTGGGCGATGCGATCGCGGATGACGTCGGCGTCGTACACCCACAGCGGGGTGCCGTATTGCTGCGCGAGCGCCGCGAGCTGGCGGGAATCGAGGGACATGGCGGAAGAATCGGATCGAATGAACGGATAGCGTGAATGATGCGCCTGAACGGCTATACAGTAAAATGCCTGTTTTTAGAGATTCGATTCATTTCTGATATAGGCGCTCATGCTTACACACCGGCACATCGAGGTCTTCCGCGCGCTGATGGTCACCGGCAGCACGACGCGTGCGGCCGAGATGCTCTATACGTCGCAGCCGACGATCAGCCGCGAGCTCGCGCGCATGGAGCAGGTGATCGGTTTCGCGCTGTTCGAGCGCTCGCATGGGCGCTTGCGGCCGACGATGGCCGCGCTCACGCTGTTCGACGACGTGCGGCTCGCGTATGTGGGGCTCGAGCGCGTCGCGGCGACGGCCGCGCGGCTGCGCGAGTTTCGCGACGGGCAGTTGTCGGTGATCGCGCTACCGGCGTTTTCGCACGCGATCCTGCCCGGCGCCTGCCGGCGTTTCCATGACGCGCATGCGGGCGTCAGCGTGTCGGTCGCGACGCAGGAGTCGCCGGTGCTCGAGGAGTGGCTGACCGCGCAGCGCTACGATCTCGGGCTGACCGAACACGACATCGCGCCGGCCGGCACGGTTCTCACGCCATTGCTCGAAGTCGACGAGGTATGCGTGCTGCCCGACGGCCATCCGCTGCTCGCGCAGCGCGCGATCGATCTCGCGGATCTCGCCGATCGCCCGTTCGTGAGCCTGTCGCTGAACGACCCGTACCGGATCCTGATCGACGAGGCGTTCGCGCAGCTCGGCGTCGCGCCGCGTTCCGTCATCGAGACGCCGTCGGCCGTGTCGGTCTGCGCGTTCGTGCGGCAGGGGCTCGGCGCCGCGATCGTCAACCCGCTGACCGCGCTCGATTTCGTCGGGCGCGACCTGCACGTGCGGCCGCTCACGCGCTCGTTTCCATATCGCGTCAGCGTGATCGTGCCCGAGCACCGGCCGAAGAGCCTGCTCGTCGACGCATTCGCCGATGCGCTGCGCGGCGAAGCGCACGCGATTCGCCAACGGCTCGCCGCGCTGCCCGTATGATGGGCGTTTCGCTGCGCGCTGGGTCAGCCTCCTCGTCATCTTCATGGAAACGCAACCCGTCATGACCGACGCTTCATCTTCCCTCGAACTCGAACAACCGACGCTCGCCGGCGAGCGCATCGTACTGCGGCCGCTCGAGGCATCCGACCGGCAGGCGCTGCTCGATGCGGCGGCGGACGGCCGGTTGTGGAATCTGAAGGTCACAGTTGTGCCGGGCGAGGACACGGTCGACGCCTATATCGACACGGCGCTGCAAGGTCGCGCGGCCGGCACCGTGATGCCGTTCGTGATCGTCGATTGCGCGTCGGGCCGCGCGATCGGCAGCACGCGTTTCTGGAAGATCGACCGCAAGAATCGCAAGCTCGAGATCGGTCATACGTGGCTGAGCGAATCGGCGCAGCGCACGCGCGCGAATACCGAAGCGAAATGGCTGCTGCTCTCGTACGCGTTCGACACGCTGCACTGCGTGCGCGTGCAGTTCACGACCGACGAACTGAACGAGAAGTCACGCGCGGCGATTCTGCGGCTCGGCGCGAAGCAGGAAGGGATCGTGCGACACGAGCGGATCATGCCCGACGGCCGCAAGCGCAATTCGGTGCGCTTCAGCATCATCGACGACGAATGGCCGGACGTGAGCGAGCGGTTGCGGGCGAAGCTCGCGACTTGACGCGAACCGGGTGCCGCTGGCGTCGCGCCGCCGGCAGGGACGGCGACGCGACGAGGGGGAAGCGGGGCGCCGCGCGCGATGCGCGGCGAGGCATCGCGTTACTGTGCCGATGCGAGGTGGTGACGCTGCGCAAGCTTCTGCGCGTCCGCGTAGTGGGCTTGCAGGATCGGCAGCGCCTGACGTGCGACTTCCTTCAGCTTCGTGTCGCGGCCCGAAGCGATTTCAGCCTGGAATGCCGAAATCGTCTTTTGCTGGCCGGCGAGCGCGACTTGCTCGATGTATGCCTTGTCGAATTCCGCGCCGCGCAGGTTCTTGATGCTGTCCAGCACGGCCGTGTCGGGATCGTTGGCCGGCACGTCGACGCCGCGCGGGCTGGCCGCGCGCATCGCCTGGATGATCTTCTCATCGTCGGTCGACACGCGCTGCGCGAACGCCTTCACCTGGCTGTCCGACGTGCGCGAGTTGGCGATGCGCGCGGCGTCGTGCTGCGTCGACACGGTCTTCGTGCCGTCGGTGATGAAAGCCTGGTCGGCTTCGTGGATGCGCGTTTGCGTGGCGGCGGCCGGTGCGGACGGCGCCGGTTGCGCGGTTTGCGCGGTCGCCGTCACGGCGACGAGAAGCAGGCCAGCGGCAGACAGTGCAAGGCGCGAGATGTGGGGAAAGCGGTTCATGGGACCTCCTTTCTATCGGGGCTCTGATTAACGGGCGGATCGGATGATCCGCAGCTGTGCGAGAGACCGGGCGCGCCCGGGCCGGATTCGATGGCCGCTCTGCCGCGGCGGCGTTCGAAGTGTTTCCCGGCCCGACTGATTCTAGGAGAGCGCTCAGGTAGCAGGTGCAACCGCGCTGTGGTTTGTGTAACGGATGGTAAGACGAATCGATGCGGGTGCGAGCGGGCAGGTAGGGCGTACCTGTCGCGCGCATTGTGGCGGCAATTTTTGCGTGCGCGTGTCATCGGCGTTTCATCGTCTTGCGCAGGAAACGCGTCGATTATTTCGCGACGAGACGCGTCGAATCGAATGCGCGATGCGTCCTTACACGCGATCGAGCAATGCGTCGAGATGCGGCAGCAACGGCGTCGCGCAATGCGCCTGCAACGCATCGGCGGCCGTATAACCCCACGCGACGCCCTGGAAGGCGATCCGCGCGCGGCGTGCCGCGTCGGCGTCGCGGATTTCGTCGCCGACATACAGCACGTCGTCGGGCTGCATGCCCGCTTCGCGCACGAGCGCGCGCAGCCGGCGTGCCTTGCCGAACAGCGGAATGCCGCACGCGAACGTATCGACGCATCGGCTCGCATGCGGGCCGAGCCGGTCACGGACGATGTCCTCGCTGTTCGACGTCGCGATCGCGATGCGGATGCCGCGCGCGGCGAGCGCGTCGAAGGTCGTGTCGACGCCGGGGAACAGCTTCACGTGCGCGATGCGCGGCCGCATCAGCCGGCGCATGTCGAGCGTCACGCGCGGCACTTTCCACATCGGCACCTCGAGCGCGCGGATGATCTCGCGCGCCGACATGCCGCGCAGCGCCGGACGCAGTTCGGGCGTCGCGTCGCGAAAGCCGTGCATGCGCGACGCTTCCGTCAGCGCCGCGAGAAAGCAGTCGAGCGAATCGGCGAGCGTGCCGTCGAAGTCGAACGCGATGAGTCGATAGGGCATGAAGCGATGCGGCGAGTTCATGGAGCCGGTGACGATATCACCGAATCGAGCCGGATGTGCCCGGGGCGAGGCGGGATGGTCGAGCAGACGCCGGGGGTGTCGCGCGGCTGGGTCGTCACCAACGAGGGGATGCACGGTTACGGCTGCGCATGCCTTGACCTGGAAATCGACCCGCGCACCCGCGAGGTGACGCGGATCGTGGTGGCCCGGCCGCTCCCGTTGAAGCGCTGCAAGACCGATCGGGCGTTGCCGGCTTCATAAGCGGCGGCGGGGACGGAGGCGGGATTGGCACTACGCGTAATGGTAGCGGCAGGACACGATGCTGATCTGAAGATCGTCCGCTTCATAGACCAGACGGTTCGTATCGTCGATGCGGCGCGACCAGAACCCGGACAGATTGGCCTTCAGCGGCTCAGGTTTGCCGATGCCTTCGAACGGCGTCCGTTGGGCTTCGCGAATGAGCTGGTTGATGCGCTTGAGTGTCTTGCGGTCCTGCCCTTGCCAATAAACGTAGTCGTCCCACGCGTCGGAAGTAAAGAGCACGCGGCGTACGCTCATTCATCGTCCCCCGCCAGCTTGTGCTCTTTCGTCTTGCCCTTGCGCAGTTGCGCGATCGAGCGTTCGAGATGAGCGACGTTGGCCGGGGAGCGGAGCAGATGAACTGTCTCCATCAGGCTGTCGTAGTATTCCTGCGACATGATGACTGCGTTCGGCGCGTCGCGACGAGTGATGAGCGTCACGTCAGCGTCGTCGACAACCTGATCGATGACCGTCTTCAGATTGCCGCGGGCATCCGAAAAGTGAATGGTGCGCATGATTTGCTCAACTTGTACTTGAAATTGTACAAGTATAACATGGGTGCATTTTCTGTACGGATTGTTGTACATGTCGGCTCGGCGTCGCTTGTCGCCCACCCCGCACCGCGCTATCGTTGCTGCTCCGCCCCCGACCGACCGGAGAGCCGACGTGCCCGCAGCCACTCCCGCCACGCTGAGATTTTCCACCGACAAGCGCGAACTCGACATCGACGCGATCTTCGATTTCCTGCATCGCGATGCGTACTGGTCGCAGGGGATTCCGCGCGATGTCGTCGAGCGCGCGATCGACGGCTCGCTGTGCTTCGGCGCGTATGTGGGCGACCGGCTCGTCGGGTTCGCGCGGCTCGTGACCGACCACG
This sequence comes from Burkholderia sp. BCC1640, assembly GCF_902833125.1. Classification (NCBI taxonomy): domain Bacteria; kingdom Pseudomonadati; phylum Pseudomonadota; class Betaproteobacteria; order Burkholderiales; family Burkholderiaceae; genus Burkholderia; species Burkholderia sp. BCC1640. The sequence goes on along the minus strand of NZ_CADFEF010000035.1, from coordinate 1,993 downwards.
CGACGTTCGCGTACCTGTGCGACGTCTTCGTATTGCCGGCCGACCGCGGCAACGGCTATGGCCGCGCGCTGATCGACCACGTATTCGCGCAGCCGATGGTGCGGAGCCTGCGCCGCATCATGCTCGTGACGACCGACGCGCACGAACTGTATCGGCCGGTCGGCTTCGGGCCGTCCGCGAATCCCGAGCGGCTGATGGAGATTCGCCGCCCCGACATCTACGCGAAACGCTGACGCGCGGCGAGCGCATACAATACGCGCTTTCGTTTTTGCCGAAGGGAAACAGATCATGACCGAACAGGAAGCCGAACAACTCGCCACGCATCGTCACTACAAGGGCGGGCTGTATCGCTACATCGGCGTCGCCCGTCATTCCGAAACCGAGGAATCGGTGGTCGTGTACGAGCATCTGTGGCCGCATGCGCGCGGCCTGTGGGTGCGTCCGGAAGCGATGTTCAACGAGAACCTGCCGGACGGCACCCCGCGCTTTCGCAAGCTGCGCGACTGAGTCGTGGCTGGTGGCGGGAGACGGGCGCGCCGCCGCGCAATCGCAAGCGGCACGCGCGTCGCCGTTTCGCCGGCGTTACGCGCCGGCCAGCGCCTTCGACAATTCGGGCGGCGCGTGCGCGACCGTCACCTCCGGCGTGCCATGCCACGCCGCCAGCCGTTTCACGGCCTTCGCGACGTCGGCCGCGAGCCCCGTGCCGAACCGCACGCCCGGCTCGACATGCACCGCCTTCAATTCGAACGTGCCGAGCGCGCGATGCGCTTTCGCGTCGACGCGCCCGATCAGCCGGCCGCGATGCAGCACCGGCAGGCAGAAATAGCCGTAGCGCCGCTTGTGCGCGGGCGTATAGCACTCGATCGTGTAGTCGAACCCGAATAGCGTCGACGCGCGCCGCCGGTCCCACACCACCGGATCGAACGGCGACAGCAGCGTCGTGACGGTCGAGCGCAGCGTATCGTCCGCGGCGGCCGGCAGCAGCGCCTCGAGCGAGCGATGCACGTAGGCGGGCTCCTTCCAGTCCGCGATCTCCACCGGAATCAGCTCGCCCGCCTCCGCGAGCCGCTCGAGCTCCGCGCGGTACGAACGGCGCGGCAGCCGGTAGTAATCGGCCACCCAGTCCGCGCGCACGATGCCGAGCGCGCGGCACGTGCAGTCGAGCAGCGCGGGCAGCACCGCGTCGCGCGGCGGCAGGTCGCGCGCATCGTCCCAGTCGGGCAGCACGCGCTCGCGCACGTCGTAGATCCGCTGAAAGTTGCGGCGTTCCGACACCATCAGGTCGCCGGTCGTGAACAGCACCTCCAGGTGTTTTTTCTCGGGCTTGCGGTCCCACCATCCGTTGCCCTTCGCGCCGTCTTCGCGAATGAAATCCGCCGACCGCACCGGCCCTTCGTCGCGAATCCGCGCGAGCATGCGGTCGATGTCCGCGCGATTCTGCTCGTGCCATTCGGCCGCGTATTTCCAGCCCATTCCCGACGGATCGAGCATCTTGTAGCGCATCAGCCCGAATTGCTCGATCGGCAGGAAGCACGCCTCGTGCGACCAGTATTCGAACAGGCGCGCCTCGGCGAGATGCTCGTCGAGCCACTGCGGGGCGAAGTCGCCGAGGCGGCTGAACAGCACGAGATACGGGCTGCGCGCGACGACGTGAATGGTATCGATCTGCAACTGCGCCATCCGGCGGATCGTGTCGAGCACGTCGGCCTTGGTGGCCTTGCGGCGGGGCGGGGTCAGCAGGCCCTGCGCGGCGAGATGCAGCGCGCGGGCGGCGGCGGGCGAGAGCGTAAGCATCAGAACGGCGGCTGAGGGTGGCGGTCGGGCACCACTTTAGCGCGAAAGCGGCGCACGTGTGCGATGCATGCATGAGTACTTTCCAAAACCAAAAGGAGCCTGGCGGGAGCGGAGTACTTGGAGCTGGATGGTCGTTAAAGGAAGCTGCATTTTAGGGTACGGGGAGTCTCGGTTGCGAAGGGGAAGCCGTGAAGGGCGT
>NZ_CADFEF010000034.1:0-79073 GCF_902833125.1 Burkholderia sp. BCC1640 | reverse complement strand
GCCACAACCAAGCGCTCATCGCGCTCGCACGGCGACGCTGTGACGTCCTGTTCGCCATGCTGCGCGACGGCACCATTTACCAACCCAAGTCAGCCCCTACCGCTTGACGAAACACATAGGGGCACCCCCCTGAATCTCCCCACCCGACGACGATCGCGAATTCGTCTGATAATACGTGCGGCGATCCCCGCATACGCGCAATCGTCCGAATCCTGCCGAACCGTTGCACGGGCAACCAGACGGCACCATCGCCGCGATTGCATCGCCACCCGATGCAATCCGGAAACGAAACGGCGTCAGGCCCACCTGGTCGTTCGGAATGTGCCCAGCGCCGTTCAAATCCCCACACGACGCCCGCGCGACGCGGCGCCGCCAACAGGAGATGAACGATGATCACGCTGACCGTCAACGGTAGCGAACAGCATTTCGACGGCAACCCCGACATGCCGTTGCTCTGGTATCTGCGCGACGTCCTCGGTCACACGGGCACCAAATTCGGCTGCGGGATGGCGCTGTGCGGCGCATGCACCGTGCATCTCGACGGTGAAGCGATCCGCGCGTGCATCACGCCCGTCGCGGTCGCCGCCGGCAAGCGCGTGACGACGATCGAAGGATTGTCGACCGACCTGACCCACCCGCTGCAGCAAGCCTGGCAGGAACTGAACGTTGCGCAATGCGGCTACTGTCAGTCCGGACAGATCATGCAGGCCGCCTCGCTGCTGAAGACCAATCCTCACCCGAGCGATGCCGACATCGACGACGCGATGTCCGGCAACATCTGCCGCTGCGGCACCTATACGCGCATTCGCGCGGCAATCCGGCTGGCGGTGCGCCGTGGAGGTGCCGCATGAACGCGCCGGAACTCTCCGTCCACAACGAAAGCCGCCGCGCATTGCTGCTCGGCTTCGCCGCCGGCGGGCTGCTGCTCGCGTTCGGTGTGCCGTCGCTCGCGCGCGCGGCCGCGCCGGTGCAGCCGCCGGTCAGCCCGAATCCGCAGTACGGCGGCGCGGGCATGCCGCACGGATTGCGCGACGATCCGAACCTGTTCGTCGCGATCGCGCCGGACGGCACGGTCACGGTGACCTGCATCCGCTCCGAGATGGGGCAGGGCGTACGCACGAGCGTCGCGCTCGTGGTCGCCGATGAACTGGGCGCGGATTGGGCGCGCGTGAAGGTCGCGCAGGCGGTCGGCGACGAGCCGCGCTACGGCAACCAGAACACCGACGGCTCGCGCAGCCTGCGCCAGAGTTTCGCGGCGCTGCGCCGCGCGGGCGCCGCTGCACGCACGATGCTCGAGCAGGCCGCCGCGGCGACGTGGGGCGTCGACGTGCGTCAGGTGAAGGCGGCGGTCCACGAGGTCGTCGATACGAAAACCGGACGCAAGCTCGGCTTCGGCGAACTGGCCGCGAAGGCAGCCGCGCTGCCGGCGCCCGATCCGAAGAGCGTGCCGTTGAAGGCGCCGGCCGAATTCCGCTATATCGGCAAGGGCAAGACGGCGTTGATCGACGGACGCGACATCGTCGGTGGCCGCGCGCGCTACGGGATCGACACGCGGCTCGGCGGCATGCTGTATGCGGTGGTCGCACGTCCGCCGGTTTATGGCGATACGGTCGCGTCGTTCGACGCGTCGGCCGCGGAGAAGCTGTCGGGTGTCGTCAAGGTCGTGCAGCTCGCGTCGGCACCGCTGCCGTCCGGGTTCCAGCCGCTCGGTGGCGTTGCCGTGATCGCGCGCGACACGTGGACGGCCATCCAGGCGCGCGCGCAGTTGAAGATCGACTGGAAGCACGGGCCGCATGCAGGCTACGATTCGGCCGCCTACCGCAAGACGCTCGAAGCGGCGGTCGCGCAACCGGGCGACGTGATCCGCAACGACGGCGATACGGCCGCGGCGCTCGCGGGCGCTGCGAAGCGGGTGCGCGCGACGTACTACGTTCCGCATCTCGCGCACGCGACGATGGAGCCGCCGGCGGCAGTCGCGCGCGTGGCCGACGGCCGCTGCGAGGTGTGGACCTGCACGCAGGCGCCGCAGACCACGCGCGACGAGATCGCGAAGGCGCTCGCGTTGCCGACCGAGCGGGTAACGGTCAACGTGACGCTGCTCGGCGGCGGCTTCGGCCGCAAGTCGAAGCCGGACTACGTGGTGGAGGCCGCGTTGCTGTCGAAGGCAGTCGGCGCGCCCGTGAAGCTGACGTTCACGCGCGAGGACGACATCGCGCACGACTATTTCCACGCGGTGTCGCTGGAGGCGTTCGAAGGCGGCCTCGACGCGGCGGGGAAGGTGGTCGCGTGGCAGCATCGCACGGTCGCGCCTTCGATCCAGTCGACTTTCAGGGCAGGCGTCGTGCATGAGCAGCCGGGCGAGCTCGCGCAAGGCATCGCGGATCTTCCATTCGCAGTCCGGAACGTAAGGATCGAGAATCCGGCCGCGGAAGCGCACACGCGGATCGGCTGGTTTCGTTCGGTGTACAACATTCCGCACGCGTTCGGGATTCAGAGTTTCGTGTCCGAGCTCGCGCATGCGGCGGGCCGCGATCCGAAGGATTTCCTGCTCGACCTGATCGGGCCGGCGCGACGATTCGAACCGCACATCACGGTGAAGAACGTGAACTACGGCGAGGATCCGGCGTTGTATCCGGTCGATACCGGACGGCTGCGGCGCGTGATCGAGACGGTCGCGCGCGAAGCCGGTTGGGGGCGCAAGCTGCCAAAGGGGCACGGGCTCGGGATTGCCGCGCATCGCAGCTTCGTGTCGTACACGGCGGCCGTGTGCGAAGTGCAGGTCGGCGCGGACGGTGCGATCGCGGTGCCGCGCGTCGACATTGCGATCGACTGCGGGCCGCAGGTCAACCCGGAGCGCGTGCGCTCGCAGCTCGAAGGCGCGGTGGTGATGGGGCTCGGCATTGCGCTGCACGGCGAGATCACGTTCAAGGACGGACGCCCGGAGCAGAGCAACTTCAACGGCTTCCAGGTGTTGCGGATGAACGAGGCGCCGCGTGAAATCCGCGTGCACCTTGTCGCGCCGGACGACTACGCGACGCCGCTCGGCGGCGTGGGCGAGCCGGGCCTGCCGCCGGTCGCGCCGGCGCTGACCAACGCGATCTTCGCGGCGACGGGTACGCGCATCCGCAGCCTGCCCGTCGCGGATCAACTCGCGAAGCCGAAAGCGGGGTGATGCGGTGCCGCGCGCCGGGCCGTCTGCATGGCCCGGTGCGCGCATTCGCTCGTACACCCAGGCCATTGCACGCGATCCATTCATGCATTTCATTTGCATATAAATTCGACGGGACCACACGGCCGTCCGGCCGCCGGGACAACCGCTTTCCAGAATCAACCACGGAAATTCAATTTCGGCATTCAAGCCCGTAATTCCCCGTGGAAATAGAATCAATTGCCGTCGGATATCGGGTTTGCCCGATGGTGCGGTATCGTACAAAGAGCGACCGGAAAGTGTCGGATCATTGGCGCGTCGAATTCAATTTTGTAAAAAATTCAATGAGAAAAATCGGGCGTGATTCAGCCATTCGGTAACGACCGATTGGGTGGGGCATTTAGCGCATGCTTGTTACCGGCCAGTCCTAAGGCGGGCATTCATTATCGTTCTCATTCCGACGGTTCATGGCGTTCCAGTCGTGGTGGCGCCTGAGCTGTGGCGCCCGCTCGTCTGGAGATCGAAACCGCCGAGCCGGATGGCCGGTGTCGAAGGAATTGACGGTATATCGAAAGCGGAATGCGTTATCGAATACGGATTGACCTCGAGAGTATTGCGAAAAGGTGGCTCGAGATATTCGATTGGGCGGAGCGATGTGCGTCGTTTTGTCGAGTTGGTTAATGAAATGTGACAGCGCAATGCAATCGTATCGCCCATGAATTTAACATATTGATCTGCGTCGCGATCGCGGCGTGGTTCGATGCCTCGCTAGATGGGTTATCTAGCATTCTCAATCTGGAGAAACGCAATGCAAGAACTGAATCAGCAGGAAATCGCACAAGTTTCCGGCGGCTACTACAGCGGCGGCTCGATTTTCGACACGCTGGGCAACGTGGTCGAGCTGTACGGCCAGACGCTCTACAACGTCGGCGAAGCACTGACGACGGCTGTCGTCGGCACGGGCAATGCACTGCTCGGCCTGCTGACCGGCCAGCACGCGTAAGCCGGACGCGATTTCCGTGCGATGGCGCGCGCTGCGTCGCCATCGCGTGAATCGCGGCTCGCCGCGGCACCGGAGCGGGGCGCCGCGGCGATCTTCCCGGGCAACCGGGATGCATCCGTCGAACCCAACTGACTGTCTGTAATCCCGTATCTTGACGAACCCGACTTCTCTCTTCCGGCACGAAGCGCAACAGGCGCAGCGCGCCGGCGCGCTGGGCGAGATCGTGCTGGTGCGCCCCGTGCCGCTGACGCTGCTGGCGGTCGCCGCGGCCGTGATGGCCGCATGCGTGCTGCTGTTCTTTGCGTTCGGCACCTACACGCGTCGTACGACGGTCAGCGGCGTCGTGATGCCGGATGCGGGGCTGGTGAAGGTCTATGCGTTGCAGCCGGGCATCGTCGTCGAGCGCGACGTGAAGGAAGGGCAGCACGTCGCGCGCGGGCAGACGCTTTATACGGTGTCCACCGACCTGCAAAGCGCGGCGGAAGGCGCGACGCAGGCCGCGCTGATCGCGCAGGCGCGGCAACGCAAGGCGTCGCTGCTCACGGAAATGGACAAGACGCGCAGCCTGCAGCAGGACGAACGCGCGACGGTGCGCGCGAAGATCGCGAGCCTGCGCGGCGAGCTTGCGCAGATCGACGATCAGCTTTCGGCGCAGCGATTGCGCACGTCGATCGCGGCCGACGGCGCGAAACGGTATCGCGGCCTGCTGGCCCAGGACTACATTTCGAAGGATCAGGCGCAGCAGCGCGAGGCCGACCTGCTCGACCAGCAGTCGAAGCTGAACGGGCTGCTGCGCGAGCGCGCGTCGACGGCGCAGTCGCTGACGGAAGCGAACAACCAGCTGGCCGGCCTCGACCTCAAGCAGCAGAACCAGCTCGCGCAGATCGATCGCAACGTGATCGACGTCGACCAGAACCTGATCGAAAGCGAGGCGAAGCGCCGGATCGTCGTCACCGCGCCGGAAACGGGTGTCGTGACGGCGGCGATCGCCGACGTCGGCCAGTCGGTCGATACGTCCCGGCCGCTCGCGAGCGTGGTGCCGGGCGGCGCGCGCTGGCAGGCGCATCTGTTCGTGCCGAGCACGGCGATCGGCTTCGTGCGGGTCGGCGAGCCGGTGCTGATCCGCTATCAGGCGTTCCCGTATCAGAAGTTCGGCCAGTATCGCGCCGTGGTCGTGTCGATCGCGCGCACGGCGCTGTCGGCGGCCGAACTCGCGAACGATGGCGGCCCGGCGGCGACGCCGGGCGAGGGGCGCGACGCGACCTTCTATCGCGTGATCGTCGCGCTCGATGCGCAGCACGTCACCGCGTATGGCGCTCGGCAACCGCTGCAGGCCGGCATGACGCTGCAGGCAGACATCCTGCAGGAGCGCAGGCGCCTGTACGAGTGGGTGCTCGAGCCGCTTTACAGCCTGACCGGCAAACTCTGACGAGGTCGCGCATGGCATTACTCGATCGACTCTCGTTCGGCCTCGGCCGCCGGCTGCCGATGATCCTGCAGACCGAAGCCGCGGAATGCGGGCTCGCGTGCCTCGCGATGGTGGCCGGCTATCACGGCCATCACGTGGATCTCGCGACGCTGCGCGGACAATTCCCCGTATCGCTGAAGGGCGCGGGACTCGGGCGCGTGATCGAAGTCGCGCAGCGCCTCGCGCTCGGCACGCGCGCGGTGAAGCTGGACATGGCACAGCTCGGCCAGCTTCGCCTGCCGTGCCTGCTGCACTGGAATTTCAACCACTTCGTCGTGCTGAAGGAAGTGAATGGCAAGAGCGCGACGATTCACGATCCGTCGCACGGTATTCGCAAGGTGCCGCTCGCCGAAGTGTCGCGTGCGTTTACCGGCGTCGCGCTGGAACTGTGGCCGGCCGCCGGATTCGCGCCGCGCGCGGCGCGTCCGGCGGTGAAGCTGCGCGAGCTGCTGGGCCCGGTGTCCGGGCTGTCGCGCTCGCTGGCGCAGATCCTCGCGCTCGCCGTCGCGCTCGAAGTCTTCATGCTGGTGCAGCCGTTCTTCCTGCAGTGGGTGATCGACGAAGTGATCGTCAGCGCCGATCGCGACCTGCTGACGGTGCTGGCGCTCGGCTTCGGCCTGTTGCTGCTGATGCAGCAGGCGACCGGCACGATTCGCGCGTGGGCGCTGATGTACGTCGGCGTCACGCTGAACATCCAGTGGCGCGCGAACGTGTTTACGCACCTGCTGAGCCTGCCGGTGCGCTATTACGAGCGGCGCCATCTCGGCGACGTCGTATCGCGCTTCGGTTCGATCGACACGATCCAGCAGACGCTGACGACGTCGTTTCTCGGCGCGGTGATCGACGGGCTGATGACGATCGTCACGCTCGCGATGATGTTCGTCTACAGCCGCGTGCTCGGGTTCGTCGCGCTGGCGACGATGGCGCTGTACGCGCTCGTCCGGTGGTTGTGGTACGGCCCGCTGCGGCGCGCGACCGAGGACCAGATCGTGCACGCGGCCAAGCAGCAGAGCCATTTCCTCGAAACGGTGCGCGGCGTGAAGACGATCAAGCTGTTCAACCGCCAGACGGAGCGCCGCGCGAGCTGGATCACGCTGCTGGTCGAGCAGGTCAATGCGAGCCTGCACGTGCAGAAGCTGCAGATCTTCTACCAGCAGCTCAACGGCCTGCTGTTCGGCATCGAGAACGTGCTGATCATCTGGCTCGGCGCGCGCATGGTGATGGATGGCCAGTTCACGGTGGGCGTGCTGATGGCGTTCAACGCGTACAAGAACCAGTTCGACAGCCGGGTCGGCAGCCTGATCGACAAGTATTTCGAAGTCAGGATGCTGCAGCTCCAGGGCGAGCGGCTGGCCGACATCGTTTTCGCGGAAAGCGAGCCGGACGCGAGCCTGCGCAGCGTGCCGGGCGAGGCCGATGCGCTCGACGCGAGCATCGAGATCGACGGGCTGTCGTTCCGCTACGCGGACGGCGAGCCGCTGGTGCTGGACGGCGTGAGCGCGAAGATCGCGGCGGGCGAGTCGGTGGCGATCGTCGGGCCGTCGGGTTGCGGCAAGACGACGCTGATCGGCGTGCTGCTCGGCATCCACGAGCCGACGGGCGGCACGGTGCGGATCGGCGGGCTCGAGGTCGGCCGGCTCGGCATCGAGCGGTTGCGCGGGCTCGTCGGCACCGTGTTGCAGGACGACGTGCTGTTCGCGGGCTCGATCGCGGACAACATCAGCTTCTTCGATCCGGATGCGGACCCGCGCTGGGTCGCCGAATGCGCACGCATCGCCGCCGTGCACGACGACATCGCCGCGATGCCGATGGGCTACAACACGCTGGTCGGCGACATGGGCACGGTGCTGTCCGGCGGGCAGAAGCAGCGCGTGCTGCTTGCGCGCGCGCTGTACAAGCGGCCGGGCATTCTCGTGCTCGACGAGGCGACGAGCCATCTCGACATTCAGCGCGAGATGCAGGTCAATGCGGCCGTCACGCAACTCGCGATGACGCGGCTGATCGTTGCGCACCGGCCGGAGACGATCGCGTCGGCGCAGCGCGTCATCATGCTGCAGGGCGGCAAGGTCGTGCTCGACCAGTCGACCGCCGCGATGCGCACGGCGATGGCGGCAAGGACGTCCGCCGGCGCGCCGGCCGCACCGACGACGCATGACGCCGGCGCCGCGGAACCGGTCGCGGGGCGTTGAGCGATGAAGCGCTCACTCGCTACCGTGCTGGCTGTCGTCGCGCTCGCTGCGTGCGTGCCGGCGGCATGCGCACAGATGCTCGACGTCTACGGCACACGCAATGAAGTCGCGGCGACGCCGTCCGGGTCGATTGCGTCGGCCACGGCATGCGGCGCGCGGCATGTCGACGAGCGGCCGCTCGCGCTCGAGGACGCGATCCTGCTCGCGATCTGCTCGCATCCGCAACTGAGTCGCACGTGGTCGGATGCGCGCGCGGCGGCGGCTGAGGTCGGCGTGTCGAAGGCCGCATACTGGCCGACGCTCAATGCGACGGCGGGTATCGAGCGCGACAACCTGACGACGAACTACAGCGGCGGCTACTCGCAGGACCAGCGCAGCACCAGCCGCTACGGCATGCTCAACCTGAGCTGGGTGCTGTTCGATTTCGGCAAGCGCGGCGCGACGCTCGACCGTGCGCGCGCGCTGTTGCGCGCGGCGAACGCGGCGCACGACGATGCGCTGCAGAGCGTCTTCTACGATGCGGCGCAGGCGTTCTACGCGCTGCGCGACGCGCAGGCGGCGCTGGCCGCCGCGCAGGCGGTCGAGCACGCGGCGCAGGAAAGCCTGGCCGAGGCGAGCGCGCGGCACGACGGCGGCGCCGGCACGCTCGGCGATGCATTGCAGGCGCAGACCACCTACCGCAAGGCGCTGCTCGATCGCGTGAGCGCGGAAGGCGACCTGCAGAACGCGATCGGCACGCTCGCGACCACGCTGGGCGCCGACGCCGATACGCCGCTGCGCATCGCCGACGCGGAACCGTCGCCCGATCGCGACGACTTCACGCGCGGCGTCGCCGACCTGATCGCCGAAGCGAAGCGCCATCACCCGAAACTGATCGCCGCGCGCGAAAAGCTCGAAGCGGCGCGCGACGAAGTGCGCGCGGTGCGCGCGCAGTCGCTGCCGACCGTTTCGCTGATGGGCAGCCTCGCGCGCAACAACCCGTCATACCAGCAGCAGGCATCGTTTCTCCAGTTGCAGAGCAGTCACAGCAACTCGATCGGCATCCAGATCTCGATTCCGCTGTTCGAAGGGTTCGCGTCGGGCTACCGCGTCGCCGAGGCGAAGGCGCAGGCGGACGCGCAGGAAGCCGACGTGCGCAACACTGAACTCAAGGTGTCGCTCGACGTATGGAAGAGCTACCAGAGCCTGCAGACCGACACGACGAACCTGGACAACTCGCGGCATCTGCTGGACACCGCACTGCATTCGCTCGACATCGCGCGTGGCCGCTACAAGGCCGGCGTCGGCACGTTCACGGAATTGCTGAATGCCCAGTCGGCGCTCGCGGATGCGCGGCGGCAGCGCGTGCTCGCGGTGTCGAAATGGCGGATCGCGAGACTGAAGCTGGCCGAGAGCCTTGGGAGATTGAGATTATGGAACGACGCGGGTTGAACGACGCCGGGCCGCACGCGCGCGGCGCGCAGGCGCGCGGATGCGCGTTCCTGTTCCCGGGGCAGGGGGCGTTCTATGCGGGCGCGCTGCGGCAGCTCGCACGTGAACACGGGAGCGTGCGGCAGACCCTCGACATGCTCGACGCGGTCGCGAGCGAGCGCCTGAGCCGCCCGCTGACGGGCGCGCTGTGGCGCGACGATGCCGGGCTCGATGCATGGCTGCATGAAGCGCCGGATCTGCTGCAGCTCGGAATCTACGGCGCATCGGTCGCGATGTTCGGCGTGCTGCGTGCGCACGGCGTGGTGCCGGACGTGCTGATCGGACACAGCTTCGGCGAGATCGCGGCGCTGGTGTGCGGCGGCATGTATTCGATCGAGCAGGGTGCGCGGATCGTCTGCGACCGGATCGCGTCGTTGCAGGCGGCGGCGCCGCCCGACGGGATGATGGCGGCGATCTCCGCGGGTGCCGACGCGACGCGCGAGCTGATCGACGCGAGCGCCGTCACGCATGCGATGCGCAACGTGTGCGTTGCGGTCGAGAACCATCCGTCGCAGACCGTCGTGTCCGGTCCGCGCGATGCGCTGGAGCGCTTCGTCGCGGCCTGTGCGGCACGCGGCGTCGCCGCGCAGACGCTCAGGTCTCCGTATGGCTTTCATCACCCCGATCTCGCTGGCGCGCGCGAGCAGTTCGCCGCGCGTCTTGCCGCGTATCGGCATGGCCCGCTCGCGATTCCCGTGTATTCGCCGATCCTCGGCCGCCGCTACAGCGGCGCCGACGATCCGGGCGCGCGGCTCGCGTCGCACTTCGTGCTGCCGGTGCGGTTCGCGGATGCGATTCGCGCCGCGTGCGCGGACGGCATCGGACGCTATGTCGAATGCGGCGCGCTCAACGCGCTGGCGCGCATCGTCGTGCGCATCGCGGGTCCCGGCACGGTCAGGACGTTCGGCGGCCCGTCGAACGCAGCAGAGGAATCGAGCGTCGTCACGACGATCACCCGTTATTTTCAGGAGGACAACATCATGAAGGACGATATTCGCATCGGCAACGCCGGCTCCGGGTTCGACGCGTTCTGGCATGCGCGCGGGCCGCACATCGTCGACTGGCTCAAGGGCGAGCTGCGTCACGCGTTCGATGCGGCGAGCACGGCATCGGCCGGCGCCGTGCCGGCCGCGGCACCGACGGTCGCCGCATTCGCGCCGCAGGCCGAGCCGCTCGGTGCGGCCGCGCCGCGTCTTGCGGCGGTGGCCGTGGCCGCGCCGACACTGACGGCGGTACCGTCGCCGTCGATGCCGCACGAGCCGCTCGCGGCGGCGAAGCCCGCACACGTGCCGCGCGATCGGCTGTTCGCGGAGCTCGTCGATATCTACGCGCAAGCGATGGAATATCCGGCCGAGGTGTTCTCCGAAACGATCGAGCTCGAAGCCGAACTCGGCATCGACTCGGTCAAGCAGACGGAGATCATCCAGCGCATTACCGCGCGCTACGCGCTGCCGCCGCTGCCGGCCAATTTCCGCAGCGGCGATTTCAAGGCGATGGGGCAGATCGTCGATTTCGTCTACGAGAACCAGGGAAAAGCAGTCGCTTGACGGCCGTTGGCTCAAACGTTGGTCGGCAGGGGGGGCCCTGCCGTAATGACAAGTTCTCGATAGGCAGGCGATCCATGTCGAATACCAGCATGCGCGGCAAGCTCGTTCTCGTGACGGGCGGTGCGAAAAACGTGGGCAAGGCGATCTGCAGGCGTTTCGCCGAGCAGGGCGCGCACGTGATCCTGAATTTCTTCCACTCGCTCGACGCGTCGAAGCAGACGGCCGACGAACTGCGCGCGCTCGGCGCGACCGTCGACGTGATCCGCGCGTCGGTCGCGCAGCAGGCGCAGGTCGACCGGATGTTCGACGAGATCGAACGGCGCTACGGCCGACTCGACGTGCTCGTCAACAATGCGGCGTCCGGTGCGCTGCTCGGCGTCGACGAGATCGGCGCCGAGCATTTCGATCGCGCGCTCGACACCAACCTGAAGGGCGCGTTCTGGTGCGCGCGTCGAGCCGCGGCGCTGATGGCGCGCTCGGGCGGCGGGGCGATCGTCAACGTGTCGTCGGTGGGCGCGACGCTCGTGCCTGCGAACTATCTGGTCGTCGGCACCGCGAAGGCGGCGCTCGAATCGCTGACGCGCTATCTCGCGGTCGAATACGCGGGCCGCGACATTCGCGTGAACGGCGCATCGTCGACGCTGATCGACGGCGACGTCGCCGCGCAGTTTCCGGACCCGGAGAACACGAAGCGTTCGAGCATCGCGGCGACGCCGATGAAGCGGCTCGCACGGGCGGAAGACCTCGCCGATCTCGTCGTGTTTCTCGCCTCGGACGCGGCGCGCTGGATCACCGGTCAGGTGGTCGTCGCGGACGGCGGGCTGTCGCTGTGCAGCGAGGGGCTGTCGCCGCGCGCGGAATGGGCGAGCGCGGAGCGTGCCGCGAGCGAGACTGTGCCCGCTGCCGTGCCGACGGCTCCTGCAAAGACCGGTCAGCAACCGGCCTCGTTGCTGACCGGTCGACCCGCCGCATCGCCCGACGACGCGCCGGACAGTGACGACATCGCCGTGGTCGGCATGGGTCTCGCATTGCCCGGCGCGAGCGACCCGGACGCATTCTGGCGCGCGCTGCTCGACGGCCCCGAGCTGTTCGGCAACGTACCGCCCGATCGCTGGGATTACCGCTCGTTCTATTCGCCCGACACGTCGGCGGAGGACAAGAGCTATCAGTCGCGCTCGGTCTTCATCGAGCATTTCGACCCGTGCCCGACGGTGCGCGCCGAGCTCGACGCGGGCACCGCGCCGCGCGAGCTGACGACGTTGTGGCTGCGTCACGCGCTGTGCCAGTCGCTCGACGGCGTGACGCTGCGCGATGCCGATCGCGTGGCGTTCCTCGTCGGCTACACGGCGGACGGCAGCCAGCATCTCGAGGAAGGGATGGTGCTGGCCGCCGCGCGCGAGCGCCTGAACGCGGTGCTGATCGAGGCGGGCATGGACGCGGCCGAGCGCGAGCGCCGCGTGGCCGCGCTCGATGCGGTGCTCAGCGCGCGCTATGCGCGCGGCGCCGGCGATCTCGCATCGTTCTTCCCGCACCGGGTCGGTTTGAACGCGATGAAGGGCGTGCTGCCCGACGACGCGCAATGCATGATGGTCGACACCGCGTGCTCGTCGTCGCTGTATTCGATCGATCTCGGGATCAAGGCACTGCTGCTCGGCAAGCAGGACGTGGTCGCATGCGGCGGCGCGTTCGCGCTCGCGCCGCGCGGCTCGATCCTGTTCTCGAAGCTGCATGGCCTGTCGCGCAGCGGCGAAGTGCGGCCGCTCGACCGCAACTGCGACGGCGTGCTGTTCGCGGACGGCGCGGGCGTCGTGATCCTGAAGCGCGTCGCGCGGGCGCGCGCCGACGGCGATCGCATCCTCGGCGTGCTGAAATCGTTCGGCTCGTCGTCCGACGGCAAAGGCAAGGCGATCTATGCGCCGAACTCGGCCGGCCAGCGCATCGCAATCGACCGCGCGTATGCGCGCACCGCGACGGTGCCGGCCGACGTCGACTGGGTGGTTGCGCATGCAACGGGCACGCCGGCTGGCGATCTCGCCGAGTTCCAGAGCCTGCGCGATGCAATCCGGCGCGACCGCCCGGTGCAGGTGACGTCGAACAAGTCGCTGGTCGGGCATACGGGCTGGGCGGCCGGTGTCGTGTCGGTGATTCAGGTGCTGCTCGGGTTGCGGCATCAGGTGATCCCGCCGCAGCACCGCTTCAGCGAGCCGCCGCCGGAATTCGACATCGCCGGCACGAACCTGCGGATTCCGGTGGCGCCGGTATCGTGGCCGGTCCGGCGCGATTCGGCACGCGTCGCGGCGGTGTCGGGGTTCGGCTTCGGCGGCACGAACGGCCACCTGATCGTGTCGGAATACCGCGCGGATCTGCCCGCTGGCGAAGCGAGCGGCCGGTTCGAGCGCGAGCCGCTCGCGATCGTCGGCTGGTCCGCGAAGTTTCCGGGCCTGGACGACGACGCACAAGTTGCCGCGTGGCTGCGCGGCGAAGGCCGCGCGCCCGACGCGAGCTTCGGGATCGGCTACCCGTTGCCGAGCTTCGCGCGCGTGAAGATGCCGCCGGCGGTGCTTCGCGCGCTCGATCGCTGCCAGTTGATGGCGCTCGACGCGGCGCACGACCTGCGCGAACGCCTCGGCGCATTCTGGCGCGAGCACGCGGACACGATCGGCCTCGTGATGGGGCACATGGGGCCGACGCGCAATGCGGCGCTTTACGCGAGCCGCTGTTATCTGGACGACATCGCGACCGCGGTGCTCGACGCGACGCGGCCGGACGAGCGCGCGGCAACCGAACGCGTGCTGGAGGCATTGCGCGCGGCGACGAAGCGGCTCGTCGCGCCGACGACCGAGAATTCGTTTCCGGGGATGATGCCGAACGTGATCCCCGCGCGCGTCGCCAACTATCACGACCTGCACGGCATGAACATGACGGTCGATGCGGGCCATGCGTCGACGCTGGCCGCGTTCGAGGCGGCCGAGCGCTTCCTGTGCAGCGGCGAACTCGACATGGCGATCGTCGGCGGCATCAACGGCAACTCGGCGGAAGAAGTGCGCCCGGCATTCGGGCTGCCGCTCGCGGAGGGCATCGTGCTGTTCGCGGTCACGACGGTGCGGCGTGCGCACACGGAAGGGCTGCCGGTGCTCGCGGTGGTCGGCGGCGGCGACGCGCGGGCCGCGGTCGAACCGGCCGCGCCGCGCGACGCGATGGGGCGGGCGGTCACGTATGCGGGTGCCGATTCGGCGATCGACGTGCTGCGTGCGATCGTCGCGCACGAAGCCGGCACGACGCTCACGCGAGACGGCGGCGGCGATCGTGCGCGCTACGCGCTGCATGTTGCATGCGAACGGGCCACGCCGCGCGAGCCGGATCGCGAGGCGCGGCCTGTGCCGCCGACACACGAGGCGGCACCGGTCGCTGCGTCCGTCGAACCGGCCGCATCGACGACCGTTGCGGCCGCACCCGTTGAACCCGGCATCTTGATACCGGGCACGTTGCGCCGGACCGGCGTCGCGGCTGACGGCGAACCGCTCGGCGTCGCGCGTTACCGGATCGAATGGCGCGATGCGCCGTGGCGGCCGGCGGGCCGGTCGACGCCGTTCATCGCGCCGCGCTGCGTGATCGTGACCGACATGCCGGACACGCTGGCCGCCCAGGCGAATCCGGGCCCCGGCTGCGTGGTGCTGTCGACGCGGCCGTTCGCCGCGCACCGGCCGGGCTGGCACTGGATCGAGCGGATCGACGCAGCGGCGCTCGACATCGTGCCCGACGATATCGGCCACGTGCGCGTGCTCACGTCGCTCGACGCCGGCACGCTCGCCACGGGTGCCGCCGCGCCGGCCACGCCCGAGCGGCTCGCACTGCACGACCTGGCGTTCCTCGCGGTCAAGCGCTGCCATGCGGCACTCGAGCGCGGCGGAACCTTCATCGCATTGCTGCTCGACGCGCTCGCCGGCGACGTGCCGCATCCGGATGCCGGCCTGTTCACGGGCCTCGTGAAGGCACTCGCGATCGAGATGCCGGAAGCGCGCCCGGTTGCCGTGCTGACCGATACGCGCGCGCTGCCCGACGCGCTGCGCGATGCCGAGCGCGAAAGCGGTGCACGTCACTGGCTGCCGGTCGTCGCGTTGGGCGGCGGTCGTCGCCGCACGCCGCGCGTGATCGCGGATGCGGGTGAACTGCGCGCGGACGAGCGGCTGTCGCTCGGTCAGGATTCGGTCGTCGTTGCGGTCGGCGGTGCGCGCGGGATCACCGGCGAACTGATGAAAACGCTGGCCGCGCACGTGCGTCCGACGCTGTATCTGATCGGCAGCAGTGCGCTGGACGCGATCGACGCGAACCTGCTCGCGATGGACGACGAAACGTTCGCGAAGAGCCGCCCGGACTACATCCGCCAGCAGAAGGCGCGGCATCCGGAACGGCCGTTGCCGGAGATCATCCGCGCCTTCGAGCGGCGTGCCGACGCGCGCACGGCGTGCATGAACATCGAGGCGATGCGCGCGTTCTGCGGCGCGCATCGCGTGACCTACCTGCGCGCCGACGTGCTCGATCCCGACAGCGTGAAGACGGCCATCGACACGATTCTCGCGCGCGAGCCGCGCGTGGACCTGCTGGTCAACGCGGCCGGGCTGAACCGTTCGGCGTCGGTGAGCGTGAAGTCGCTGGACGATTTCGTCGCGGTGCGCGACATCAAGGTGCGCGGCTACTGGAATTTGCGCGACGCGTTCGGCACGCGGCAGCCGCGCCTGTGGTGCAACTTCGGCTCGTTCATCGGGCTGACAGGGCAGGCGGGCGAAACCGACTACGCGTCGGGCAACGACTTCCTGAACACACAGGCGTCGTATCACCGCGCGGCGCTCGGTCACGACGAATTCACGATCGGCTGGACGCTGTGGCGCTCGGTCGGGCTCGGCGCGAATCCGGTCACGCGCGCATTTCTCGAGAAGAGCGGATTGTTCACGAGCATGCGCACCGCGGAAGGACAGCATCACTTCATGCGCGAGCTCGGTCTCGGCGAGCGCGCGGCGATGTCCGTGCATCTCGGCGAGGCCGAGCGGCGCGCGATCGAGACGCACCTGCCCGGTTACTTCGATCTTGGCGAAAGCGCGCCGGCCGCCGCCGACGCATCGCGCAATCCGGATTTCTATCTCGGCGCGGAACTCGCGCGCACCGACGACAGCGTGACGTTCGAGCGCGTGTTCGACCTCGAACGCGACGCGTATCTGCAGCATCACGTCGTCAACGGTTTTCCGACGCTGCCGGGGACCTTCGTGCCCGAGGTGGCCGCCGAGGCCGCGCTGCGGCTCGTGCCGGGGCTCAAGGTCGTCGGCTTCGCGGATGCGGCATTCCTGCATTTCCTGCGCGTCTACGATGCGAAGCGGCCGAGCGTGAAGCGCATCCATGCGCGGATCGCGTCGCGCGACGGCGACGCGGTGCACGTGCACGTGCGGATCTCCGGCGACGTGCTGGCACCGGGCGGGCAGGTGCTCGTGCGCGACAAGCCGCACTTCGAGATCACCGTTCGCCTGTCCGACGCGTATGCGCCGGCGCCGGTGTGGCACGAACCGGCAATGGCGACGTTCACGCCCGTCGCCGATCCGTATCACTTCGACGCGGCGCCGGTGCGGCTGACCGGCATGTTCGTGTCGACGACCGATACCGGCATGAGCGACGCGGGCAAGCAGGCGCGTTTCCGGCTGAATGTGCCGGGTGACGATCCGGTGTTCTCGCGCTTCGTGGTGCCAAGTATCCTGCTCGACGGGCTCGCGCGCGTGGCCGCGCTCGATCACGTTGCCGGCGACTACATCCCGCTCGCGGCGCCGATGTCGATCGGCCGCATCGACATCTACGAAGCCGGTAACGACTGCGAGCTGTCGAACCGCCACGCGTCGATCGCGCTGCGCGTGACGCCGCGCGCGTTCGCGCTCGAGGGGCCGGCGAGCAGCGGCAACCGGTTCGTCGCGGTGCGCCCGGACGGCAGGATCCTGATGCAGATGCGCGACGTGACGGGCATCGTGATCGGCTACGTGCATCGCGTGACCGGTGCGTTCGCCGCGCGCGGCGAGGTCGACGCGCAGCTCGCCGGCCGCGCGGCTTCCGAGCAGGTGAGCGCATGACGATGAAGCGACTCGCGCCCGGCCCGCGCGGCAGCGTCGTGATGGGCAACCTCGCGGAGTACAAGCGCAATCCCGTCACGATGTTGCTGAAGCTGCAGCAGCAGTACGGCGACATCGCGCGCAATCGTCTCGGCCCGTTTCTCACGCACGCGCTCGCGCATCCCGACGGTGTCCAGCACGTGCTGCAGGACAACCACCGCAACTACGTGCGCGGCCGCTTCTACGACAACTTCAAGATGTTCTTCGGCGACGGCCTGCTGACGACCGACGGCGAGTTCTGGCGGCGTCATCGCCGCGTGGTGCAGCCGTTGTTTCACCGCAAGCAGGTCGAGTCGCATACGGCCGCGCTCGGCGATGCGGCGCTCGCGCTCGTCGAGCGCTGGCTGAAGCAGCCGGCGCATGCGCCGTTCGACGTCGTCGAGGAAATGATGCGCGTGAGCCTGCGCATGCTCGGGCTGATGCTGTTCAACGCGGACATCTCGCGGCATGCGGATGACGTCGGGCCGGCCGTGCGCTTCGGCATCGCGGCGATGATGCCGCAGGGCAACCTGAACGATTTCGTGCCGCGCTGGATGCCGACGCCGTTCAATCGCCGGATCGCGCATGCCCGCCGCGGGATCGACACGATCGTCGACGCGATCGTCGCCGAGCATCGCGCGGGGCGCTGCGAAACGAGCGACGTGATCTCGCTGCTGCTCGCCGCGCGTGATCCGGAAACGGGTGCGCCGCTGACCGAGCGCGAGGTGCACGACGAGGTGATGACGGTGTTTCTCGCGGGCCACGAAACCACCGGCAGCGGGATGGCGTGGGGGCTCTACGCGCTCGCGCAGCATCCGGACGTGTTGCGCCGCCTGCGCGAGGAGCTCGATGCGGTGCTCGGCGGCCGTGCGCCCGACGCGGCCGATCTCGAACGCCTGCCATACCTGGTGCAGACCGTCGACGAGATCCTGCGCCTGTATCCGCCGATCTGGGGCTTCACGCGCGATCTGGTCGACGACGACGAGATCGGCGGCTATCACGTGCCGGCCGGCTCGTCGGTGTTCATGTCGCCGTACGTCACGCATCGTCATCCGGCGCTGTGGGCGAACCCCGACGCATTCGATCCGGAGAACTTCGGATCGTACGCGCCGGCGCGTCACAAGTACGCGTACTTTCCGTTCGGCGGCGGGATGCGCAAATGCATCGGCTACCAGACCGCGTTGCTGCAGATACGCGTGCTTATCGCGGTGGTGGCGCAACACGTCGATCTGAGCGCGGTGCCCGGTCATTCACTCGACACCGGCGCGACGATCTCGCTGCGACCCCGCGACGGCATTCGGTTGATCGCGAAACCGCGATCGCGCGAGCGGGTGCCGAGGGAGCAGACGGGACGGGACGCAAGCGTGCCGGGTGCCCGGGCTTCGGTGTGCCCGTTCACGGGCACGCAAGCGGGAACGCAAGTGCAAGAGCAAGCGCGCGTGCCGGCCCCCGACGCCGGGCAACCAGCGCATGCGGCGTCGCCGACGCCTGTCCGTTCCGCCGGCCCAGCGCTGGCGCCGGACGTGCTGGCCTTTCTGCAGCGCGACGCGATCACGGACGAAGCGTCGCAATGCACCGACGCCACGCCGACGCACCGCTTCACATGGCGGCCGGTCGAGATCGAACCGCTGCCCGACTTGCCGTCGGCCGAACTGAGCGGCAAGCGGATCGCGATCGTCAATGGCCTCGGTCGCTCGGTCGAGCGCGTGGTGGCGACGCTCACGCGCGCCTGTGCGAAACCGAGCGTGTTCGCGCCGGCCGACGGCATCGATCCGGCGACCGCCGCGAGCGCGTTCGTCGCGCAGTCGGGGCCGTTCGACGGGATCGTCGATCTCGGTGTCGAGGCGCCGTTCTCGCTCGACGCGCACGATCAATGGGAAGCGCCGCTGCGCCGCACGGTCGCGCTGCTGCAGGCGTGCTACGGCGACTGGTCGCAGGAGGCGTCGACGTCGCGGCTGTTCTATCTGGCGCTCACCTGGCAGGACGGGCTGATGGGGCACGGCGATGGCACGCTCGTGCAGCCGCTCGGCGGATTGTGGGCCGGCCTGGCGAAGACGCTGCCGCAGGAATTGCCGAACTGCAACGTGCGCGTGCTCGACATCGCGCCCGACGAAACGGGACGCGTCGACCAGCTGATCGCGCGCGAACTGTATCGCTGGGGACGCTTCGAGGTCGGCCACCGCGGCGGGCGCCGCCATACGCTCGTCGCGACCCGCGACGATCTGCCGGCCGACGCGGCGCCCGACTGGGGGCCCGACGACATCGTGCTGTTTTCGGGCGGTGCGCGCGGCATCGGTTTCCTGGCTGCGTGCGCGCTGGCGAAGCGCCATCGCTGCACGGTGATCGTCACCGGGCGCGATGCGTTGCCCGCTGGCGACGAGCCGTGGCTTGCGCTCGACGACGCGGGCTTCAAGCGCTACGGGCTCGAGCAACTGCGCCAGGCGACGCCGGAGCGGTCGCCGAAGGCGATCCGGCATGCACTGCGGCAGCTCGAACGCCGCCGCGAACTGAAGGCGTCGCTCGATGCGGCGGCCGCGCTTGGCCTGCCGGTGCACTACCGCGTATGCGACGTGACCGACGCGCAAGCCGTGCGGACGCTGTGCGACGCCCTCGGCGACCGGCTGCGCGGCGTGATCCACAACGCGGGCATCGACCAGCCGGTGCGATTGCCGCGCAAGCGCGCCGATGAATTCATCGGCACCGTGCGCGTGAAGGTGCTCGGCTTCCTCAATCTCTACGCGGCGGTGCGTGAGCTCCCGCGCGTCGGCTGCTTCGTCAACGTCGGCTCGCTGACCGGCCGCTGGGGCGGAATGACCGGCGAGACCGACTATGCGGCCGCGAACGAGGCGCTGGCGCGGCTCGGCTGGTGGGCGCGGCGCGACGCCGGCGCGCGCGTCGTGAAGACGATCGCGTGGCCGACCTGGGACGGCGTCGGGATGATCACGAACCTCGCCGTCACGCGGCGCTACGTGACGCCGATGCGGATCGACGAAGGCGTGCGCCACTGGCTCGCGGAACTCGCGACACCGGCAACGCCGGCGACCCGCGGCAGTGGCGAACCGATGTACATGGGGGCGGTTGGCCGCGCGCTGACGCCGATCCAGCTGCGCGGATTCGACGCGGTCGACGGCTTGCCGAACCTTGGCGAACTCGCGACGCGCCGGCATCACGCGGGTGAGCCACGACGCTTCCGGCCGTTCACGTGCTTCTCGACGCGCTACCGCACCGCGGGCGCACCTTATACGCATGCATTCCGCTTCGACGGCCGCGCGGCCGTGCCGGCGTCGCTGTTGCTCGAGCACGCGCGCGTCGCGGCCGACTGGGTCGCGCCGCCCGGCGGCGAGCGGGCGTGCCTGCACGAAGCCGTCGACATCACGATCGCGCTCGACGCGCTCGCCGATGCGCTCGACGGTCACGGCGATCTCGCGCTCGACACCGACGCGAGCGGTCGCGCGGTGGACGACGGCTGGCACGTGACGGTGCGCTGCGCGTCGCTCGCCGGCCGCGCGCTGCTCGATGCGACGTTCGTGTACCGCGGTCATCCGCCCGGCGGCATGACCGTTCCGCTGCCGCGCGAAACCGAAGACGACACGATCCAGCGGTCCGCACGGGCGAGCTGGCGCGACGACCTGTTGCCCGAGGCGCGATGGAGCGGCGGCATCGCCCAGGCGAAAGCCGCCGACCCCGCCGCGCTATGGGGCGTGCAGGGGGATGAGGGGCGCGTGCCGTGTCCGCAGCTGTGGCTGCCGGTCAATCACCTGGAAAACGTGTTGCGCGTGCTGCTCGGCGCGTGGCCCGCCGACGGCGAGCCGCCGCGCGCATGGCGCATCGGTCGCATCGTGTTCGGCGCCGCGCACGCCGGCGATGCCGACATGCTGCTGCGTTATCCGAACGACCGCTTCGCGATCGCCGATCGCGCGGGCGCATCGATCGCCGACCTGTACGGCGCACGGCTTGCCGGCGCGACCGACACGCAGGCCGCGGCGGCGTCGGCCATTTGAACGGGAAGAGGAGGCTCAACATGACGGAGCGCAACGACGGCGCGCGGTACTGCATCATCGGCGCGGGCGCGGCGGGCATCACCGCCGCGAAGAACCTGCTCGCGGCCGGCATCGGCTTCGACGTGATCGAGCGCGAGGACGACGTCGGCGGCAACTGGTACTACGGACGGCCGAGCGGCGCGGTATATCGCTCGATCCACATGATCAGCTCGAAGCGGTTTTCCGAATACACCGACTTTCCGATCCCCGACGACTATCCGACCTACGCGCGCGGCGACCAGGCGCTCGCGTATCTGCGCGCGTACGCGCGGCGCTTCGGCGTGTACGACCGGATCGAATTCGGCCGTTCGGTGCTCGAGATCGCGCCGGTGCAGGGCGGCACGCAGTGGCGCGTCGAACTCGATCGCGGCGAAGTGCGGACCTATCGCGGCGTGATCGTCTGCAACGGGCATCTGTCGCATCCGCAACTGCCGGACTATCCGGGGCATTTCGACGGGCTGCAGCTTCATTCGTCGCAGTACCGCACACCGGAGATCTTCGACGGCAAGCGCGTGCTCGTGGTCGGCGCCGGCAATTCCGGCTGCGACATCGCGGTCGAGGCGTCGCATCATGCGAGCGCGGTATTCCACAGCACGCGCCGCGGCTACTACTACTGGCCGAAATTCCTGTTCGGGATGCCGGCGGACGAGTGGGCGGAGTGGCCGCTGCGGCTGCGCATGCCGCTCTGGGCGCGGCGCTTTTTCGGCGAACGGCTGCTGCGCCTGACGACGGCCGGACAGCCGGAGCACTACGGGCTGCGCAAGCCCGACCACAAGCTGTTCGAATCGCATTTCATCATCAACTCGACGCTGTTCTATCACCTCGGTCACGGCGATCTCGACGCGCGGCCGGACGTGCGCGAACTGAAGGGCGATCGTGTCGCGTTCGTCGACGGCAGCGAGGAGCCGATCGACGTGATCGTGTACGCGACCGGCTACCAGCCGAGCTTTCCGTTCATCGACCAGGCACACCTGCAATGGCGCAAGCAGCAACCGTCGCTGTATCTGAACCTGTTCGACGCGCAGCATCGCGATCTGTTCTTCATCGGGCTGTTCCAGACGTCGACCGGCAACTGGCCGCTGATGGACTATCAGGCGCAATTGCTCGCCCGCTATCTGCATGCGCGCGACACGGCGCCGCGCAAGGCCGCACGCATCGACCGGCTGATCCGGCGCGGCCGCTCGGACTGGAGCGGCGGCATCGCATTCCATCGCACGCCGCGGCACGTGATCGAGGTCGAGCATTTCGCGTACCGGCTGCAGTTGCGGCGGCTGATACGCGCGTTGCCGGCCGTGTCCGGCGGCGCCGGCGCGGATGCGTCGAAGGCGGCGCCGGTGCATGCGGTGCGCGCGGGAGGTGCGTCGTGAGCCTCGTGCATGTCGAACACCTGTCGAAGACGTACCTGCTCGACAGCGTGCGCGTGACCGGTCTCGCCGACGTGTCGGCGACGCTCGACGCGGGCCGCTTCACCGTGCTGAGCGGCCCGTCGGGTAGCGGCAAGACGACGCTGCTGAACCTGATCGGTTGCATCGACCGCCCCGACAGCGGGCGCGTGACGATAGCCGGTCACGACACGGCGTCGCTGTCCGACGATGCGTTGTCCGATTTTCGCGCGCGCCATGTCGGCCACGTGTTCCAGACCTTCAACCTGCTGCCGGTGCTGTCCGCCTACGAAAACGTCGAGTATCCGCTGCTGATGTCAGGCTGGGCGCCGGCGCGCCGCGCCGCGCGGGTGCGCGACCTGCTCGACGCGGTCGGCCTGGCCGACAAGGCGCGGCACCGGCCGAGCCAGCTGTCGGGCGGCCAGCGCCAGCGTGTCGCGATCGCGCGCGCGCTCGCGGCCGAGCCCGCGATGGTCCTCGCGGACGAACCCACCGCGAACCTCGACAGCGCGACCGGGCACGCGATCATCGAACTGATGCGCACGATCCAGCGCGAGCGCGACGTGTCGTTCATCGTGTCGTCGCACGATCCGCACGTGGTGAAGGTGGCCGACGCGGTGATCCGGATTCTCGACGGCCGCATCGTCGGCCACGAACGGGCCGGCGGCGACACGGCGACGCAGGAGGTGTGCCGATGACCCATACGCTGATGCTCGCGCTGCGCAATCTGCAGCGTAACCGCCGGCGCTCGCTCACCACGCTGCTCGCGATGATCGTCGGCGTCAGCGCGATCCTGCTGTTCGGCGGCTTCAGCCGCGACATCACGCTCGGCCTGCAGACCGACTTCGTGCAGCGCAGCGGCCACCTGCAGATCCAGCGTCAGGGCTATTTCCTGTACGGTACGGGCGACCCGGCTGCATACGGGATTCGCGATTACCCGGCGCTGATCGAACGACTGCGGCGCGATCCGCAACTCGTGCCGCTGCTGCAGGTCGTCACGCCGACGCTGCAGTTCGGCGGGATCGCCGGCAACTTTGCGGCCGGCGTGTCGCGCACCGTGATGGGCTTCGGCGCGATTCCGGACGACCAGTACCGGATGCAGCAATGGAACGCGTACGGGTTCCCGCTGCGGCCGCGTGCGTTCGCGTTGCGCGGCAGCGCCGACGACGCGGCGATCGTCGGCCTTGGCGTCGCGCGCGTGCTGCACCTGTGCGCACCGCTGCGCGTGCCGGATTGCCATGATGCGCCGCCGGGCCCGGCCGAGCCGGCCGCCGACGGTCCGGCTGCGAGCGCGCCTCCCGACGTGCTCGCGCTCGCGCAGGCCGAGGCCGGCACGCGGCCGGCCGCCGACGGCGCGACCCATGTCGAAGTGCTGACCGCGAGCGCGGGCGGTGCGCCGAACGTCGGCCGCTTCTCGGTCGTGAAGGCCGACCAGCAGGGCGTGAAGGAGCTCGACGACGTATATCTCGCGGTGCGCCTGCCGCAGGCGCAGCGGCTCGTCTACGGCGGCGCCGCGCCGCGCGCGACCGCGATCGAGATCCAGCTCGCGCGCACGGCCGATCTGCCCGCGGCGCGGGCGCGCATCGAGCAACTGCTGCACGGCGGCTTCGACGGCCAGCCGCTCGACGTCGTCGATTTCGCGACGCTGAACCCGTTCTACGACCAGACCAACCGGATGTTCTCGGTGATCTTCGGCTTCGTGTTCGTGCTGATCAGCGCGATCGTGCTGTTCGTGATCAGCAACACGATGAGCACCGCGATCATCGAGCGCACCGTCGAGATCGGCACGCTGCGCGCGATGGGCATGCGGCGCGGCGGCATCCAGCGGCTGTTCGTCTGCGAGGGCGCGCTGCTCGGCGTGGCCGGCGCGTCGCTCGGCGTGCTGGTCGCGCTTGCGATCGCCTCGATCGTCAATCACAGCGGGCTCGCGTGGACACCGCCCGCGCGAATCGACGCCGTCGCGTTGACGGTGCGCGTGTGGGGCGAGTGGCGAACCATCGCCGTCACGTTCGTCGGGCTCGCGTGCGTGGCCGGGCTGTCCGCGTGGCTGCCGTCGCGGCACGCTGCGCGGCTGTCGATCGTCGATGCGCTGCGGCATGTGTGATGTCGCCCGGATGCCGCGTTTTTCGTTCACTTCACTTTCGGGAGAGCGCTCGTGCGTCGCCTGTTCGTTTCATGCTGTCTGAGTCTTTCGTTCCTGACCGGCGTCGCGCACGCGCAGCCGACGCCCGATCCGCAGAAGCTGCTCGCGGCGAGCGACGCGATCCGCGCGCCGGAGAAATCGTTCGTGCTGACCGCGACGCTCGTCGAGTACCGCTCCGGCAAGCAGGTCGACGGCAATACGCTGTCGATCCATTCGAAGCCGGACGCGCCCGGCGGCGCGTTCCGCACGCTGGTGCGCTTCGTCGCGCCGGCGCGCGACACGGGCAAGCTGATGCTGAAGAACGGCAACGATTTGTGGTTCTACGACCCGGCAAACCAGGCGAGCGTGCGGATCTCGCCGGACCAGCGGCTGCTCGGCCAGGCGGCGAACGGCGACGTCGTGACGGTCAATCTCGCGCACGACTATACGGCCGAGCTGAAGGGCGTGGAGGACATCGTCGACGGCGATCGGCAGACGCGCCGCGCGTACCGCCTCGCGCTCGCCGGCCACGGCGACGGGCTCACGTATCGCCGCATCGAGATCTGGATCGACGCGGCGAACAACCGGCCGCTGAAGGCACGCTTCTATTCGGAAAGCGACCGCCTGCTGAAGACCGCGTTCTATCGCCGCTACACGATGCAGCTCGGCGTCGAGCGGCCGACCGAGACCGTCATCATCGACGGGCTCGACAGCAACTGGGTCACGGTCATGCGCTTTTCCGACTACGCGTGGCGCGACATTCCCGATGCATGGCTGCAGCGCGACTACCTGTCCCGCTTCCAGGCGCAATGACGGTGCGGCAACGAGGCCGGATCGCGGCGGTCGCGTTCGCGTTGCTGCCGGCGTGCGTGCACGCGGCGGATGCGGGCGGGACGGGAGGCACGGCCGGCGTCGACGAAGCCGATGCCGCGGCGCTCGCGCTGGCCGACCAGCCGGCCGCGACGCCGCCCGACACCGCGAAGCCATGGAAGCTGAACGTGCAGGACGCGCTGCGTGCGAGCCGCTATCGCGACGGCGGCGAGGCCGGCCGCAACCAGTTGTCGATCGAGTTCGAGTACGGGCAGTGGCTGACGCCGTCGTTCGCCGCGCATTTCTCCATGCGCTTCGACCGGTTCGATCCGCTCGGCACATCGCGCACGTCGTCGCGCGACGTGACGCTCGTGAAGGAAGCGTATGCGAGCTGGCGCGCGTCGCCGGCATTCGTCGTCGACGCAGGCCGCGTGAACGAGCGGCTCGGCGCGGCGATCGGCTACAACCCGACCGACTTCTTCCGCGCCGGCGCGGTGAGCCTCGACGTGCCGCCCGATCCGGACAGCCGGCACACGAACCGGCTCGGCACGGTCGGGCTGCGCGCACAGCGGGTGTGGGACACGGGCTCGCTCGCGGCGCTGCTGTCGCCGCGGCTTGAGCGCCGCAGCGTGCCGGGCGACCCGGCCGCGGCGTCCGACCTGCAGCGCACCAACGGCGTCGATCGCTGGATGCTCGTCGCAAGCCAGCGGCTCAACGCGGCGATCCAGCCGCAATGGATCGTCTACGGCGAAAGCGGGCAGGCGCCGCAGTTCGGCCAGAATCTGAGCGTGCTGCTCGGCAACTCGGTGGTCGCATACGTCGAATGGACGGGCGGCTACCGGCGCTCGTTGATCGTGCGTGCCACCGGCGCGGCCGACGATCGCGCGTTCCGCAGCAGTTCGTCGGTGGGCGCGACGTGGACGCTGCCGGTCGATCTTTCGCTGACCGCCGAATTCCAGAGCAACGGCGGTGGCGCGGACGCGGCGCAATGGCGGTCGTTGCAGCGCGCGAACCCGATGGCATGGGGCAGCGCGGTGCAGACGTCGATCGCCGCACAGGAACTGCAGACCCGTCACGGCGTGTTCGTGATGGCGGCATGGCGCAACGTCGGCGTTCGGCGCCTCGACCTGTCGGGTTTCGTGCAGGCCGATCTCGGCGGCGGCCGGCAATACTGGCTCGAACTGCGGCGGCGCTTCGACCGGTTCGACGTCGCGCTGCAGTGGCTGCATCAGGGCGGGCCGTCGTGGAGCCGCTTCGGTGCGATGCCGGAGTCGACGAGCATTCAGGTGCTGGGCATTTTTTATCGATGACGCAAGGAGAATTCGAATGAGCAAACGCGCGCTTCAGGCGGCGACCGCCGTGCTTGCGCTGGTTCCGACGATCACCGGCGTGCTCGGGATGATGGGCATTCGCGACCCGCTGTACGCGTCGCTCGGCATCGCGCTGCCGGCCGACGCGACGCTGGACGGCAACCTTCGTTTCTATGCGGGCGTGTGGTTCGGGCTCGGGCTCGCGGCGTTTTCGGTGATCCCGCGGATCGAGCGGCAGGGACGGCTGTTCGCGACGCTGTGGATGATGATTTTTCTCGGCGGTGTCGGGCGGTTGATGTCGCTCGCGGCGCTCGGGTTGCCGTGGCCGCCGTTCGTCGGCTTCACGGCGCTCGAAGTCGTCGGCGCGCCGCTGTTCATCGCGTGGCAGCGGCGCGTGGCCGCGCATGCCGCATGGGAGAGTGAGAATGCATGACATCGACATCAACCGGCGTATCGCGCCGCGTCGTCGCGCCGATATCGCCGTGCAGGGCGTCGCGACGGTCCTGCGCGCCGTGGCGACGCGATGCGTGTCGCGCGTGCGCGCGGGGTTCATCGCCCGAATCGTGCTGCTCGCGTGCGTCGTGCTGGGTCCGGCGCAGGCCGGTGCGCAGACGGCGGTCGACGACTACGCGGCGACCCGTTATCCGATCATCCTCGTGCACGGGCTGACCGGAACGGACGATTATTTCGGCATCCTGCCGTACTGGTACGGCATCCAGGCTGACCTTCAGCGGCATGGCGCGACCGTCTACGTCGCCGATCTCTCCGGCTTCCAGAGCGACCTCGGCCCGAACGGGCGCGGCGAGCAGTTGCTGGCCTACGTGAAGCAAGTGCTCGCGGTGACGGGTGCGGCCAAGGTGAACCTGATCGGCCACAGCCAGGGCGGGTTGACGTCGCGCTACGTGGCGTCGGTCGCACCCGCGCTCGTTGCGTCGGTCACGACGATCGCGACGCCGCATCGCGGCTCGCAGTTCGCCGACTTCGTGCTGGGTGCGCTGAAGCTGGACCCGACCGGCCTGTCGACGCCGGTGTTCGGCGCGTTGCTGAACCTGTTCGGGATCCTCACCAGCAACACACACAACACCAATCAGGACGCCATCGCCGCGCTCAACGCACTGAGCACGACCTATGCCGCGCGGTTCAACCAGCTGTTTCCGAGCCCGGGGCTCGGCGCCGGCGCATGCGGTACCGGCGCACCGGTCGAGACGATCGGCGGCAACGTGCATCTGCTGTACTCGTGGAGCGGGGCCGCGTATCAGCCGGTGTCGCTGCTCGGCATCGTGACCGGCGCAGTCGACACCAGCGTGATTCCGGTCATCGATCCGGCGAACGTGCTGGATCCGTCGACGCTCGTGTTCCTGACGGCCGGCAACATCATGGCGCTGGCCGGCGCGGGCCCGAACGACGGCTTCACGTCGACCTGCAGTTCGCTGTTCGGCACGGTGATCTCGACGCGCTATCGCTGGAATCACTTCGACGCGATCAATCAGTTGCTCGGCATTCGCGGCGCGTATGCGGAAGACCCGGTCGCCACGCTGCGCGTGCAGGCGAACCGGCTGAAGCTGCGGGGCGTCTGAGCGATGAAAGTCCGGACCGCGCTGTCCCGCGCCGTGTTGTACGGCGCGACCGGGGCGATCGCCGTCGCCGCCGCGTGGCACGTGTTTGGTCGTCAGGCTGCGTCGCCGGCTGTCGCGGCTGCGCCGCCGCCCAGCCGTGCCGCGCCGCGCGGTGCGGCGGCGCAGCCGATGCTTGTCGCATCCGATGTCGCGTTGCCGGCATCGCTTGCAGGCACGCGTGCACCGAGTCTGCCGGTCGCGCCGGACGGGCACCTCGCGAAAGTGCGCGCGGTGCGGGAATTCTTCGATTACTTTTTGCTTGCGCAGCATGACCTGACGCCCATGGCGCTCGATGCGCTGGTCGCGCGCGAGATCGACGCGCAACCGATCGGCGCGGCGGCCCGCCGTGACGCGCTCGACGTGTGGCCGCGCTATCGCGCGTGCCTCGCCGCGTTCGATACGCAGCCGGGCGCGATGCAGGCTGGCGCCGGTCTCGATCCGGACGCGATCGCGGGCGAGCTCGAGCGGCGCGCGGCACTCGCGCGCCGCTGGCTCGGCGACTGGAGCACGCCGTTCTTCGACGCGGATGTCCGGCGGCAGGGCGACGACCTCGACCGGATCAGGATCGCGCGCGATCCGACGCTCGGCGACGCGCAAAAGCGCGCGCGCCTCGCCGCGCTCGACCAGGCGCTGCCGCCCGGCGAGCGTGACGCACGCGAGCGCGCGTCGCGACAACGCGACGCGATTGCAACGGTTGCGAGGCTCGACGGCCAGCGCGCAACGCCCGATGCGCTGCGCGCGCAGCTCGGTGCCGATGTTGCCGCGCGCGTCGTGCGGATGCAGCAGGACGACGACGCGTGGCAAGCACGCTATCGCGACTATGCGGCCGAACGCGACCGGCTCGACGCGCAGCAGCTTGCGCCCGACGTGCACGATGCGCAGATCGCCCAATTGCGGCGGCGCAATTTCTCGGATCCGCCGGATGCATCGCGGGCCGCATCGCTCGACGCGGGCAGGGCCGCGGCATCGGCGCGCTAGCACCGGTTTCCGAGTGCGCGCCGCCACGGCTCCCAAACATGTCGCGCGAAAAGTGTGCGATAGCCCACGTTTCCCGCATTCTTTTCGATTCGAGAATGATTTTAATTTTCCGAGTAAATCGCATTACCCCGTATTGGCATTCCCCCGTCATTTCCAATGATCCATCGAGCAATCCGCCTTATACGGAACAAGTTTAAATCGTGGATTTTTGATTGATGGTGCAAGTATCTTCGGATGGCGAACCGAACTGTCAAATTACTTCATGTAACGAGCGCGGAGTGTCGCGAACGGTTGGGCTGCGTGATACCTTTTTGCTCAATGTCACCGCGATGATAAGGCGGAAAAAACCGTTAAACCGGTGCGGTGAAAACAGCAGAAAGGTTCGGTGGCCGAGGGGCAGGGATACAACGTACGAGGTGCGCCGTGAGAGATCAGGCCAACAACGTCATCGAGTTGCCGCATGCACTTGGTGCCAATCATTTCCTGTCTGCGCTCGACGGAATCAGCCGTTCGGAATTGGCGCCTCATTTGATGCTTTCGAATCTCAAGACCGGCCAGGTGCTGTGCGATGCCGGCGACGATCTGGAGGCCGTCTATTTTCCGGTGACCGCGGGAATTTCCCTGCAATACACGGCGGGCGGCAAGACGACGCTCGGCGTGACGGAAATCGGCCGCGAAGGCCTCGTGTGCGACGACGTCATCGGCAGCGCGATGCAGCGCCGCGTCGTCGTCTATCGCGGCGGGTTCGCGTATCGGCTGTATGCGCACCGTTTCGCCGACGCGTGCGACGCATCGGCGGCGATCCGCCGGCAGGTCTTCGTGCGGATGCAGCTGGTGCTGTCCCAGGCGTCGCAGGTCATGTTCTGCAGCCGCCATCACGTGATGCGTCATCAATTGAGCCGCTGGCTGCTGATCGCCTACGAGCGCTCGCGCAGCATCGAGATTCCGGTCACCCACGGCATGCTGGGCCAGATGCTGGGCGTGCGTCGCGAGACCGTCACCGATACCACGCGGCAGCTCCACGAACTCGGCCTGATCCATCAGCATCGCGGTGCCGTCGTGCTGACGGATCTCGACGGTCTCGAACGGCAGGGCTGCGACTGCCATCGGGTCATCCGCGACGAAACGCGCCGCATCCTCGCGATCGATGCGGGTACGAATGCGGGTGCCGGGTTGTCGCGACGTATCCGGACGACCTAGTCGCCGGCGCGTCGTGCCGGCGCGCCTGCATGAGCGCCAGCGCGTCGCGAGCATGGAAGGGGGAGAGGCCTGAACGCAGGACGCGCATCGACGCGGCAGGCCGGTGCATCGAGAAGAATCAGAAAAGCAGTCATTCAGGTATGGAAAACATTTCGAAGCTCCAGAGTCAGCGCAGCTCGTTTCACGTGTGGCCATGGAGTCCGGCGCTCGGCATTCTGCCGATCGTCGTCGTGATCGGCGCGCTGGCCGGGTTCGTCGCCGTCAGCCTGATCGTGATCATGTCGTTGCGCGTGTACGTCGGTGGCGAAAGCAGCTGGTCGAAGGCGCAGAAGGACGAAATCATCCTGCTGAGCCGCTACGGGCAGACCGGCGACGAAAAATTGTTCGACGATTACCGGGCGGTCGACCGGACCCTCGCGTTCCTGGGCGTCGCGCGCCGCGCGATGACGAGCGTGCCGCCGGACCACGGCGTGGCGCGCCGGGCGCTGATCGAGGCGGGCATCAATCCCGTCGATGCGGCGGCGGTGGTGTGGTTCTATCCGATCCTGAGCAGCTTCGCGCGCCTGAACGCCGCGTTGCAATACTGGGAGGACGCGGACCGGCAACTGGTCGACCTGCGGGCGATCGCCAACGCACTGCGCGAGTCCGTGCACGCGGACGACGTCCGGCGCACGAGCCGCCTGAACCGCGCGATCTGGGATCTCAATTCGCGCATCGAACCGCTGCCGAAGCGCTTCTCCGCCGAGCTGAGCGCCGAATTCCGCTCGGCCGTCATTCAATTGTTCCTGTCGTACGTCGTGGCGTCGCTGCTGATCATCCTGCTGTCGGTGCGATGGGCGAGCCGCGCGCAACGCCAGCAGGTGTCGATGCAGACCGAACTCGACCGGAGCCAGGCGTTCGCCGAAGCCGCGCTGCGCTCGGTCGCCGATGCGATCGTCACGATCGGCCTCACGCGCAGCATCGAGACCGTCAATCCGGCGGCCGAACAGCTGCTCGGCGCGTCGTCGCGGCTGTGCGTCGGCAAACCGATCAACGACGTGCTGGACCTGATCGACACGTCGACCGGCATGTCGATCAAGCTGCTCGCGTCGCTCAGCAACAGCGGCGACCACACCTTCACCCGCGATCTCGACCTGATCCGCGTGTGCGGCTCGGCGGTGTCCGTGCGCGCGTCGCTGTCGAAGATGGACAACGCCGCCGGCCGCTGCGTGGGCTACGTGCTGATCCTGCGCGACATGACGCGCGAATACCAGTTGATCGAGAAGCTGACGTGGCAGGCGTCGCACGACGCGCTGACCGGCCTCATCAACCGCACGGCGTTCGAGCGGCGCCTGGGCGACGCGCTGGCGCAGCGCGGTGGCGGAATGTTGCTGGTGCTCGACCTCGACGGCTTCAAGGAAGTCAACGACGTGTGCGGGCACGCGGCCGGCGATGCGCTGCTGCGCGACGCGACGGCGGTGTTCGCGCGCTGTCTCGACGACGACGACGTGTTCGGCCGGCTGGGCGGCGACGAATTCGGCATCCTGCTGCCGGCCGCCCGCAATGGCGCGCCGGACGGCGGCAAGGCGGAGCGTATCCGGGCATGTCTCGAGGACTTCACGTTCCAGTGGGAAGGCGAGCCGTTCAAGATCAGCGTGAGCATCGGCGTGCTCGATCTCGCCTGCCGGCCCGAGAGCGTCGAGAAGGCGATGCAGATGGCCGACATCGCGTGCTACGTCGCGAAGGATCGCGGCCGCAACCGCGTGCACGTCGCGGATGCGCGCGACATGAACTCGGGCCGTCAGGCGTATCACATGCAGTGGAGCCGGCGCGTGAAGACGGCGCTCGAAACGAATTCGTTCCAGTTGTATGCGCAACGTATCGTGCCGATCCAGCCGGCGCTCGGCGCGCAGGAGCGCGCGGAGATCCTGCTGCGCATCCCGGACGCCGACGGCAAGCTGATCTCGCCGGTCTTCCTGCCGGCCGCCGAGCGCTACGGCCACATGACGATGATCGATCGCTGGGTCGTGCGCACCGTGATCCGGCGCCTCGCGCGGCTCGAACAGCGCCAGTACGTCGAATACAACGTGAACCTGTCGGCGATGTCGATCACCGACGAGCGCTTCGTGGAGTTCGTGATCGCCGAGTTGTCGGCGTCGGGGCTCGACCCGTCGCTGCTGTGTTTCGAAATCACGGAGACGAGCGCGGTCCGCAACCTGGAGGTCGCGTCGCGTTTCATGTGCGAGCTGCGCGACCTCGGCTGCCGCTTCGCGCTCGACGACTTCGGCGCCGGCATGTCGTCGTTTTCGTATCTGCGCCAGTTGCCGGTCGATTACCTGAAGATCGACGGCGGCCTCGTGTCGACCATGACGTCCGACAGCATCAAGCGCGGCATCGCGTCCGCGATCAACGACATCGCGCACGTGATGCAGTACCGCACCGTCGCCGAGCACGTCGAGGACACGGCGACGGCCGAGATGCTTCGCGCGCTGGGCGTCGACTATTGCCAGGGCTATTACTTCAGCCGCCCCGCGCCCTGGCAGGAAGGGGGATTCCATTGAACAAGCGAGGAACGAACGCATGAGTGCTCCATTTGAACTGACCGGCGACTTGATGGACCTGGCGAGCTATCCGGCCTGGCTGCGTGACGTGGTCGGCGCGACCGACGAGCTGAAGGCGCGCGTCCGCGCGCATCCGGTGTTTGCGGCGATGAGCGGCGGGACGCTGCGCGCGTCGCAACTGCGCGCATTCTTCGTGACCGGCTGGGCCGTGGTCAGCCAGTTTCCGGAATACATGGCGATGAACCTGCTGAAGACCGCCGCCTTTCGGTCGCGCGGCGACGAGAAGGCGCGGCGCTATCTGATCCGCAATATCCGCGTCGAGCAGAATCACGTCGATCACTGGGCCAACTGGGCCGCGGAATCGGGGGTCACGATCGACATGCTGCTGCACGGCGACGCGCCGCTCGCCGGATTCGCGCTGAGCCACTGGTGCTGGAGGAGCGGCAGCACCGACGCGCTCGCGCCGAGCATCGCCGCGACCAACTATGCAATCGAAGGCGTGACCGGCGAGTGGAGTGCGTTGCTGTGCGCATCGCCGTACGAACAGCAGTTCGATCCGGCCGTGCGGCATCGCGCGATGCGCTGGCTCAAGCTGCATGCCGATTACGACGACCGGCATCCGTGGGAAGCGCTGGACATCGTCGCGACGCTGCTCGGGCAGTCGCCCCCGGCTCGCGACGTGCGGGACGTCGAGACGTCGATCCGCAAGAGCCTGAGCTATTTCCTGACGAGTCTCGATTGCTGCATGCATGTGTAGTCGCCGGCGCCGTACGCTCGCGGGTTCGAACAGGCCGTGCCGGGCCGTTCCGGTCGGACGGCAGGTCGACGTGACGTCGCGATGCGCCGGGCGGGCCGTCGTGCCGGACGATTGTCCATGACCACCCAAGTTCTCGTCGTAGATCCCGATCCGCGGATGCGCGACATGATTCGCGCGCTCCTGCGCGGCTGCCAGATCGAGACGTCGGCGCTCGACGACGTGTCGCTGCTGCCGGGGCACGTGACGGCGGCACCGCCCACCTTGATCGTGTTGCGGGTCGAACGGCCGGCCACGACGTCCCACATGGCGCTCGGTGCGCTGCGGCGCGACGGTCACGACATGCCGGTGATCGTGATCAGCCGCAATGCGCAAGTGGTCGACAAGGTCGTCGCGCTCGAGCTCGGCGCGGACGACTATGTCGTCGAGCCGTTCGAGCCGATGGAACTGATCGCACGCGTGCGCAGCGCGATCCGTCGGTACGCGTCGCACCGCCCGGAGCCGGGGCGCGGGCGCGGGAAACCCGAATCCTATGCATTCGGCGACATCGAGGTGAATTTCGTCACGCGGCGCGCGACGCGCGCGGGAGCCGACCTCGGGTTGCGTGCGAGTGAATTCGCGCTGCTCGAACTGTTCATCTCGCAGCCGATGCGCGTCCTGTCGCGCGCGGAGATTCTCGCGCTGCTGGGACTGAGCGTGGCCGGGCGCTCCGAGCGCGGGCTCGACGTGCTGATCTTCCGGCTGCGCAACCTGGTCGAGCAGGCGGTCGGCGATTATCGCTATATCCGCACCGTGCGCGGGAAGGGTTACGTTTTCGTGCCGCTCGGCACGCTGGCCGACGACGCGGGTTAGCCGCCGCATGCGTGAGCCGGGCGCGTCGCGTGCCGGTATCGACCACTCTTCACCTTCGCCTGCCGCCATCGCCCCGGTTCGCCGTCGGGGCGACTTGCCATTGTCGCTTCCGAACGACCGTGCTAAATTTCCCGCCAGCATTTGCTGCCGACCTGTTCGCGCCGCACGGATGATGGTGTCGCGGTGCGGGCCGCCTGGCCTGCGCCGCTCGCGGGCGCGTCCCGCTGCCGTATCGATGCGCGGCGATGTCGCGTAAGGAGGATGGAGAGCATGAAAGCCCTGTTGTGTACCGCATTCGGCCCGATCGACCGCTTGCGTATCGAGGACGTCGCGATTCCCGAACCGGCAGCCGGTCAGGTGCGGATCCGCGTGAAGGCGGCGTCGCTCAATTTCCCCGATGCGCTGATCGTCCAGGGCCTGTATCAGATGAAGCCGGCATTGCCGTTCTCGCCCGGCGCCGAATTCGCCGGCGTGATCGACGCGGTCGGCGACGGCGTGAGCGCCTGGCGGCCGGGCGACGAGGTGGTCGCGTTCACCGGCCACGGCGGCTTCGCCGAGCAGTGCGTGGCCGACGTGCACCAGATCGCCGCGCTGCCGCCGGGGATGACGTTCGAGCAGGGCGCGGCGCTCGTGCTGGCCTACGGCACGTCGCTGCATGCGCTGCAGCAGCGCGCGCGCCTGCAGCAGGGCGAGACGCTGCTGGTGCTGGGCGCGGCCGGCGGTGTCGGGCTCGCCGCGATCGAGATCGCGAAGGCGCTGGGCGCGCGCGTGATCGCGGCCGCGTCGAGCGCGGACAAACTGGCGCTGTGCCGCGAAGCCGGCGCCGACGATACGATCGACTATGCGACCGAGGACCTGCGGCGCCGCGTCGACGAACTGACCGGCGGACGCGGCGCGGACGTCGTCTACGATCCGGTCGGCGGCGCGTACAGTGAAGCCGCGCTGCGCGCGACCGCGTGGCGCGGCCGGTTCCTCGTGGTCGGTTTCGCCGCCGGCGAAATTCCGAAGATCGCGCTGAACCTTGCACTGCTCAAGGAACGCGACATCCTGGGCGTGTTCTGGGGCGACGCGGTGCGGCGCGACCCCGCGCAGCATGTGGCGAACATGCGGCAGCTCGCGCAATGGTTCGCGGCCGGCAAGGTGCGGCCCGCGATCACCGAGCGCGTGCCGCTCGCGGGTGCGGCCGACGCAATTGCGCGCATGGCGAACCGGCAGGTCAAGGGCAAGGTCGTGATCCTGCCGGAAGCGTGATTACGCCGGTGCCGATTCACGCGGCGGCGGCCCGACCGGGCGCCGCCTTCGATCAAGGTTCTTTCGTGTGACGTTACCGGAGTCGCTGACCATGCAACCCCTGTCGAATCTGCAACCCGCCGTCGCGTCCTCGCTTGCTGCGTGGCATGCGATGCTCGCGCGCAAGGATTTCAGCGAGCTCGACACGATCGTCCATCCGGACGCCGTGTTCCGTTCGCCGATGGCGTTCAAGCCGTACGGGCCGGCGCCCGCGCTGTTGCTCGCGCTGCGCACGGTGCTCACGATTCTCGAGAACTTCGAATATCACCGCGCGTTCGCCGACGACGACGGCACGAGCGTCGTGCTGGAGTTCAGTGCGACGGTCGGCGACAAGCGGCTGAAGGGGATCGACATGATCCGCTTCGACGCCGACGGACGGATCGTCGAATTCGAGGTGATGATCCGTCCGTTCAATGCGCTGCAGGCGCTCGGCGCGGAAATGGGCGCGCGGCTCGGGCAGCAACTGCCGGCGTTCAGGGCCGGCGGGTGAGGGGGCGGCGACGCCCCGTCTGCATTCATTGACGCAGTCAACTCGACGATGCGTGGTGGGCCTGGCCGCGCGCGGTGCTCTCCGGTGCGTCGCCGAGGAAGTCCGGCAACGCCCGCGGCGGCAGCGAAATCACGAAGCGTGCGCCGCCGAGCGGCGAATCCTCGAGCCGCACGTCGCCGCCGTGCACGAGCGCGACGCGTCGCACGATCGCAAGCCCGAGCCCGAACCCGCCGGTCTGTCGGTCGCGGCTCGAGTCGAGCCGCTGGAACGGTTCGAACACGCGCGCGCGTTCGGCGACCGGAATGCCAGGGCCGTCGTCGTCGACGCTCAGCACCAGCGCGCCGGACGCGTCATGCGTCGCGGACAGCAGGACCGTGCGCGACGCGTAACGTGCGCCGTTGCGGATCAGGTTCAGCAGCGCGCGTGCGACGAGCTTCGGATCGCACACGTGCGTGGCAGGGGCGTCGGTCGTCGACACGCCGAGCGTGAGGCCGCGGTCGGCGACGTCGTTCGCGACGTTGCCGGCCACGCTGTCGATCAGCGCATCGACGACGACGTCCATCGGCGCGAGCTCGCTTGCGCCTTGTTCGAGCCGCCCGATCGTCAGCAGTTCGGTCACGAGATCGTCGAGTTCGCGCACGTCGCGTCGCAGTTCGTCGCGGCGTTCGCGCATCCGGCCGCTGTCGTCGGAGTCGGCGAGTAGTGCGAGGCCGAATTCGAGGCGGGCGAGCGGCGTCTTCAGCTCGTGAGAGATGCCGTGCATCATTTCGCGCTGCTGCTTGATCGACGCCTCGATCCGCTCGGCCATGTCGTTGAACTGTTGCGACAGCTCGTAGATGTTCGATCGCCCGGACAGCTTCACGCGCGTCGACAGGTTGCCCGCGCCGAACGAATGCGCGGCGGCCTGCAGCTTGCGCAGGTCACGCCAGTGATACGAGATCCACAGCACCACGGCGAACAGCGCAGCGAGCGCGAGCAGCAGGTACGCGTAGATCTTGATGTCGAGGTCCGGCGCCTCGGTCGGACGTGCATGCAGCACGGCGCCGTCCGCGAGCGGCATGTAGTAATCCTTGGCGTCGTAGCTGATCGCGATGCGGCCAGCGTCGAGGTCGCGCAGCGGTGCGCCGCTCAATTGCGCGCGGGCATCGGCCATCGTCATGAAGCCGAATCCTTCGTTGCCGTGCTTCGCGAGTTCGCGTAGCGCGAGCATGCGCTGCGCGCCCGGATGACGCTCCAGATAATCGTTCAGCACGAACGCGTAGGTCGTCAGCGAATCGCGCTGCGCCTGCGCGACGCGATCGTAGAAGATCCGGTCGAACGAGAACTGGATGAACGCGATCGATCCGGCGACGAACAGGATCACGATGAGGTACAGCCTGATCAACGGGCGCAGCATTTATTCGTCCCACGCGGAAGGGCTGAACAGGTAGCCGCGGCCCCAGATCGTCTTGATCTTGTGCGGCTCCGACGACGCATCCTCGAAGCGGCGGCGCAGCTTCGAGATGCCGGAATCGACCGAGCGGTCGAGCCCGTCGAACTCGATCCCGCGCAACTGCTTCAGGATGTCGTCGCGGCTCAGCACGGTGCCGGCCGCACGCGCGAGGATCAGCAGCAGGTTGAACTCGGCCGTCTTCAGGTCGACAGGTTCGCCGCGCCATGTGACGGTTCGGTTCGGCGGCGAGATCGTCAGTTCTCCGAATATCAGCGCTTCGGGCGCGGCAGCGGGCGTGTCCGAAGCGGCCGGTTGCGCGCGGCGCAGCAGCGCGCGGGCGCGCGCCACCAGTACGCGCGGCTCGATCGGCTTCGTCACGTAGTCGTCGGCGCCGGTTTCGAGGCCCGCGACCTGGTCGTAGACGTCCGCGCGCGCGGTGAGAATCAGCACCGGGACGTTGGTGAATGCGCGAATGCGCCGGCACACTTCCATCCCGTCGAGGTTCGGCAGCATCAGGTCGAGGATCACGAGCGCGGGCTGGTGCTCGCGCACCGCCGCGACCGCGAGATCGCCGCGTCGCACGACCGTCACCGCGAATTCGTAGTTGTCGAGGTATTCGCGCACGAGCTGCGCGAGGCGATCGTCGTCCTCGATCAGCAGTACACGGTATTTGAGCGGATTGTCGTACATGGTCTCCTCGATGTGCACGCGTCGTCCCGCATCACGGCAGGCGGGCGCGCGGCGCGGCACGCGAATTCTATCCGGCGTTCCGGTGGCCCGGGCAGCAGGACGACAATCGCGAACAATCGAACACAATTGGGCACAGATTCCCCGCAGATTCCGGACAGTCCCGGCGCACGGCGGCACCTAGACTTCGGGCTCCGTCACTCTTATTTCAATATTGTGCGCCCAACCCTTCGCCGCTCCCGTTATTGCATGCCGCTTGCCGGCCTGACGCTTGCCGCAGCCGCCCATGCGGAAAACCAGTATTCGCTTTCGCTTGGCGGCGGGTTCACGCCGCGCTACCAGGGGAGCAACCAGTATCGCGGCATCGTCGCGCCGGGTTTCTCCGCGAAGTTCGGCAACGGCTTCTTCATCGACAGCACCGCGGGCGCCGGCTATCGGCTGGACCTGCCGCACGGCGCGTTCGTGTCGGCGGCGGTGAGCTATGACGTGGGCCGCACGGACGAGAACCGCTTCGACCTGCCCGGTTCGGATTACCTGAAGGGGATGGGCCGAATTCCGGGCTCGGTGCTCGTCGGCGTGCGGGCAGGGCTGACGCTGTTCGATGCGGCGGAGCTGAGCGTGACGGTCGACGCCCCGGTGACGCATACGTCGCGCGGCGTGTCGGGGCACGTTGACCTCGCGGTGCCGGTGTTCAAGACCGCGCGGCACGAGATTGTCGTGACGGGCAGCGCGCATGCCGGGACCGGACGCTACACGCAGACGTTCTACGGCGTGACCGACGCGCAGTCGCTGGCGAGCGGGTTCAGGCCGTATTCGACGAGCGGCGGGGTCGACAGCGCGACGCTGTCGCTCGCGTGGAACTGGGACGTGTCGCGGCACTGGTCGGTGCGTGCGACCGGCGGCTTCACGCGCCTGCTCGGGCGTTATGGCGACAGCCCGATCGTGCAGACGCGCAGCAATTACTACGGGATGGCCGGCGCGACGTACAAGTTCTGAACGGGACGCCGGCCCGCATCGCGCATGCGGGATGCCGGCGCCGCGGTCACGGTTGCTGCGGATCGCGTGCGGTAACATGCACGCGGGTCCGGCGCGACGCCGGGCCCGCGACACAGGTAAGGCGAAGTGGCTTGACCGCGTCGCGCAGTGCCGCCGTTCGCCGGCCCGCATCCGCCGGGATGCGGCTCGTGCCGCGCGCGGAGTCGATGACGCACGCAATGCCCGGCGGCTCACGTCATGCGTCGCATGAACGGCCGGGGCACTTCAGGGAGGAACCGATGAAGAAATCGATCGCGATGCTCGTGGCACTCGTTGCGAGCGCAACCTTTGCAGGATGTGCGGACATGAACACGAAACACCCCAACGCCACCGCCGGCGGCGCGGTGATGAACCCGGCTCCGTCGGGCGCCGTGAACGCATGCAAGGCCGACGCCGCACCGGACGATGCGCTGATCGGCAAGACCGAGACCGAGGCGGCCGCGCTGCTCGACGGCTGCCTGTGGCGCGTGCTCGAGCGCGACGGCCAGTCGTTGCCGGGCACGATGGACTATCGCCAGGAGCGCCGCGACCTCGGCATTCGCGACGGCAAGGTGATCTGGGTGCGGCGCGGGTGACGCGGCGAGCCGGCGCGTGCGTTACTTCGAGAGATACCAGAGCGCGTCGGTGCTGACGCGCGCAGCCGGCTTCGTCGCGGCCGGCGCCTGAGGTGTCGCGACAGGGGGCGGCGTGTTCGACGTCACTGCGGTGGGCCAGGTCGCGGGCGTCTGCGACGTGGTCGATGTCGTCGAGGTATTTGCCGTACTCGAGGTCGCTGCCGAACCCGACGTCGATGCCGTATCGATATACCAGAGCGCATCGGACGATGCAGTGCGCTTGGCCGACGCATCGGCGGTGTGCTTCACCGTCGGCGACGTGGCGGCCGTTGCCGCCGCGCCCGAACGCGGCGTGCCCGTTGCCGTCCCCGTGCCTGCCTGCGCGATCGCTCCCGCCGCGCCGCGCTGCGCGCGCGCCTCGAACGGCCCGAGCTGGAAGATTAACGTTTGCGCGGGACGCGTCAGAACGGCATACGGGAACTGCAGCTCCCACGACATCAGCACGCGGCCCGACGACGTCTCGGTGAAGATCGCCGGCACGTGCTTCATGTCGCTGAATTGCACGTAGATTCGCGCGCCGTCGTCGAACACCTGGGTCGGCTTGGCCTGGTCGGCGCCCGTGACCGTCCAGCCGAAGTTGTACGTGCCGGCCGGGCCGGCGGGCCCGCCTTGCGGCGGCGGCGGCGGGGCGGCCGGCGCGAGCGTGCGGGCACGCGCGGCCGGCGGCGCCGACACGCTCAGGCTTGCGAACGGGTTGTACGCCTGCACCTGCTGCGGCGGCGTGAAAGAGGGTGGCAGGATGGGCATGGGAGTATCCGGCGAATCCGGCATGGTCCGGATTGCATCATAGACCTTGCGCGCATACGCGAGGCGCTTGTCGGGCGACGCGGAGTTGTACGCGCCGATCGCGTTCCAGTTGGCGCCGAGCTGGCGGATGTTCTGCGACAGGATCCACGCGCCGACGTACGCATTGGTGCACGCGTCGAACAGGCTTTCCCGCGAGATGCCTTCGCGCGCGAGCGTCGGCAGCCAGGTGCTGTTGATCTGCATCAGCCCGATGTCGACGGTGCCGTTCGTGTTGGTGTTGACGGCGTTCGGGTTCATTCCCGATTCGACCTGAGCGATGCCGCGCAGCAGGCTCACACTTACCTTCTGGAACGTGGCCGCGTCGTCGAGGCAGTCGGCCCGCGCGAATCCGTGCAGCGCGCACGACAGCGCGATCGTCGCGGCGATCTTCGGCGTGGCGTGGTTCATCGAACGGGCAGTCTGACGCGGCATGGCAGGATGGGGCGGAATCCGGCCGCCCGGTGCAAGGAAATTACGCAGACGCGAAGTGTGCCATAGCGCGCCGTCAAATGGCTCGCGTCAAACTTTCCTTTGCATTTGCCGGCGCATGTGCAGCGCATTGTCGTTGTCGCCGGCATCGACGCGCGACGGGACGGAATCGGTAAAAAAGACTGCAATCGCCCGCATGCCGGCAGGCGGGTGCGATCGCAATACTGACGCGGCGCGTCAGATGCGCCGCGAAGGCGGTCGTGAATGGCACGGCGAAGCGGAATGACGCGCGGTGCATCCGGCGGTGCGCGGGCCGTGGAAACGACGACGGCGGCCGCAGCCGCCGCGTCGATGAATCCCCGATTCCCGAATCCGGTACCGATCGACCAGCCGCGCCATGCCGCG
Organism: Burkholderia sp. BCC1640; assembly: GCF_902833125.1. Classification (NCBI taxonomy): domain Bacteria; kingdom Pseudomonadati; phylum Pseudomonadota; class Betaproteobacteria; order Burkholderiales; family Burkholderiaceae; genus Burkholderia; species Burkholderia sp. BCC1640. The sequence continues at coordinate 37,351 of NZ_CADFEF010000034.1, read as the reverse complement.
CGCGGCCGGCCGTCGTCGATCAGAAGCGGTGACGCAGGCCGAGGTTGACCATCGTCTGCGAACTTGTGCCCGCGTAGCCGTACGAACCGATCGATGCCTGCGCGGCCATCGACCCGCCGTTGCCGTCACCCGTCCGGCCGCTCGCGTGCTGATACGCGGCGGTCAGGTACACGTCGGTGCGCTTCGACAGGTTGTAGTCCGCGCCGGCCGACACCTGATGATAGGTCGCTGACGTATCGCCGCCCGAGCGCGTATAGCTGTAGCCGACGCCGACGAGCAGCACATTGGTCGCCTGGTAGTTCACGAAGCCCTGGCCGGTGTTGTAGTGCTCGTTCGAGTTGAACACCGAGCTCGCGTCACGGCGGTACTGCGCGTTGCTGTAGCCGAGACCAAACGTGAACGGGCCGGCGACGTACTGGCCCGCGATGCGGGCGATGCCGATCGAGTGCGCGCTCGCATAGCCGGTGTTGATCGGGCCGTCGAAGGTGCCGTCCGACGAGCTGGTCCAGCCGTTGCGCAGCCCGTTCGACGCGGGGCTGTTGGTCGCGTGGAAATAGCCGCCCGCGACGCTGAACGGGCCGTTGTTGTACGACACGGCGGCCGAATACGACTGCGCGGCGCCGGTGCTGCCGGCGATGCCGCCGAACGAGTACATCGCCGAGAACTGCAGGCCCGAATACACGGCCGACGTGTACTTCACCGCGTTGTCGACGCGGAAGCTGTTGTCGTAGTTGTCGACGTCGCCCGGCGTCGCGAACACGCTGCCGAGATAGTTGTCGGCGGTGATGCCCTGCACGAGGTCGACGAGCGGATCGTACTGGCGGCCGAACGTGAGCGTGCCGTAGCGGTCGCTCGTCAGGCCGACGAACGCCTGCCGGCCGAACAGGCGGCCGCCCTGGCCCTGCCGGCCGCTGCTCGGGTCGAAGCCGTTCTCGAGCTGGAACAGCGCCTTCAGCCCGCCACCGAGATCCTCGGTGCCCTTCACGCCCCAGCGGCTGCCGGCGAGATTGCCCGCGCTGCTGTTACCGAGCATCCAGGCATTGTCCTTGCCCTGCGCGTGATTCACGTACGTGATCGACGTGTCGATCACGCCATACAGCGTGACGCTCGACTGCGCATGCGCGGCGGGCATTGCCGCGAACGATGCGAGCGAAATCAGCGAGAGGGTCGTGCGTTTCATTTCATCTCCTGGCGATTGACTTGCTTTCTTGAACCGGATTGGCAGGAGACTACCGAGCCGCCGACGAACGGCAAAAACGAAATTCTCCGATGTGACTTAAAGCAGACAGGCGCAGGCTGCGGCAAGGTCCATTGAGAGATTCACATTATTGAGAATTGTGCATCAATCGATTTGAATTTCAAGATGGAGAGATCGGCGTATTGCCGGATTCGTGATAATTCCGCACGATTTTCAGGTGAATTTCGATGGCGACGCATTCGTCGTCGATTCATCAATTGATTATTTAATGAATTGAAGCGCGCGATGCGGGCCCGGTGTGTTATTGGGCGCTCGCGTTCGCCGTCTGCGGCGATTGGCTCAGGGTGCGAGAATGCGGCCTTCGGCCGGCACGCGTCGTGCCGCTCATCAGGGAACCCGCATGGACAGTCACATCGCTCCGGTGGAGCTGAAGAAAGCCTACCGTCTCCTCAACCACGGCCCGACCGTGCTCGTGTCGGCCCGTCACGACGGCGTTGACAACGTGATGGCCGCCGCGTGGGCCTGCGCGCTCGACTTCCTGCCGCCGAAGCTGACGGTCGTGCTCGACAAGTCGGCCAAGACGCGCGAGCTCGTCGAGCGCAGCGGCACCTTCGTCATCCAGGTGCCGACGGCTGCGCAGTTGCAGCTCACGCATGCGGTCGGCAGCCACAGTCTCGCGGAGCGGCCGGACAAGCTCCGCGAGGCGGGCGTCGCGCTGTTCGACGTCGAAGGCCACGACCTGCCGTTCGTCGCCGGCTGTTCGGGCTGGCTCGCATGCAAGCTGATTCCCGAGCCGCACAACCAGCAGACCTACGACCTGTTCATCGGCGAGGTGGTCGGCGCGTGGTCCGACACGCGCGTGTTCCGCGACGGCCACTGGTATTTCGAATCGGCCGATCCGGCGCTGCGCAGCCTGCACTACATCGCGGGCGGCAACTTCTATGCGATCGGCGAATCACTGCACGTCGATCCGGGCCAGCCGGACCCGCAATAAGCGTTCGGCCGGCGGCCGGCCGTCGTCGAGGGCGCGCGGCTCACGCGCGCTTTTTCAGTTCCGCCAGCATCGCGTCGGCGAACGCCTGCGCAACGCGCGACAGCGTGCGCCCGCGCTTCGCGACGAGCGCGATCGGCCGCACGAACGCGGGGTCGTCGATCGGCTTCGCGACGAGGTCGGGTTCGGCGCGCACCTCGCGCGCGGTCGCCGGCAGGATCGTCACGCCGAGGCCGCCGCGCACCATCGCGACGGCCGTCATCATGTAAGTCGGTTCGCACGCGATGTCGGGCGTGCAGCCGGCTGCCTCCAGCGCGGCATCGACGACGCTGCGCACGCTCGTGCCCTGCGCGGTCAGCACGAGCGGCACGGCGGCAACATCCGCGGTGCGCACGCGCCGCTTGCGCGCGAGCGGATGATCCTTCGGGCACACGGCGACGAGCCGGTCGGCGCCCGCGTACAGCACGTCCAGCGACGCGTCGAACGCATCGCCGCCGGTCAGCCCGAGATCGGCCTCCTCGTTGCGCACCAGCGCGGTGACGAGGCTCGCGACGCCGTCGCGAATGTCGAAAGCCGCGCGCGGCACGTCGCGCCGGAACGACTGGATCAGTTCCGGCAGCATGCTCGACGCAAACGTCGGCAGGCACGCGAGCCGCACCGTGCCGCTCGCGCCTTCGCCGAGCGCACGCGCATCGCGCAGCACGCGCTCCATGTCTTCGAGCGAGCGCTGCAGCAGCGGCAGCAGTTCGCGCCCGGTCTGCGTGAGCGCGACGCTGCGGCTGTTGCGGTCGAACAGCCGCGCGCCGACGATTTCCTCGAGCCGCCGGATCTGCACGGTCAGCGCCGGCTGCGACAGATGCAGCCGCGCGGCGGCGCGCGTGAAGTTGCCGGCGTGCGCGACGGTGACGAACGCGCGAATGTCGCGAAGGTTCAGATCCATAACGGTTCGTGATTGCTGCGATCAAATCATTTCAATTGTGCTATCGCTGCGCCGACCTTACGCTCGTCTCCAATAAAAGACAAGGTAGGAGACACCGATGCTGCCGTTACTCGGGCTGGGCACGATCGTCGTGCTGCTGGCCGCGATTCTGTCCAGACGCATGTCGCCGCTCGTGGCGCTGATCATCGTGCCGATCGCGGCGTCGCTCATCGGCGGCTTCGGGCTGCATACCAGCAAATTCGTGATCGACGGGCTGAAGGGCCTCGCGCCCGTGGTCGGGATGTTCGTGTTCGCGATCCTCTATTTCGGGACGATCACCGATGCCGGCACGCTCGACCCGATCATCGACCGCATCCTGCGCGCGGTCGGCACGCGGCCCACGCGGATCGTGATGGGCACGACGCTGCTCGCGCTGCTGATCCATCTCGATGGCTCGGGCGCTGTCTGCTTTCTCGTGACGATTCCCGCGGTGCTGCCGCTGTATGACCGCCTGAAGATGGACCGGCGCGTGCTGGCCGCCGCCGTGTCGATGGCGGCGGGGATCAACTTCCTGCCGTGGACGGGGCCGATGATCCGCGCGTCGGCGTCGCTGCACCTGCCGGTGTCGGCGCTGTTCAATCCGCTGATTCCGGTGCAGGCGATCGGGCTGGTGTTCGTGTTCGGCGTCGCGTACTGGCTCGGGCGGCGCGAGGAGAAGCGGCTCGGCCTGTCGCGCGACGATGCGTCGATTCCGCTGCCGACACGCGAGCTGACGCCCGACGAGCAGGCGCTGCGCCGGCCGCATCTGTTCTGGTTCAACCTGGTGCTGACGCTCGTCGTGCTCGGCACGATGGTCGTGATGGGCGAGAAGATCCCGCCCGCGATCATGTTCATGGTGGGCCTGTGCGTCGCGCTGATGGTGAACTACCCGGACGTCGACATGCAGAGGAAGCGCATCGACGCGCATGCGCGCGCGGCGCTGATGATGGCCGGCATCCTGCTCGCGGCCGGCGTGTTCACCGGGATCATGCAGGGCAGCGGGATGCTGAAGGCGATGGCGCAGGCGGCGGTCGGCTTCGTGCCGCCGTCAATGGCCGGCCACATCCCGGTCGCGCTCGGCCTCGCGTCGATGCCGCTCAGCATGCTGTTCGATCCCGATTCGTTCTACTTCGGCGTGCTGCCGGTGATCGCGGAAGTGGCCGGCCAGCTCGGCGTGCCGGCCGTGCACGTGGGGCAGGCCGCGCTGCTCGGCCAGATGACGACCGGGTTTCCGGTCAGCCCGCTGACGCCCGCGACGTTCCTCGTCGTCGGCCTGTGCGGGATCGAGCTGGCCGAGCACCAGAAATTCACGTTCCCGCTGCTGTTCGGCGCCTCGATCGTGATGACGATCGCGTGCGTCGTGCTGGGCGTTTTCTGATTTTTCCCGACGCGCGAGCGCCGGACCACGGTATCGACATGACAGCAAAGCCATCACACGAACGGCGCGTACGCATCGGCGCGGGCGCTGGCTATTCGGGCGACCGGATCGAGCCCGCGATCGAACTGGCCGAGCACGGGCAGCTCGACTATCTCGTCTTCGAATGCCTGGCCGAGCGCACGATCGCGATCGCGCAGCAGGCGCGGCGCAAGGATCCGTCGCTCGGCTACGATCCGCTGCTCGACGCGCGCATGCATGCCGTGCTGCCGGTGGCCGCGGCCAGGGGCGTGCGGATCGTGTCGAACATGGGCGCGGCGAACCCGCGCGCGGCCGCGCGGCGCACCGCGCGGATCGCGCAGTCGCTCGGCCTCGCGGGGCTGAAGGTTGCGGCGGTCGAAGGCGACGACGTGCTCGACGTCGTGTTGCGCGGCGCGTTCCGTTTCGAGGAGTCGGGCGACGAGGTCGCCGCGTATCGCGACCGCATCGTGTCCGCGAACGCGTATCTCGGCGCCGCGCCGATCGTCGACGCGCTCGCGGCCGGCGCGGACGTCGTGCTGACCGGGCGCGTCGCCGATCCGTCGCTGTTCGCCGCGCCGCTGATCCACGCGTTCGGCTGGCGAATGGACGACTGGGACACGCTCGGGGCCGCGACGGTCGTCGGCCATCTGCTCGAATGCGCGGGGCAGGTGACGGGCGGCTATTTCGCCGACCCCGGCTACAAGGACGTGCCGAATCTCGCGCGGCTCGGATTCCCGATCGGCGAGGTCGCGGCCGACGGCTCGGTCGTGATCACCAAGGTGCCGCACGCGGGCGGCCGCGTGAGCGCGGCGACCTGCAAGGAACAGCTGCTGTACGAGATTCACGACCCGGCGCGCTACCTGCAGCCCGACGTCGTCGCGGATTTCACGCGCGTGTCCGTCACGGAGGAGGCGCCGGACCGCGTGCGCGTGACGGGCGGGCGCGGCAGCGCGCGCACCGACACGCTGAAGGTGTCGGTCGCGTACGTCGACGGCCATATCGGCGAAGGGCAGATCTCGTACGGTGGGCCGGGTGCGCTGGCGCGCGCGCGGCTCGCGCTCGACATCGTCCGCGAGCGGCTCGCGCTGACCGGCGTGGCCGCGACCGAACTGCGCTTCGACCTGATCGGCGTGGATTCGCTGTACGGCGACGCGACGCCTGCCGTGCGCGGCGAGCCGGCCGAAGTACGCGTGCGGGTGGCCGGCCGGGCGGCGAGCGCCGCCGAGGCCGCGCGGATCGGCAACGAAGTCGAGACGCTTTATACGAACGGCCCGGCCGGCGGCGGCGGCGCATTCAAGGCGACGCGCGAGGTGATCGCGGTGCAGTCGGTGCTGTTGCCGCGCACGGACGTAACGCCGTCGTTTTCATTCGTGGAGGCATGATGCAACTGCGTGAACTGGCGCATGCGCGCACCGGCGACAAGGGCAATACGCTGAACGTGTCGGTCATCTGCCGCGATCCGCGTCACTACGAACACCTGCGCGCGCATCTCGATGCGCCGGCGGTGAAGGCATGGCTCGCGGGCATCGTGCACGGCGATGTCGTGCGCTACGAGCTGCCGGCGCTGGCCGCGTTCAACTTCGTGCTGCGCGATGCGCTCGGTGGCGGCGTCACGCGCTCGCTCGCGCTCGACGCGCACGGCAAGTCGGTCAGCTCGGCGTTGCTGGCGATCGACTTGCCCGATCCGGCGTGACGGCGTGATGGTGTGACGGTGTGCGCGGCCACCAGGCCGCTCGCTCGCCGTCACGTTCGCGCTCACGGAATCGGCAGGTTGCGACGGCGATCCGCGTGGTCGACGCGTTCGCCTGCAATGGCTCCCATCCCGCCGGCGCGTTGAGCCCTCGGCGATATCGATCCGCCTGGCTGCTGCCCGGGGGGCTTCCGGTTTTTTTTGAGCGGTCTGACCAGTCCAACCTCAAGTTGCCTCCCGACCGGTCGTTAAACCCGTTTGCGTACTCATTTGACTGTTCGATAACAACGCGCAACCGGAGATCGCCGTCATCATGCTGTCATCAATTCGTGCCCGGATCGTGGCAACCTGCGTCGCCATCGTCGTGACGGCCCTCGCCGTCACGGGCGGGCTGGTATACGAGGTCGTCCAGCGACACAACGACGAAACCATCGACCAGAACCTGCGTTCGGTCCTCGCCGGCCATGCGCTGGCGCTCGACGAGTGGGTCGCGAGCCGCGCCCAGCAGACCCAGGCGCTTGCGGATACGCTGCCGATCGGCGAAGGCGATCCGCTGCCGGCCCTGACGCTGCTCGGCAAGTCGGGCGGGTTCCAGGTGCTGACGCTCGGCCTGCCGGACCACACGGCGTTCTCGAACATCCCGCTCGCGTCCGGTTACGATCCGACCGCGCGTCCGTGGTACAAGCAGGCGGTCGAGGCCGGCCGGCTCGTCGTCACCGCGCTGTACCAGGACGCATCGACCGGCAAGCCGGCTTTTGCATTTGCGGTGCCGATCATGCGCGGCGGCGCGCTGAAGGGCGTGCTGGCGGCGAGTCTCTACATGGAACGCGCGAGCGCGATCGTCGCGTCGATGCACCCGACGCCGGCGAGTTTCGCGTTTCTCGTCGACCGCGGCGGGCGCCTCATCGCGGGCGTGAAGACCGACCTGATCATGAAGCCGGCCGTGCAGCTGTCGCCGGAACTGACACCCGATCGTCTCGCTGGCCTGCAGCGTGCGAGCGAGCCGGTGGCGATCGCGGTGGACGGCGTGACCAAACTGCTCCGCGCGCAACCGATCGCCGGCACGGACTGGTCGCTCGTGATGGCGCTCGACCGGTCGGACGTGACGGCCGGCATGCGCGCGGTCGCGACGACGACGCTCGTGGCCATCGTCATCGTGGCCTGTATCGCGGCCGCGCTGGTCGGCGCGCTGACGAATGCGGCATTCAAGCGCGTGCTGCTGGTGCGCGATGCGCTAACCGACGTCGCGAGCGGCAGCGGCGACCTGACGAAACGGCTGCGGGCGGACGGCAACGACGAGGCTGCGCAGATCGCGCGCGCGTTCAACGTGTTTGCGGAAAAGATTTCGGCGATCCTGCTGCAGATTCGCGGGTTCAGTGAATCGGTGAGCGTGGCGAGCGCGGAGATCGCACAGGGCAACCAGGACCTGTCGAGCCGCACCGAGCACGCGGCGTCGAGCCTGCAGGAGACCGCGGCGGCGCTCGAGGAGATTGCCGGCACGGCGCGCAACTCGGCCGATGCGGCGACGCAGGTGAGCCGGCTCGCGGAATCGGCGTCGGGCGTCGCGATGCGCGGCGGCGAGGTGGTGAGCCAGGTGGTCGCGACGATGGGTGAGATCACGGCGGCCTCGAACGAAATCTCGAACATCATCGGCGTGATCGACGGCATCGCGTTCCAGACCAACATTCTCGCGTTGAATGCGGCCGTCGAGGCGGCGCGCGCGAACGAGCACGGGCGCGGCTTCGCGGTCGTCGCGGGCGAGGTGCGCACGCTCGCGCAACGCAGCGCGCAGGCCGCCAAGGAAATCAAGCAGCTGATCCAGGCGTCCGTCGACAAGATCGAGGGCGGGTCGGGGCTCGTGCACACGGCGGGCGCGACGATGGACGAGATCGTCGAGGGCGTGCGCGGCATCACGAGCGTGATGGCGGAAATGTCGGTCGCGGCGAACGAGCAGAGCACCGGCCTCGCGCAGGTGAATCAGGCGGTGTCGCAACTCGATCACTCGACGCAGCAGAACGCGGCGCTCGTCGAGGAGTCCGCCGCGGCCGCGGCGCTGTTGCGCGAGCAGGCGGCGCAACTCGCGCAAACGGTCGGCGAATTCAAGCTCGCGCGTCCGCAAACGGCCGACACGGCACCGGCATGATGCGGCGCGCGCAGGGCCGGGTCAGGTCGAGCAGCGCGACCGATTCGCGGGCGAAGCGCCGCTTGCTGCCGAGCGACTTGCACGTCGTGCGCACATCGTCGCGCACGACGTTGAACCGCACGCCGTCGTTGACCGCGCTGTGCGTGAGATCGAGCGTGCAGTAATCGGGACCGGACGGCGTCCCGCCGTCCCGCCGCCCGGTATTAGACGTACACGTAGCGCACGAGGTGGAAGAACACCGGCGCCGCGAAGCAGATCGAGTCGACGCGATCGAGCATCCCGCCGTGGCCCGCGATCATCGAGCCCCAGTCCTTGGTGCCGAGCGAGCGCTTCACGGCCGACAGCACCAGGCCGCCGACGAAGCCCGCGATCACGATCGCGAGCGAGATCCCGAATGCCGCGCCGAAGCTGAACGGCGTCACGCGATACAGCGACGCGCCGCACAGTGTCGCGAGCAGGCCGCCGCCGACGAAGCCCTCGACCGTCTTCGACGGCGACAGGCGCGGCGCGATCTTGCGGCGCCCGCACAGCTTGCCGACCACGTACTGCAGCACGTCGCTGATCTGCACGACGAACAGGAAGAAGAACAGCAGCAGCGCGTTCTGCCCGGCGTAGCGCGGGATGTCGAGGATCAGCACGGCCGGCGCATGGCTCAACCCGTACACGCAGACCATCAGCGCCCAGTTGATCTTCGCGTTGCGGCTCAGGAATTCGCGCGTGTCCTGCGTGAGCGCCGACACCAGCGACATCGCGAAGAACAGGTGCACCGGCACGAAGATCGAATACATCCCGTACCAGTTGATCCCGAGCAGCAGGTACTGCACCGGAATTGCGATGAAGAACGCGATGAAGAGCGTCGTATGGTCGCTTGGGGTCGTCGGCGTGAGCGTGATGAATTCGCGCAGCGTCAGGTACGACAGCAGCGCGAACACCAGATACGTGACGTTGTTGCCGAGGCCGATCGCGATGACCATGATCGCGATCATCGCCCACCACGCGCGGATGCGCTGGTTCAGGTTGACGATGGTCGCGCTGGTGCCGCCGCTGCGCGCGCCGAGGATCGCGCCGATCACGGTCGCGAGCACCAGCACGCCGGTGACGCCTGCGACCAGTTCCCAGAAGAGAGTTCGCATGGAGAGGTCCGGAAAAGGGAGAGGAGGGCGCCGCGTTCAGCCGGCCGGCCGCTGCGGCGGCGCGAGCGCGACGATCGCGTCGCGCATGCGGGCGAGGAAGGTCGGCTTGTCTTCGCCGGCACCGAGCGCATCGTTCGCGCCGAAGTGCACCTTGCAGATCAGCGGCACGGGCCAGATCGCGCCCTTCGGCATGATGCGCTGCAGGTTCTCGAGATAGACCGGCGCGAGCGCGACCTCCGGAAACTCGGTCGCGAGATGGAACAGGCCGCTCTTGAACGGCTGCGGCAAGACTTCGGCGCCGCGCGTGCCTTCCGGAAAGATGATGATCGAGTGGCCTTGCCGCAGTGCATCGCGCACCGGGTCCAACGGGTCGCCGCCGCTTTCGCGGTGGCGGTCGATCAGCACGACGTTCAGCAGCTTCTGCGCGATGTGACGCTTCACGTTGCTGCTGTCCCAGTAGTCGCGTGCGGCGACGGGCCGCACGACCGCGCGCACGTCGCGCGGCAGCGCGGCGAGGATCGCGAGCGTGTCGATGTGGCTCGTATGGTTCGAGAAGTAGATCTTCTGCGTCGGGGAAGGCGGCGCCTGATGCCAGACCGGATACGCACCGGCGACGAGCCGCACGATCGACAGCAGGAAATCGCGCTGCCAGACGTTCAGGATGTTCATCGGCGCGGCGCCTCCTGCATGCATGCCCGCGCGGCCGCGCATGCGCGGCGGGCGGAATCCCGGAATGCCGGCGCGGCAGGATGCGCGCCGGACGGCCATTGTTTAAGTTTTTTCAAATTCGTGGCTGCCTGTCGCAGGGCCGCGATAATCGGACGATGCGCCGGCGGGTGTTGCGTCGCGGCGAATTCGCCGTTCGACGGCGTGATAATCGGCTGTTGCACGAGCGCCCGGTCACAGTTCGAATGAATTGCTGCGCTCGTGGGCCAGCGGATTATCGCGAGTTTCCGTCGAAAACGCCAGATTGCCCGGCGCGGCCGGTGCGGGGCGCGGCTTGACGCGTCGGGGCCGCTCGGCGACGATGACGACCACCTGTCGAAAGCCGAAGCCGACGGGTGCGCTGCCCGGGGCGGGGCAGCCGCAAACGTGTCCGAACGTGAAGAACCAATAAAACGATGAGCCTCTACGCACTCAAACCGAAATTCCAGAATCGTCTGCGTCCGTTCGCGGATTCGCTTGCCGAACGCGGCGTCACCGCCAACCAGGTCACGCTGTTCGCGGCTGGCGGCTCGATCGTCGTCGGCGCGCTCGCGGGCCTTGGCGTGTTCGCCCGCGTGCTGTTCCTGCTGATTCCGATCTGGCTGTTCGTGCGGATGGCGCTCAACGCGATCGACGGCATGCTCGCCCGCGAGCACGGGCAGAAGAGCACGCTCGGCGCGTACCTGAACGAGCTTGGCGACGTCGTGTCCGACGTCGCGCTCGTGCTGCCGTTCCTCGCGATTTCGGCGTTCGCCGCGGCGGACGTCTGGCTGTTCGCGCTGACGGCGGTCATCGTCGAATGCGCGGGGCTGATCGGCCCGCTCGCCGGCGCGACGCGCCGCTACGACGGCCCGTTCGGCAAGAGCGACCGTGCGTTCGCGCTCGGTGCATTCGCGCTGTGGATCGGCTTCGGTCTGCCGGTCGGCAGCGTTGCCGCATGGCTGTGGCGCGTGCTGATCGTGCTGTCGATCGTGACGGCGGTGCGGCGCGTGCAGGCCGGGATCGCCGAAGCGGGCGGCTGACGGCCGTAGTGGGACCGGCGCCGGAGGGCGGCGCCGCATGATTCGAATAACGAAACGAGAGAGATCGCATGAACGCACGCACGGCCCGCGAGGCCGACTTCATCACGCACGACGGCGAAACGCTGTTCTATCGCCACTGGCCCGCGACGGGCCCGCGCTGCCGCGGCGCGATCGTGCTGCTGCATCGCGGCCACGAACATTCGGCGCGTGTCGCGCACCTCGTCGACGAACTCGACCTGCCGGACTTCGCGTTCTTCGCGTGGGATGCGCGCGGCCACGGCCGCTCGCCCGGCGCGCGCGGCTTCAGCCCGAGCGCGGCCGCGTCGGTGCGCGACTTGCAAACCTTCGTCGAGCATATCCGCGACACGCACGGCATCGCGATCGAGGACACGGCCGTGGTCGGCCAGAGCGTCGGCGCGGTGCTCGCCGCCACCTGGGTACACGACTACGCGCCGCCGATCCGCTGCCTCGTGGTCGCGTCGCCGGCGTTCCACATCAAGCTTTACGTACCGTTCGCGCGGCCGGGGCTGCGGCTGATGCACAAGCTGCGCGGGCTGTTCTACGTGAACAGCTACGTGAAACCGAAATTCCTCACGCACGATCCCGAACGGATCGCCAGCTATGCGGCCGATCCGCTGATCACGCGGCCGATCGCCGTGAACATGCTGCTCGACCTGCACGACACCGCGAAGCGGATCGTCGCCGATGCGGCCGCGATCACCGTGCCGACGCAACTGTTGATCTCGGGCGCCGACTGGGTCGTGCATCGCGGCCCGCAGGACCGCTTCTTCGAGCGGCTCGGCGCCGCGCGCAAGGAGCGCATCGTGCTGCCCGGCTTCTATCACGACACGCTCGGCGAGCGCGACCGCGCGCAGGCGCTCGCACCGCTGCGCGCGTTCGTGCTGCGCGAGTTCGATACGCCGAGCCCGCGCGTGTCGCTGGCCGACGCCGACCGGCGCGGCGCATTCCACGACGAATACGCGGCGCTCGGCCGCCCGCCCGCGAACCCGTTCGCACGGACGTACTGGGCGATCACGCGGGCGGGTCTGAAGGCCGGCGGCGCGCTGTCGGACGGCATCGCGCTCGGGCTGCGGCTCGGCTTCGATTCGGGTTCGACGCTCGATTACGTCTACCGCAACCGCGCGCAGGGCCGGCTCGGCGTCGGCGCGCTGATCGACCGCACCTATCTCGATTCGCCGGGTTGGGTCGGCATCCGTCAGCGGAAGGTGCATCTGCAGGAACTGATCGGTGCGGCGATCGGCCGGCTGCGCGGCCACGGCGAACCGGTGCGGATCGTCGACATCGCGGCCGGGCATGGCCGCTATGTGCTCGACGCGATCGCGACGGCCGCCGAACGCGACGGCGCGGCGCCCGACGACATCACGCTGCGCGACTACAGCCCGCCGAACGTCGAGGCCGGGCGTGTGCTGATCGCGCAGCGCGGTCTCGAGCCGATCGCGCGCTTCGAGCGCGGCGACGCGTTCGACGAGGCGTCGCTCGCGACGCTCGAGCCGCGTCCGACGCTGGCGATCGTGTCGGGGCTGTATGAACTGTTCGGCGAGAACGCGCTGATCGAACGTTCGCTGCGCGGGCTTGCGCAGGCGGTGCCGCCCGGCGGCTATCTCGTCTATACCGGGCAGCCGTGGCATCCGCAGCTCGAATTCATCGCACGCGCGCTGAACAATCATCGCGGCGACGCGACCTGGGTGATGCGCCGCCGCTCGCAGGCCGAGATGGACGAGCTCGTCGCGCGCGCGGGCTTTCGCAAGCTCGACCAGCGCATCGACGAGATGGGCATCTTCACGGTCAGCCTCGCGCAGCGGGTCGACGCGTCATGAGCGCGCTCGGCGGCGGCGCGGGCGCGGGCGACAGTCTCGCCGAGTCGGCGGCCGGCGCGCGCGACGCGTCGTTCGCGCTGCGCGTCGGCTGGCTCGCGGCGATGGGCGCGGTGTTCTTTTCCTCGTACGGCTTCGCGAACTGGCTCGCCGCGCGCCGCGCCGTGGTGCCGACCTTCGCGTTCGGCTGGGAACATGCGATTCCGTTCGTGCCGTGGACCATCGTGCCGTATTGGTCGATCGACCTGCTGTACGCGCTGTCGTTCTTCTTCTGGACCCGCCGTGACGATCTGCTCGATCACGTGAAGCGGCTGTTGACCGTGCAACTGGTGTCGGTCGCGTGCTTCGTCGCGTGGCCGCTGCGCTTCGGCTTCGAGCGGCCCGACGCGGGCGGCGTGGCCGGCGCGCTGTTCACGCTGCTGATGGGGTTCGACAAGCCGTTCAACCAGGCGCCGTCGCTGCACATCGGCCTGCTCGTCGTGCTGTGGGCCGTCTATGCGAAGCAGTTGCGCGGCACGGTCGCTCGGTTCGTGCTGCATCCGTGGTTCGCGGCGATCGGCGTGTCGGTGCTGACGACCTACCAGCATCACGCGATCGACGTGCCGACCGGTGCGGCCGTCGGCTGTCTGGCGCTGTTCCTGTTTCCGTTGCGTGACGCCGCGGGGCGACTGCCGGGCGCGACCGGTTCGCCGTCCGCCGGTGGCCGCGCGCTCGCCCGCCGCTATGCGCTCGGCGCGGCGCTGGTCGCGCTGGTGGCGCTTGGCTGCGTGTCGCGCGCGCCGGGCTGGGCGTTGGCGGCCGGGTGGGCCGCGCTGGCGCTCGCGTGCGTCGCGTGGATCTACCGGCGCGGCGCGCCCGGTGCGTTCCAGAAGGACGACGCGGGCCGTTTCCCGATGTTCATCCGCTGGCTGCTCGCACCGACGATCGCCGGCGCGTTCGTCAACTCGCGGGTGTGGACGTTCCGGCATCCGGCGCCGGCGCGGATCGACGAGCGCGTGTCGATCGGCCGCACACCGATCACGCGCGACCTGCGACGCCACGGCTTCACCGCGCTCGTCGACCTGACGGCCGAGATGCCGCGCTGGGCCGCGGCCGACGCGTCGCTCGCGTATGCGTCGGTGCCGCAGCTCGACCTCGTCGCGCCCACCGCGGCGCAGCTCGCGGCGGCCGTTGCGGCGCTCGAACGCCTGCACGCCGACGGGCGCGACGTGCTGATCTGCTGTGCGCTCGGCTACGGGCGCAGCGTGCTGTGCGCGGCTGCCTGGCTCGCCGCGCGGCGGGGGATCGGCGACGCGCGCGACGCGCTTGCCGCGGTACGGGCGATGCGGCCGCGCGCGGTATGGTCGGACGACGGCGTGGCCGTGCTGCAGGACTGGATCGACCGCCGCCGCGTGACGGGAGCGGCGTGATGCGCGACCCGTCCGCACCGTTCAGGATCGCCGCCGCGCGCGGGGCGCTCGACGCCGGCGCGTGGGCGATCGCGGCCGCGCTGGCCGCGGCCGGCGCGGGCTGGTGGATTGCGGCGGGCTGGCCGCCGGCGACGATCGCGCGTGTGCTGCTGGCCGTGATCAGCACCGGGTCGGGGATTGCCGCGCTGTGGTACGCCGTGCGCATCGAGATCGACCGGCGGCTGTTCGCCGCGCTCGCGCGCACGGCATCGGGCGATGCGTCGGCCGACGACGGGCTGGCCGCGCTCGATCGCGCGCTTGCCGACCTCGGCTGGATCGACGCAGGCAAGGCCGGACGCGCGCTCGACGCGCGTGTGCGCGGTGCGGTCGGGTTGTGCCGTGCCGGTGTGCTGGTCGCGATCGTGCAGTGGATCGTGGTCGGTTTGGCGATCGCAGTGGCGCGGGTCGGCTAACCATCCGTGACCGGCCGGACGGCCGCGGCCCGGGCCGGTCAAGCGGGTTACGCGTGCGCCGCCCGCTGCGTCCGCGTGCGCTTCACCTCGTACATCGCCTGGTCCGCATGCTCGATCAGCGCGTTCATGTCGGTGCCGTCGTCAGGCAGCATCGCGACGCCGACACTGACGCCGAGCCGCAGCGGATGTCCCTCGAATTCGAACGGCTCGCCGACCTGCCGAGCGAGCCGTGCGCGTTGCGCATTGACGTCGTCGCGGCTGCCGATGTTCGGCAGGATCACCGCGAACTCGTCGCCGCCCACGCGCGCGACCGTATCCGAGCGCCGCACGGCGCGCTGCATCCGCACGGCGATCTCGCGCAGCGCGGCGTCGCCCGCGCGGTGGCCGTAGCCGTCGTTGATCGGCTTGAGCCCGTCCATGTCGATGTTGAGGATGCCGAGCCGGCCGTTCGCGCGCAGCGCCGTATGCATCGACTGGCGCAGGCGGTCGTAGAACAGCGCGCGGTTCGGCAGGCCGGTGAGCGCGTCGTGCGTCGCGCGCAGGTACAACTCGTTGGCCTCGTTGCGCGCCGCGTGGAACATCGCGGCGGCGATCAGGTCGGCCGTGAGCCGCAGCGTCCCGGCATCGGCGGCCGAAAAACCGTCGATGTCCGGCGACATCACCTTCAGCACGCCGACCGTCGTGTCCGCGTGGGTGAGCGGCATCACCAGCATCGAGCGCAGCCCGACCCGGCGGCACGCATCGCGGTCGACGCGCGGGTCGGATTCCGAATCCTTGCAGTGCAGCAGCTCGCCGCGCGTCACGCACAGGCCGGACAGGCTGCCCGAGCGGCGCAGCCGCAGCCCGAGCATCCCGGCGGCGGAGCCCGACGCGGCGCGGTACACCATGTCGTCGCCTTCGGCGAATTCGACCGCCGCGCCGCTCGCGCCCGTGAGCTGCGGCACCTGCTCGGTCACGTAAGCCATCACGCTGCCGAGGTCGAGACCGAGTTTCGCGATCTCGGTTTGCGCGGCGATGATGCGCAGCAGCGTGTCTGAGGACGGGGTAGCGGTGTCGACGATTTGATCCAAGTCAGTTTTCCATGAAGAAAGCTCAGCACGCGGCCCGGGCTTGCGGTAGCATACGCGCCGCTCACGCGGCAGCGCGTTCCGGGCGGCCCGCAACGGGCCGCCGCCGGCATCCGGCCGGTTTCCCGGGGCGCCGGACCGCCGGTTCGGCAGCGCCGGCAGTATGCCGGTCGGTCTGGCCGGCGGCAACGGTGTAACTCTTGCCATTCCATCGCGACGCGCAGCATTTCCGACCGGATTGAGTTGTTTTTCGCTTCGTCAGCACGAATCAGGGTGAGTTTTGTCTTGATTTTGAGATAGTGTGACGAATGTGCGAGCGCCGGTGCCCGGTGCGCGCTGTCCGACGAATCGGCAGCAAAATGATTCGCCGCGTCGTTTCGATAAATGCATTCAGGCCAGACTTTGAGGGGAAGCAGTGGGGATGTGCACTCACGGGCATAGCTGCTTTGCGCGCGTCGGTTGCGGCGCGCTTGATGACCGGGCGATCTTGACGAAGCGGGGCCGCGCATGAAGCCGGCCGCGTCGCTGTTCGTCCTGTCGCTCGCCACGTTCGGCGCGTTCCATGCGGCCGCGCTGTCGGCCGCGCCGATGCCGGCTGCGGCCGCTTCGGCGTCTGCCGGCAGTCCGGCCGTGACGGCGACCGCCAGCGGCGCGGCCGTGCCGAGCGCCGCCAGCATGGCGTCCGCCGGCCAGCCCGCGACGACCGTGCACCTGCCGTTCGCGTCGCTCGGCGCGTTCGATCCGGTCCACCTGCGCGGCGCCGACGACGCGCGCACGATCAATGCGGGCGTGCGGCTCGACCGCGTGGTCACCGGCGCGCGGCTGCGCCTGACCTACGCGTATTCGCCGTCGCTGGTCTTCCCGATGTCGCACCTGAAGGTGTCGATGAACGGCGAGGTGGTCGCGACCGTCCCGTTCGACGCGACCCGCGCGGGCCGTACGGTCACGCAGGACATCCCGATCGATCCCCGCTACTTCTCCGATTTCAACCAGATCGGCCTGCGCCTGATCGCGCATTACTCGCTCGACCACTGCGAGGACCCGTCGAGCTCGGCGCTGTGGGCCGACGTGAGCCCGACGAGCGAACTGATCCTCGACGAGTCGCCGGTGCGCCTGCCGAACGATCTCGCGCTGCTGCCCGCGCCGTTCTTCGACCGGCGCGACAACGGGCTCCTGCGGCTGCCGTTCGTGCTGCCGGCATCACCCGACTCGGCGACGCTGCGCAGCGCCGGCGTGCTCGCGTCGTGGTTCGGCGCGCAGGCCGACTACCGGCAGGCGCGCTTCCCGGTTGCAGCGACGCTCCCGGCCGACGACCAGGCGGTGGTGGTCGGCACGGCCGCGACCTTGCCGGCCGGCCTCGCGCTGCCATCGGTCAACGGCCCGCTGCTCGCCGTCGCCGACAACCCGGCCGCGCCGGGCCGCAAGCTGCTGATCGTGACGGGCCGCACGGCCGCCGAGGTCGACGACGCGGTCGCGGCGCTTGTGCTCGGCCGCGCGGCGCTGTCGGGCCCGGCGGCGACGGTCGCGCACGTGGATCTCGGCGCGCCGCGCAAGCCGTACGACGCACCGCGCTGGCTGCCGGTGAACCGGCCGATCACGTTCCGCGAATTGGTGTCGGACCCGCGCGAACTCGAAGTGCGCGGCACGTCGCCCGACGCGATCCGGCTGAACCTGCGCGTGCCGGCCGATCTGCATTCGTGGAACGGCTCGGGCGTGCCGATCACGCTGCGCTATCGTTACACCGCGCCGACCGTGCAGGACAACTCGACGCTCGCCGTCGAGATCAACGAACAGCTCGTGAAGTCGTACCGGCTCGGGCCGGCCCATGCGGAAGACGCGCGTGGGCGCATGCAGCTGCCGCTGCTGTCGGTGCCGGAAGGGCGCGTGACGAGCGATGTCGACATCCCGGCGTTCCGCGTCGGCAGCGGCAACCAGCTGCAGTTCCGCTTCACGCTCGATTCGCAGAAGACGGGGCTCTGCTCGAGCACCGCGACCGAGCCGCAGCGCGCGGCGATCGATCCGGATTCGACGATCGACTTCTCGCACTTCGTCCATTACGCGCAATTGCCGAACCTCGCGTTCTTCGCGAACAGCGGTTTCCCGTTCACGCGCTTCGCCGACCTGTCGCAGACGGCGGTCGTGATGCCGGACCGGCCGTCGCCGCAGGAGCTGGAAGCCTACCTGACGATGCTCGGCCACATGGGGCAGTGGACCGGCTTCCCGGCGCTGCGCGTGCAGGTCGCGCGGCCCGGCGACGTCGCCGCGCTCGCGGGCCGCAAGGACCTGCTCGTGATCGACGGCTCGCCCGCGTCGCCGCTGCTGTCGCACTGGCGCGCGGCGTTGCCGCTGTCGATCGACCAGCAGGCCGGCACGGGCGCGACGCGTGTCGCGTTCTCGGTGAAGGAACGCTGGCGCAACGGCGTCGGCATGGCCGACGGCGGCGCACATATCGAACAGACGGGCTCGCTCGCGGCGCTGGCCGGGTTCGAGCTGCCGGGCAGCCATGGCCGCAGCGTCGTGGCGCTGACGGCGACCGACCAGGCGCGTCTGGCCGATCTGCTCGACGTGTTCGAGAAGCCGGGCCTCGTGTCGCAGTTGCAGGGTGACCTCGCGCTGGTGCGGCCGGGGCAGGTCGACAGCCTGCGCGTCGGTGAGCCGTACGTGGTCGGCTTCGTGCCGTGGTACGCGCGCGTCTGGACGCAAGCGGCGCGGCACCCGGTGGTGCTCGGCGTGGTCGGCGTCGTCGCGGGGCTGTTGCTCGCGCTCGGCGTGTTCAGCGTGCTGCAGAGAATCGCCGCGCGCCGACGGGGGATGTAACGGATGGCGTGGGCATTCGCAAGGCGACGGGCAACGCAGCCGGCGCGGCGGGTCGGCACGACGCTCGTGCTGGCCGTCGCGGCCGTGTGCGCGGTGGCCGGCGCCGCCGGGGGCGCGCAGGCCGCGCAAGGCGGCGCGGCCGACGTGCGGTGCGGCGCGGTGTGGCCGCGCTGGGACGCGTTCAAGCGCGATTTCGTGTCGGCCGACGGCCGGGTGATCGACGTCGGCTCGACGGATTCGCGCACGGTATCGGAGGGGCAGGCGTATGGACTGTTCTTCGCGCTCGTCGCGAACGACCGGCACACGTTCGACACGATCCTCGCATGGACCGAGAACAACCTCGCGCAGGGCGACCTGAGCGCCCGTCTGCCGGCGTGGCTGTGGGGCCGCGCGCCGGACGGCGCGTGGCGCGTGCTCGACGCGAACGCGGCGTCCGATGCCGACCTGTGGATCGCGTACACGCTCGTCGAAGCCGGACGGCTGTGGCGCGAGCGCAGCTACACCGCGCGCGGCGCGCTGCTCGCGAAGCGCGTGCTCGACGACGAGACGGCCAGCGTGCCGGGCCTCGGCCTCACGCTGCTGCCCGGGCCGACCGGATTCAAGCTGGCCGACGGTCGATGGCGCGTGAACCCGAGCTATTCGCCGCCGCAGGTGATCCGCGGGCTCGCCGCGCGCCTGCCGGACGATCGCCGCTGGGCCGCGCTCGCGGCCAGCACCGGCCGTGTGCTGCTCGACACCGCGCCCAAGGGCTTTGCGCCGGACTGGGCGTTGTATCGCGCCGGCGCCGGCTTCGCGCCCGATCCGCAGACCCACGCGGAAAGCGCGTACAACGCGATACGCGTGTATTTGTGGGCCGGCATGCTCGATCGCGCCGATCCGCTCGCCGCGCCGCTGCTCGCGCGCTTCGCGCCGTTCGCCGATTACATCGCCGCGCATGGCGCGCCGCCGGAGAAGGTCGATACGACGACCGGCGTCGCGGGGCCGAACGACGGCAACGGCGGCTTCTCGGCGGCGGCCGTGCCGTTCCTCGACGCGCGCGGCCAGCATGCGCTCGCCGATGCGCAGGCGGCCCGTGTCGACGCGCTCGCGCGCCAGTCGGCACCCGGTTATTACACGAGCGTGCTGACGCTGTTCGGCCTCGGCTGGCGCGAGGGCCGTTACCGGTTCGGCGCGGACGGGTCGCTCGATGCGCGCTGGGAGGGCCGTTCATGCGCGGCCCGATGAAGCACGGCGCGCGGCGTGTCGCGGGGCTTGCGTGGCTCGCGTCGTCGGTCTCCGCGGCGGCGCCGGCCACGGTCGCCGTCGCGGCGACGAAACCCGTCGCGCCGAATGCCGTGTCGGCGCCGGCCTCGGCCACGTCGCCCGAGGCGCGGCGTCAGCTCGCGACCGCCCGCATGTGGGGCGCCAAGCATCGCGACGACCTCGCGCGCGACGCCCTGCGCAAAGGGCTCCTGATCGCGCCGGACGATCCCGAACTGCTCGCGGAACAGGTGCGCGTGCTGCTGCGGCTCGGCGACGCGCAAGGCGCGCAGGCCACGCTGGCGCGCCTGCAGGCGCGCGCGCCCGCGGCGCCCGACACGCGCCGCGCGGCCGACGAATACCGCGTCGCGACGAGCGGCCGCGGCGAGATAGCGCAGATCCGGCTGCTTGCGCGCAGCGGCCGCGCCGACGAGGCGGCTCGCCGGATCGTCGCGCTGTTTCCGAACGGCGCGCCGTCCGGTGCGCTGGGCGCCGAGTATTACCAGATCGTCGCGAACGCGCCGGGCGGCCGCGAACCGGCGGTCGCCGCGCTGCGCCGCGCGGTCGCGGCCGACCCGCAGGATTCGAACGCGGCGCTGGCGCTCGCGCGGCTCCTGAACCAGCGCGACGACACGCGTGCGGAGGCGAACCGCATCGCGTGGTCGCTCGCGAAGCGGCCCGACGCCGACCATACGGAAGCGATGACCGTGTGGCGGCGCGTGCTGCAGTCCGCCGGCACCGATCCCGCCTATCTCGACGCATTGCGTGCCTATCTCGCGCTCGTGCCGGACGACACCGAATTCCGCGATCGCGCCGCCGCACTCGAGCGGCAGCGCGACGCGCAGCGGCTGCTCGAGCGCGATCCGGGCTACATCGCGCAACAGCGCGGCTTGCAGGCGCTCGCGCGCGGCGACCTGAGCGGCGCCGATCCGCTGCTCGCGCGCGCCGCGCAGGCGCGCGCGGGTGATGCCGATGCGGTCGGCGGGCTCGGCCTGCTGCGCCTGCGCGAAGGCCGGCACGACGAAGCGCGCGCGCTGTTCACGCGTGCCGCAGCGCTGTCGACCGACCAGCGCAGCAAGTGGCAGAGCCTCGCGCGCACAGCGCAGTTCTGGGGGGTGATCGCGCAGGGGCGCGCAGCGGCGTCGGCCGGACGGCCGCAGGATGCCGAGCGCGCGGCGCGCGCCGCGCTCGCGATGCAGCCCGACAGCCCGGACGCGAAGCTTCAGCTTGCCGATGCGCTGCTCGCGCAGCGCGACTGGGCGCGCGCGGAGCCGTTGTTGCGCGAACTGCTCGCCGCACGTTCGCCGAACCTGTCGGCGGTGCGCGGCACCGCGACGCTGTACGAGAACACCGGCCGCGCGGATCGCATCGGCCCGCTGCTCGACGCGCTGCAGAGCTGCGTGACGGGCCGCGACGATCGCCACGCGCTCGACGGGCTGCGCGCCGACCTGCTCGCGAGCGAGGCGCGCGCGCTGGCGGACAAGGGCGAACGCGGGCCGGCCGCACAACGCTACGAAGCGGCGGTGCGCGCGGCGCCCGATGCGCCGTGGACGCGCTTCGCGCTTGCGCGGCTGTATCGCGACATGGGGCTGCCGCAGCTCGGCCGCACGGTGATGGACGACGGGCTCGCGCAAAGCGACACGCCCGAGATGCGCTATGCGGCCGCGCTGTATCGCAACTCGCTCGACGACATCGCGGGCGCGCAGGCCGCGCTCGCGGGCGTCGACGATGCGCGACGCTCGGACGGCATGCGTGCGCTCGCACGCAAGCTCGACGCGGAAGGTTCGCTGGCAGGCGCGCGCGGCGCACTCGGCCGTGGCGATCGTGCGGCCTTCGCCGCGTCGCTCGCCCATGCGCAGGCCAGCGCGCCGGACGATCCCGACATGCTGGCCGCGGTCGGCGCGCAGTGGATCGACGCGGGCGAACCCGAGCGCGGCCTCGCGCCGTTGCGCGACTGGATCGCCGCGCATCCGCGCGAGGCCGATCCCGACGTGCGGCTGCGCTACGGCGACCTGCTCGGCAGCGCGGGGCGCGACGACGCCCTCGCCGCGTGGCTCGACACGCTGCGTCGCGAGCCGGCGCTGACGCCGGCACAGACCGCGCGGATCGAGGACCAGTCGCTGCGGCTCGTGCTGCGGCAGACGGACGACGCGATCGCGCAACGGGACTATGCGCGCGCCCGCACGCTGCTCGATCGGGCGAGCCCGGCCGGCCGCGCGGACAAGCGCTACGCACTCGAACTGGCCGACCTCGAACGCGCGCAGGGCCGTTACGACGCGGCACGCGACGCGCTCGCGCCGGTCGTCGCGCGCACGCCGGACGATGCCGATACGCAGCTCGCGCTCGCGCGCATCGACGAGGACAGCGGCCACCGCGCGGCCGCGCTCGCACGCGTGCAGGCCGTGCTCGCGCGCACGCCGGACGACGACGTCGATACGCGGCTGTCGGTCGTGCGCCGGCTGAACGCGCTGCGCCGCCCGGACGAAGCCGCGCAGGTGATCGACCCGCTGCAGGCCGCGTACCCCGCGCGTGCCGACGTGACGGTCGCGGCGGGGCGCGTGGCCGAGGCGCAGGGCCGCTACGACGATGCCGCATCGCTGTACCGGCTGTCGCTGTCGCAGGAGCGCACGAGCGGCGTGAGCCCTGGCCGCGACGGTCGCACGCCCGCGCAGGCCGCGTTCGCGGATCTTGCGCAGCGGCGCGATCCCGAGATCGAGATCGGCTGGCTGCCCGCGTACAAATCGGGCGACGAAGGGATTTCCGCGTACCGCGCGCAGCAGGTGCCGATCTACGTGCAGATGCCGGTGCGCTACGACGGGCATGCGTTCCTTCAGCTCGACACCGTGCATCTGGATGCCGGCACGCTCGATACGAGCGACCCGAACGCGTATTCGCTGAAGACGTTCGGGACCTACGCGGCGCTCAACGCGCCGATCGGGCTGCCCGCGCCGTTCGTCGCGAATCCCGCGGCCGCCGCGTTGATCGCGCATCCGCCGGGCGACCTGCATCAGCCGATGACGGGCGTCGCGCTCGGCGCCGGCTATCGCACGGACGCATGGCGCGTCGATCTCGGCACGTCGCCGCTCGGCTTTCCGGTGCATTACCTGGTCGGCGGCGTACGCTACCGCTTCGACGCGGGGCCGGCGAGCTTCACCGTGAACGCGTCGCGCCGGCCGGAGACGAGCAGCGTGCTGTCGTATGCGGGGATGCGCGATCCGTGGACCGGGGCCGTATGGGGCGGCGTGCGTCGCGATGGCGTGAACCTGCGCGCGGCGGTCGACGTCGGGCGCGTGAACCTGTTCGCCGAACTCGGCGCGGGCGTGCTGTCCGGCCGCAACGTCGAGCGCAACGCGGAAGTCACGCTGCGCTCCGGCTTCACGGTGCCCGTGTACGAACGCGCGACGATGAAGGTGAGCACGGGGCTCGTCGGCAATGCGTGGCACTACGCGCAGAACCTGCGTTACTACACGTACGGGCAGGGCGGTTACTACAGCCCGCAGCGCTACCTGTCGCTCGGCGTGCCGATCGAGTGGGCCGGGCGGCGCGATGCGCTGTCGTGGGACCTGACCGTCACGGCCGGGATCTCGAACAGCTACGAAAAGGATTCGCTGTTCTACCCGACCTTCGCGAACCAGCGCGCCGCGCAGGAGGCGGCGGGGCTCGTCTATGCGGGCAGTTCGACGCGCGGCGTGTCGTTCTCGTACGGCGTGAACGGCATCGTCGAATATCGCGTGAATCCGCACCTGAGTGTCGGCGCGCAACTGCACATCGACCGGTCGCACGACTATGCGCCGAGTTCGGCGCTCGTGTACCTGCGCTATGCGTTCGACGCACGCGCGGAGCGCAACTGGCTCGTCACGCCGACGCCGGTGCGGCTTTATTCGGATTACTAGGGTCTGCTTGCATATGGAACGTACATGCGAATGCCCGAAATCGCTCGTAGGGCAAGAAGTGAGGAGCGCCGTTTGGCCGAGCCAAACAAGAGACGAGCGACGCTGCCATGCGGGCGATTTCGGGCGTTCCCCTGGAATGGTTTTTTGGTTTGGGGTTGCCACGAGAACGGCCGCTCGCCGCGTTGTGCTCCTTGCGAATACGGCCGGTATTCGCGGCGTCCCACGCCTCGCGAGCGGCCGTTCTCGTGGCAACGCATGTGCGTTCCATATGCAAGCAGACCCTAGGGGAAGCGCGTGAATACGGAAATCGATGCAACCCGTCCCGCGCTGGGCGCCGCCGGCCTGCTGGGCCGCCTGCGCGCGCTGCTGCGCACCGGGCCGGCCGGTGGCCGGGCCGGCCCGCTGAGCCGGCTCGCGATCGACGGCCTGCCCGATACGTGGACGCAGCTGGAAGCGGGCGGCCTGTACGCGATCTATGCCGCTGCCGGCACGCCGGCGTGCGACGCGCTGGTGTGGGAAAGCGCGCGGCAGTCGCGCACGCGCGACGTGACGGTCGTGCTGTCGCGCGACGCGGCGCGCGTCGCCGCGCAGATGGCGTCGCGCGGTTTCGCGGGCGGCGCGCAGCCGGCCGGCTGGCCGCGCAACCTGAACGTGCTGGCGATGCCGCCCGCGCACGAGCCGGCCGACGGCGATGCCGCGCGCGACCCCGCTGCGCCGCGTCGTGCGGCGCCCGGTCCGTTCGCACGGCTCACGGGTGGCTTGCGCGCGATGAAGCGCTACGGCTTTCGCGCGCGCTCGCTGTATTTCATCGAAGGCGCGCAGCGCTGGTTCAGCTGGGGCGATCCGGCGGCACTCGCGGAAGAGGCACACGCGCTCGCCGACTGGTGCCGCACGCACCGGATCGCGCTGGTGCTGCTGGTCGATCCGGAGATCGTGCGCACCGGCGCCGACCTCGATACCGACGATCCGCCGCTCGTGCGCGATGCGAATCGCGCGCCGCGCAGCGGCTTTCACGGGGTGTGCTCGGGCGTCGCGCAGCTGCAGCGCACGCACGGCGAGCTGCTGTGGGTCGTCGATTTCTGGCGTGCCGGCGACACGCTCGCGGCCGGTGAAGTGCGGCCGCTACGTTTCGCGCCGAGCGGCCGGCTCGCCGCGATCGTCGACGGCGCCGCCGCCGAGCCGTCGCGCCGGATGAAGCTCGCGACCGACGAGGATCGTGTCGTCGTCAGCCGCGCGGTGCTCGACGAAACGAGCCGCGTACCTGCCGGCTGGGAAATCGTCGACGACAACGCGGCGGTCGTCGCCGCCTGTGCGCATGCGCAGGCAGCGACCGCGGTTCTGGCGTTCCGCACGCACGCGCAGCTCGAGGCGCTGTGCGCGGCCGTTCACACGCTGCGCCGGCAATCCGGCGGCGCACTGAAGATCGCCGTCGTCGAGCGCGGCGAGGTGCTGCGCCAGCAGTTCGAGATGCTCGTGCTGAGCGTCGGCGCGAATCGCGTCGTCGCGCGCGACCTGCCGGTGTCGCGGATGCACGCGGCCGTGAACGCGCTGCGCGGGCAGCTCTATGCGCGGCCCGTCGCGGCCGATTATCGTGCGGCGCTCGCGGCCGCGCTCGGCGATTCGGTGCTGGGCTACCTGCCGGTCGGCGCCTTCTGTCTGCGGATTCGCGCGGTGCTCGATCGCGGCGCCGTGCTCGCGTTGCCGCATACGCTCGCGAAGATCGCGCTGCTGCCCGGCGTGTCGCACGTCGATGCGCTCCGGCACTGCCGGCCGCGCCGCGCGGGCGACGTCGTGACCGCCGATGCCGGACACCTGTACGTGTTTCTGTTCGCGTGCGAGCCGGCCGATGCCGATGACGCGCTGACGCGGATCTTCGACGTGCCGGTCGACACGCTGTCCGATCGCGTCGTGTGTCTCGGACAGGGCAGCATCGACACCGAGCTCGATGCGCTGAAGACCGAGAACCGGCGCGCGCCGATTGCCGACTACAGCGACCTGTTCGCGACGGCGAAGCCGGCCGGCGCGGCGCGCGCGCCGATCGAACGCGCGGAGGATGTCGCGCCGCGCGCCGAACCGGACGCCGACGTCGCAGCGGCCGGGACGGTCGACGCGCATGCCGATGCGACGCCGCATGCCGACGACGCAACGTCGGCCGCAGATACGCCGCCACCATCCGCGGAATTTCCCGTCGCGCGCACGCGCGGCGCCATCCGCAGCGCGATGCCGCTGCGCAAGCCGGAGGGCGCATGATCGCCGAACTCGTCATCGGATTCGTCGTCGGCATCGCGATCGCGGTGCCGGTGTGGATCGTCGCGCAGCACCTGGGCCTTGGCCGCGGTTTTCATGCGCCGCGAGGGTTGCACCGGCGCGACGCGGTGCCGTGCGAACTCGTGCCGGTCGCGCTGCGCGGGCGCCTGCTGCCCGAAGCCGGCCGTACCGACGAGGCCACGTCATGAAAACGATCGCCGTCACGTCGACGACCGGCGGCGCGGGCCGCACGACGCTCGCCGGCGCGCTCGCGGTGCTGCTCGCGCGCCGCGGCCGGCCGGTCGTCGCGGTCGAGTTCGACGCGCAGAACCTGATGGGCGCGACGCTCGGTCTCGACACGCTGGCCGAGCACGGGCTCGCGCACAGCCTGCGCGGTGACGCCGGCGACGCCGCGCCATGGCACGCGCATACGTGGCGCAATGCCGACGGCGTGCTGTTCGTGCCGTATGGCCAGGTCGACGCAGCGGGCGCCGCCGCCTGCGATGCGCGGCTCGCGGCCGATCCGGCCTGGCTGTCGCGCGCGCTCGACGAGATCGCGCTGCCGGCCGAAGGCGTCGTGCTGATCGACACCGCGCGCTATCCGTCGCCGCAGGCCGAGCAGGCGATTCGTCGCGCCGACCTGACGCTCGTCGTCGTGCCGCCCGAACCGGCCGCGTGCGCGACGGTCGCCGCGCGCCTCGACGCGCTGCGGGCCGGCGGCGGCGACCTGCAGATTGTCGTGAACCGGCTGAACCCGGCGCGCGACATGCAGCGCGATGCGCTCGCGATGCTGCGCGCGGTCGCGGGGCCGGCGTCGATGCTCGAACAGCGGATTCACGTCGATGCGGCCGTGCCCGAGACGCTCGCGCGCGGCACCTGGATCTTCGACGACGCGCCGTATTCGCAGGCGTCGCACGACCTGAACGGCGTCGCGAACTGGGTCGACGCGTGGCTCGCGGCGGCCGCGGCCGGCCGCACGGGAGCGCGGCGATGAAGGCCGCGTTCGCGTCGCGCTGGCGTGCCGCGGCCCGGCGCGCGATCGACTGGTGCGCGCGCGGGATCGGGTTGCCGGCCCAGCGCACGCTGCTCGACTGGCTCGTGCGGCTGTTCTTCCATGCACCGCCGCCCGGCCGGCCCGATCCCGTGCGCCGCCGGGCGCGCGTTGCCTTCCTGTGGCTCGCGCAGGAGTGGGGCGTGCTGCAGCCGCTGAGCCCGCGCGAATGGCTGTGGCGTGCGATCGTGCGCGCGCCGCGCGCGGCCGACGAGCGGCCCGCGCGCGATCCGCTCGCATGGTTCGACACGTTCGTCGTGCCGGTCTACGTCGCGGCGCGCGCGCTCGGCGCCCGCCTCGACGCGCTGCTCGGGCGCCTGCCGTGGGCGCGCTGGGGCGGCTGGCTCGACGCGCGCGCGCACGGCGTCGGCCGGCACCGCTGGCTCGCGCCGCTGCTGCTGATCGCCGGTGCGCTGATGTGGGCCGCGGCCGGGATGTCGCCGCTGATGCCCGGCGCGCAGTTCGCGTTCTTCGCGATCGTCGCGGTGCTGGCGCTGGCGCTGCGCCGCCTGCCGGGCCATCTGCCGACGCTCGCGCTCGCGTCGCTCGCGCTGCTCGCCACGGTCCGCTACGTGTGGTGGCGCACGACCCAGACGCTCGATTTCCGCAGCCCCGTCGAGGCGTTCGCCGGCTACCTGCTGTACGGTGCCGAAGCCTACACGTGGATGATCCTGCTGCTCGGCTTCATACAGACCGCTTGGCCGCTCGACCGGCCGATCGTGCCGTTGCCCGACGATCCCGACAGCTGGCCGAGCGTCGACATCTGTATCCCGACCTACAACGAGCCGCTGTCGGTCGTGAAGCCGACCGTGTTCGCGTCGCAGAGCATCGACTGGCCGACGGCCAAGCTGCGCGTGTACCTGCTCGACGACGGCCGCCGCCCCGAGTTCGAGGCGTTCGCGCGGGAAGCGGGGATCGGCTACCTGACGCGCGACGACAATCGCCACGCGAAGGCCGGCAACATCAACCGCGCGCTGCCGAAGACGCACGGCGAATACATCGCGATCTTCGACTGCGATCACGTGCCGACGCGCTCGTTCCTGCAGACGACGATGGGCGTGTTCCTGCGCGACCCGAAATGCGCGCTGGTGCAGACGCCGCACCATTTCTTCTCGCCCGATCCGTTCGAGCGCAACCTCGGCACGTTCCGCGAGATCCCGAACGAGGGCAACCTGTTCTACGGGCTCGTGCAGTCGGGCAACGACCTGTGGAACGCGACGTTCTTCTGCGGATCGTGCGCGGTGCTCAAGCGCAGCGCGCTGGAGGAGGTGGGCGGCGTCGCCGTCGAGACCGTGACCGAGGACGCGCACACCGCGCTCAAGCTGCATCGCCGCGGCTACACGTCGGCCTACCTGCCGACCGTGCAGGCGGCCGGCCTCGCGACCGAGAGCCTCGCGGGCCACGTGAAGCAGCGCACGCGCTGGGCGCGCGGGATGGCGCAGATCTTCCGGATCGACAATCCGTTCCTCGGGCGCGGGCTCGGCTTCATCCAGCGGATCTGCTACGGCAATGCGATGCTGCATTTCTTCTACGGGATCCCGCGGCTCGTGTTCCTGACGATTCCGCTCGCCTACCTGTTCTTCCACCTGTACTTCATCAATGCGTCGTCGATCGCGCTCGCGAGCTACGTGATCCCGTACCTGGTGCTCGCGAACGTCGCGAACTCGCGGATGCAGGGGCGCTATCGCCACTCGTTCTGGGCCGAGGTCTATGAATCGGTGCTCGCGTGGTACATCGCGCTGCCGACCACCGTCGCGTTCTTCAGCCCGAAGCACGGCAAGTTCAACGTGACCGACAAGGGCGGCAAGATCGACGAAGGCTACGTCGACTGGTCGACGTCGAAGCCGTACCTCGTGCTGTTCGCGCTGAACGTGCTCGCGATCGCGGCCGGCGTGTGGCGGCTCGCGGCCGATCAGGGCGACGAGGCGTCGACGATCCTGATCACGCTCGGCTGGACCGTCTACAACCTTGCGATGCTCGGCGCCGCGCTGGCCGTCGCGCGCGAGACCAAACAGGTGCGCGTCACGCACCGGATCGCGATGCGCGTGCCGGCGACGCTGCTGCTCGCCGACGGGTCGACGGCCGCTTGCTTCACCAGCGACTACTCGACCGGCGGCCTCGGCCTCGAAGCGGTGCCGGGGCTGCCGCTCGCGGTCGGCGACACGCTGACGGTGTGCGTGACGCGTGGCGACCGGCCGTTCCCGTTCCCGGTGCGCGTGAGTCGCGTGACGCCGACGCACGTCGGCGTGAGCTTCGAGGCGCTGACGCTCGAGCAGGAGCGCCAGCTCGTGCAGTGCACGTTCGGCCGCGCGGACGCGTGGCTCGACTGGCACGCCAGCGCGCGCGCGGACACGCCGCTGCGCGGGCTGAAGGAAGTGCTGCGCGTGGGCCTGGATGGTTACGTACGAATGTGGAAGGGCGCGGCGCGCGGCGTGCAGTCGATGCTGGCGCCGAAGCTCGATCGGGCGCGCGACTGACGCGGCGTCCATCACGGAGTGGTTTAAATGACGTTCTGGAATCTGTATTTCATCCTGAAGTTCGCGCTGTTCGCGACCGGCCACCTGCAGCCGCTGTGGCTCGCGAACCTCGCGTTCGCGCTGGCGCTTGCGGTGAGCGCGCCGATCCGGCGCCGCGCGTGGCGCATCGTGAGGCAGCTCGTCGCGATCGCGATCGCGGTGCCGCTCCTCGCGCGCGAAATGCATGCGCCGCCGCTCGCGCGCCTCGCCGAAGCCGCGCGCGAGGTCGGCACGTTCCGCCTCGATTACTGGATGGAGTTGCTGCCGCGCCTGTTGCCGCCCGTGCTGGTGCTGACGGTCGCGGGCGTGCTGATCGTCTATTTCGTCGTCAATCGCTGGGTGCGTGTCGCGACCTTCGTGCTCGCCGTGCTGATCGTGATGCCGCTGTGGCAGGCCGGCAACGGGCTGATGGCTCGCGTCGTCGCGCCGCTGCCGCAGCAGGCCGACGCGACGGGCGGGCGCGCCGGCCAGCCCGAGGATCACAACGCGGCGCTCGCGACGTTCCGCGCGCAGGAGTCGCAGCGCCAGGTCGCGTTCGGTCATCTCGGCAACGACCCGGCCGCGCAGTTCGACGTGATCGTGCTGCACGTCTGCTCGCTGTCGTGGGACGACCTCGATGCCGCGAAGGTGCGCAATCACCCGATGCTGAATCACTTCGACTACCTGTTCAACAACTTCAGCACGGCCGCGAGCTACAGCGGCCCGGCCGCGATCCGCGTGCTGCGCGCGAGCTGCGGGCAGGAAGCGCATGCGGACCTGTACAAACCGGCGCCGCAGCAGTGCCACCTGTTCTCGCAACTCGCGTCCGCCGGCTACAGGGTGCAGTCGCTGCTGAACCACGACGGCCACTTCGACAACTTCCTCCAGGTCATTCACGACAATATCGGCGTGCCCGACGCGCCGATGATCTCGAACGCCGCCGCCCCGGTCGCGATGCATGCGTTCGACGGCTCGGCGATCAAGGACGATTACGGCACGCTCGCGAGCTGGTACGCGCAGCGCGCGTCGATGCCGGGCCCGGTCGCGCTGTACTACAACACGATCAGCCTGCACGACGGCAACCGCGTGGTGGGGAGTGGGCTGACCAGCATCGATTCGTATCCGCAGCGCGCGACCAAGCTGATGAACGACTTCGACCGGCTCGCCGACCTGATCGCGCAGTCGGGCCGGCGTGCGGTGATCGTGTTCGTGCCCGAGCACGGCGCCGCGCTGCGCGGCGACAAGAACCAGGTCGCGGGCCTGCGCGAGATTCCGACGCCGCGCATCGTTCACGGGCCGGTCGGCGTGCGGCTCGTCGGCTTCACCGGCAATCACGGCACGACGACCGTGATCGACCAGCCGACGAGCTTTCTCGCGCTCGCGCAGCTGCTGTCGAACCTCGTGTCGAACAGCCCGTTCAAGCCGGGCGTGACGCTTGCACAATATGCGGCCGACCTGCCGCGCACGCGGATGGTCGGCGAGAACGAAGGCACGGTGACGGTGCAGACGAGCGCCGGCTATGCGGTCAAGACTCCGGACGGCGTATGGATCGACGAACAGTAAACATCGGCGAAGGCGACGACGATCGCCTGTCGCAACCGAACGACGTGCTCGGCCTCGCGCGGCACTTGCCCGCGCTGGACCCGGCACGCTACGTCGACGAGCAGGCGCGGCGCGCGTTCGTCGAATCGCTGGACCGCTGGCCGGTGCTCGCGAAGCTGATGGGATTGAAGCGGTAAACGCAACGCGGCCGGCGTGAATGCCGGCCGCGTTGCATCGATGATGCCGACTACTGCCGGCTTACTGCGCGCGGCGCGCCGGCTGGCGCGTCCACTCGTTTTCCTCGCCCGGCACCTTGCCGAAGGTCTGCGCGGCCCACGCGTCGCGGGCCGCCTCGATCTTCGCGCGCTCGCTCGACACGAAATTCCATTCGATGAACCGCTCGCCCGGCAGGTGCGCACCGCCGAGCAGCATCACGCGCGCGCCGTTCCCGCTGGCGAGCGCGACGTTCGCGCCGGGTTCGAGCACGGCCATCGTCGCCGGTGCGAGCGGCGTGCCGTCGATCGTGAGGTCGCCGTCGACGAGATACACGCCGCGCTCGTCGTGTTCCGCATCGAGCGCGAGTTGCCCGCCCGCGGCGAATTCCGCATACGCATAGAGCGTCGGCGAGAACACGGCGACCGGCGACGTGAGCCCGAATGCGGTGCCTGCGATCACGCGCACGCTCGCGCCGTCGCGCGTGAACGACGGCAGCGTGTCGGCCGCGTGATGCACGAACGCGGGCGCGGTGTCCTCATGCTCGACCGGCAGCGCGACCCAGGTCTGGATCCCGTGCACGGGCTGTTCATGCGGGCGGTCCTCGTCGGGCGAGCGCTCCGAGTGGACGATGCCGCGCCCGGCCGTCATCCAGTTCACGTCGCCGGGCACGATCTTCTGCCGGAAGCCGAGGCTGTCGTGATGCATCAGCGTGCCGTCGAACAGGTAGGTGACGGTCGCGAGGCCGATGTGCGGATGCGGCAACACGTCGATCCCGCTGCCGGCCGGCAGCACGGCCGGCCCCATTTCGTCGAAGAAGATGAACGGCCCGACGAGGCGCGCGGCGCGCGCGGGCAGCACGCGGCGCACGACGAGGTTGCCGATGTCGCTCTCGCGCGGCGTAAGCAGGGTCTTGATCGATGCGGACATGGTGGGTTTCTCGGTGTCGGTGAGTCAGGCGATGGCCGTATCGATCGTGATCGGGTGCGTGAGGATCTTGTGCACCGGACACGCGTTCGCGATCTGCAGCAGGCGCTCGCGCTGCTCGTCGGTCAGGTCGCCGTCGAGCGTGATGCGGCGCATGATCGTGCTGCCCGCGCTGCCCGATTCGTGCGCGAGCTTCACGTGCACTTCGGCGAGCGGCCAGCCCTTGCGTTGCGCGTACATTTTCAGCGTGATCGCGGTGCAGGCGCCGAGGCTCGACAGCAATAGCGCGACGGGCGTCGGTGCGGTGTCGCCGCCGCCGAGCGCCGCCGGTTCATCGGCGCGCCACTGATGCACGCCGTCGGTGAAATGGACCAGGTAATCGACGGAGCCGATGCTCGCTTCGACGGACAGTTCGCTCATTGCAATTCCATGTGGGGAAAGGGGAGACGGGCCGGCCGGGCATGGCCGGGCACGCGAGGCGTTACGGTTCGAGCAGGCGCTGCAGCCGCAGTTCCTCGAAATCCAGCTCGGATTCTATGCGGTGCAACACCGCGTCGTCGACTCGGCCGTCGCGATGCAGGCCGAGCAGCGCGTCGCGCGACACGCCGACCAGTTCCAGCTCGACGCGCAGCATTCGCGCGCGCACGTCCGCCGGTTCGGCGCCGTCGCGGTGCGCGCGTTCGTTGAACGCGACGCGGCTGCGGTATTCGGTCAGCAGCCGGTCGAGCGATGCGCGTTCGAGGCCCGCGCCGCGCTGTTCGCGAGCATC
The DNA here is from genome assembly GCF_902833125.1 of Burkholderia sp. BCC1640. Classification (NCBI taxonomy): domain Bacteria; kingdom Pseudomonadati; phylum Pseudomonadota; class Betaproteobacteria; order Burkholderiales; family Burkholderiaceae; genus Burkholderia; species Burkholderia sp. BCC1640. Next base: position 4,159 of record NZ_CADFEF010000034.1, on the reverse strand, counting down.
GAGTTCGACGAGCGCCGCACCGAACGTGTAGGCGCGCACCGCATGCTCGGACATCGTGTGCCGCGCGGCCGGGCGCAGCTTCAGCACGCGGATCAGCGGCGCGAGCGTGCCGCCTTGCACGACCAGCGTCGCGATGATCAGCAGGAACGTGCTGAACAGGATCAGGTCGCGGCCGGGGAAGTCGTTCGGCAGCGCGATCGCGGCCGCGAGGCTCACGACGCCGCGCATGCCGGACCAGCCGAGCACGACGGCCTCGCGCCACGACCACGGCGTGTGGCCCGCGCGCGGCGCGCGCAGGCGGCCCGGCAGCCACATCGCGACGAACACCCACACGACGCGCGCGGCGATCGCGGCGGCCGTCGCCGGCAGCGCGACGCGCAGGCCGGCCATCAGCACCGCGCCTTCGTGGTTCACGCGCGCGAGGATCGCGTGCAGCGCGAGGCCGATCAGGATGAACACGAGCGCGTCGAGCACGAACACGATCGCTTCCCAGGTCGCCTTCGCCTTGATCCGCATGTCGGCGTCGAACACGCGATGCTGGCGCACGCCGAGCACGAGGCCGCACGTCACGACCGACAGCACGCCCGAGCCGTGCACGGCTTCCGCGATCCCGTAGCTGCCCCACGCCATCGCGAAGGTCACGACGATGCCGAGCATCGGCTCGCGCAGGCGCTGCAGCACCCAGCACATCGCATGGCCGCATGCGAGACCGACCGCGATGCCGATCAGCGTGAGCGAGAAGAACAGGCCGGTGGCGCTCGCGGTCGTGATCGTGACGGCGAGCGCGGCCGACACGGCCATCTGATACAGCAACAGGCCCGACGCATCGTTGACGAGGCTTTCGCCTTCGAGCACCGCCACGAGCCGGGCGGGCAGCGGATGGCGCTGCAGGATCGCCTTCGCGGCGACGGCGTCGGGCGGCGAGACGATCGCGCCGAGCGTGAAGCACGCGGCCCACGGCAGCGCCGGATTGACCGCATGCACGGCGAGCGCGACCGCAACCGTCGTGAACGCCACCGCGCCGAGCGCGAGCGATGCGATCGACCCGAGCTCGTGCCGGAATTCCTTCCATGCCGTATAGAAACCGCTCGACATCAGCAGCGGCGGCAGCACGGCCGCAAGCAGCAGCGCCGGGTCCATGTCGGGCACGCGCTTGCCGGCGACGGCCACCACGCAGCCGCCGAGCAGCAGCACGACGGCCGGTGGAATCGAGATCCGCTCCGCGAGCCACGTGAGCGCGCCCGCGCCGCAGATCAACAGCAGCAGGTAATGAAACAGTTCGACGTTGTTCATGAGCCGTGCATCACGACGGCTTGCGGTCGTTCGCGGCGCCGCCCGGCAGCGTGCCGAACATGTGCTGGCTGCATTGTGCGTCGCGCCACGCGGTATTCAGCCGGTAGCCGGACAGCATCCGGCGCGCGAGCGGCAGGATCTGTTCGCCTGCCAGCATGCCGAGCAGGCCGAGGAGCGCGATGATCGGCGGTGCCGGCGAATTCACGCCGAGCGCGCCGTAGATGACGCCGGCGAGGATGCCTGCGAACAGCGACAGAAAATACGGTTTCATGGTGAAAACCTCTCGTGATAGGCTGATCGGGGGCGAAGGGCGCGCCTTCAACGTGCTGGAAGCGTATCGGGTTTACGTGTGGAACAAAAGGGCGGACGGCCCTTTGAGAGCCCTCTCTTTCGGAATTCGATCGATTCCATTTCTTGGATGTTCGAGCCGCGACTTTTCCGATTAAATGGCTGCAACCGGAAGACGCCGTTCCGGGGTAACGCACAGTCGGCTCCTCCCGGTTTCCGGTCGAGGCAAGCCTCAAACGTTTCCTGTCCAAAGGATGATTCGCGCCATGAGCAACCCGAAGCTTGAAGTCCTCACCCCCCAGAACAGCCAATTGATCTTCATCGACCAGCAGCCGCAGATGGCGTTCGGCGTGCAGTCGATCGATCGCCAGACGTTGAAGAACAACGTCGTCGGGCTGGCCAAGGCCGCGAAGGCATTCAACATCCCGACCACGATCACGACCGTCGAAAGCGACAGCTTCTCGGGTTACACCTATCCCGAGCTGCTCGACGTGTTCCCGAACCAGAAGACGCTCGAACGCACGTCGATGAACTCGTGGGACGACCAGAAGGTGCGCGATGCGCTGGCCGCGAACGGCCGCAAGAAGGTGGTCGTGTCGGGCCTGTGGACGGAAGTCTGCAATACGACGTTCGCGCTCAGCGCGATGCTCGAAGGCGATTACGAAATCTACATGGTGGCCGACGCGTCGGGCGGCACGTCGAAGGACGCGCACGACTTCGCGATGCAGCGGATGATCCAGGCCGGCGTCGTGCCCGTCACCTGGCAGCAGGTCGCGCTCGAGTGGCAGCGCGACTGGGCCCGCCGCGACACCTACGACGCCGTGATGGCGGTCGCGAAGGAACATTCGGGCGCGTACGGCATGGGCGTCGACTACGCGTACACGATGGTTCACAAGGCCGCGCAGCGCACCGCGACGCCGCACGAATCGATTCCGGCCGTCCCGGCGAAGTAACGGGCACGGGCCGCCCGTTCAGACGGGCGGCAGTGCCCACGGCGCGTGTGACAGATGTTCGACGAGGAACTCGAGCAGCGCCGTCACGCGCGCGGCACGCAGCATGCCGGGCGGCGTGACGAGATTGACGTTGATATCGGCGATTTTCCAGTCGTGCATGACTTCCTCGAGCTCGCCGCTTTGCAGTGCGTCCCACACCAGGAACGTCGGCTGCAGCGCGAGACCGTGGCCTGCAAGAAGCGCGGGGCCGATGACGTCGGCGTTGTTGGTGCGGATGCGGCCGCGCACGGGGATGCCGATTTCGTCGTTCGACGCGGTGTGGCGAAAGCGCCAGTAGTCGGGTGTCGGGATGTTCGTGTAGGTCAGGCACACGTGCCGGTCGAGTTCGCTCGGATGGGTCGGCCGGCCATGCCGATCGAGATACGCAGGCGATGCGACGAGCGGCCGGCGCACCGCGCACAGACGACGCGCCCGCAGCGAGGAATCGTTCAGCTCGGCGATCCGGATCGCGACGTCGAAGCCGCCCGACACGATGTCGACGAACTGGTCGGACAGCACGAGATCGATGTCGACGCGCGGGTAGCGTTCGAGAAACGCGGGCAGCACCGGCGCCAGGTGGTGCAGCCCGAACGACATCGGCGCGTTCACGCGCACGAGGCCGTGCGGTTCGAGCGCGTGCGCGGAGGCCTCGTCCTCGATCATCTCGGCGTCGGCGAGCAGGCGGATCGCGCGATCGCGCAGCAGTTCGCCGGTCGGCGTGAGCGACAGCTTGCGCGACGTGCGGTACAGCAGCATCGCGCCGAGGCGCTTTTCGAGGCGTGCGATCGCTTTCGACACGGTCGGTTGCGAGATGCCGAGCAGGTCGGCCGCCTTGGCGAACGAACCGGTCTCGGCGACGCGCGCGAAGATGGCCCAGGCTTCGAGATCGGGAAGATGTTGCATGGCTGGAGAGCGTGGCGGCGAAGTGAAGCGAACGAGGCGGAAACGGTTCGGGCTGCCGACGCACGGCGCCCGGGCGGCACTGCGGCACATTCTAATTCAGTCGGGAAGGGCGTATGGAATCGTATCTGGCTTCATTGGGCGCCGGCGTGTTGATCGGCGTCGTGTACAGCGTGATCAAGGTGCGCTCGCCCGCACCGCCGCTGATCGCGCTGGTCGGTCTGGCCGGCATGCTGATCGGCGTGGCGGCCGTCGCACCGGTCCGTCACTGGCTCGGTTTCTGATTGCATCGAGGACATATTGATGAGCACGACCGACAGCCAACCGGATCTGATCCTCCATAACGGAAGATTCACGACCCTCGACCGCACGAACCCCGTCGCGACTTCCGTCGCGATCAAGGATGGCCGCTTCGTCGCGGTCGGCCACGACGCGGACGTGATGCCGCTCGCGGGCCGCGCGACGAAGGTGGTCGACCTCGACGGCCGCGGCGTGCTGCCGGGCCTGATCGACAACCACTGCCACGTGATTCGTGGCGGCCTGAACTACAACATGGAGCTGCGCTGGGACGGCGTGCCTTCGCTCGCCGTCGCGATGGAGATGCTCAAGCGTCAGGTCGCGATCACGCCCGCGCCGCAGTGGGTGCGCGTGGTCGGCGGCTTCACCGAACATCAGTTCGTGGAGAA
>NZ_CADFEF010000033.1:0-87334 GCF_902833125.1 Burkholderia sp. BCC1640 | reverse complement strand
GAAGGCGAAAAGCGCAGCTTCGGCGAACGCCGTACGTCGTCCGACCGCCCGGCTCGCCGCAGCGACGACGATACGCGCCCGCGCCGCGCAGGCGCCGAAGGCGCTGCACGCGCACCCTACCGCGACAAGGCAGCCGGCGCAGGGGAAAAACGCAGCTTCGGCGAACGCCGTACATCCTCCGACCGCCCGGCTCGTCGCAGCGACGACGATGCGCGCCCGCGCCGCGCAGGCGCCGAAGGCGCTGCACGCGCACCCTACCGCGACAAGGCAGCCGGCGCAGGCGAAAAGCGCAGCTTCGGCGAACGCCGCACGACCTCCGACCGCCCGGCCCGTCGCAATGACGATGATACGCGCCCGCGCCGCGCAGGCGCCGAAGGCGCTGCACGCGCACCCTACCGCGGCAAGGCAGGCGGCGCAGGCGAAAAGCGCAGCTTCGGCGAACGCCGTACGTCGTCCGATCGCCCGGCGCGCCCCGCACGCGACAACGAACGTAGCGGCACCGAACGCCGCTCGACCGGCGCCGCGCTGAAGACCGCGCAACCGGTCAAGCGCCGCGCCGCCGACGTCGACCACGGCGACGAAACGGGCCTGATGCGCCTGTCGAAGCGCATGTCCGAACTCGGCCTGTGCTCGCGCCGCGAAGCGGACGAATGGATCGAAAAGGGCTGGGTGCTCGTCGACGGCGAACGCATCGACACGCTCGGCACCAAGGTCCGCCCGGACCAGAAGATCGAGATCGACGAGCGCGCGAGCGCCGCGCAGGCCGCGCAGGTGACGATCCTGCTGCACAAGCCGGTCGGCTACGTGTCGGGTCAGGCGGAAGACGGCTACGAGCCGGCATCGGTACTGATCACGCGCGCGAACCAGTGGAGCGGCGACCGCTCGCAACTGCGCTTCTCGCCGCAGCATCTGCATGCGCTCGCACCGGCCGGGCGGCTCGACATCGATTCGACCGGCCTGCTCGTGCTGACGCAGAACGGCCGGATCGCGAAGCAGCTGATCGGCGAGCAGTCGGACATCGACAAGGAATACCTGGTGCGCGTGCGCTTCGGCGAACGGCTGATCGAGATCGACCAGCACTTCCCCGCGGAATCGCTCGCGAAGCTGCGCCACGGTCTCGAGCTCGACGGCGTCCCGCTGAAGCCTGCGATGGTGAGCTGGCAAAACGGCGAACAGCTGCGTTTCGTGCTGCGCGAAGGCAAGAAGCGCCAGATCCGCCGCATGTGCGAACTGGTCGGTCTCGAAGTGATCGGCCTGAAACGCGTGCGGATGGGCCGCGTGATGCTCGGCGCGTTGCCGCAAGGGCAATGGCGCTATCTGTCGGCTGACGAGTCGTTCTGACGGCGGGCACGCACTGTGTGCCGCGCAATGCAAAAAGCCCGCGCGAGCGGGCTTTTTTCGTTTCGGTACGGCGACGGCGCGCGCGGCCGCATGAAGGTCAGTCGTCGTCGGCCGGATCAAGCCCCGGAAACAACACTTCGGTGAAGCCAAAGCGCGTGAAGTCGGTGATCCGCATCGGATACAGCTTGCCGATCAGGTGATCGTATTCGTGCTGGACGACCCGCGCGTGGAAGCCTTCGGCGACGCGGTCGAGCTTCGCGCCGAACTGATCGAAGCCGCTGTAGCGCACCTTCGCATAGCGGCTGACGACGCCGCGCATGCCCGGCACCGACAGGCAGCCCTCCCAGCCCTCTTCCATGTCCGGCGGCATGTACTCGAGCTTCGGGTTGATCAGCACCGTCTCGGGCACGGGCGGTGCGTCCGGATAACGGTTATTGCTGCCGAAGCCGAAGATGATGATCTGCAGACCGACGCCGATTTGCGGCGCGGCAAGCCCCGCACCGTTCGCGTGATGCATCGTCTCGAACATGTCCGCGACGATCTCGTGCAGTTCGGGGGTATCGAACCGCTCGACCGGCTTGGCGACTTCGAGCAGGCGCGGATCGCCCATCTTCAGGATCTCGCGAATCATGGCGTGTTGCCCTCCAGGAGTTGGTGCAGTCCGTCTTCGTCCAGCACGGGGATGCCGAGTTCCTCGGCCTTCGCGAGCTTGCTGCCGGCGTCAGCGCCCGCGACCACGTAATCCGTCTTCTTCGATACCGAGCCCGCGACTTTCGCGCCCGCCGCTTCGAGCATCTCCTTCGCCGCGTCGCGCGTGAGCGTCGGCAGCGTGCCCGTCAGCACGACCGTCTTGCCGGCGAGCACGCCCTGCGGCGCCTTCGGCGCGGGCGGGCCTTCGGGCCACGTGACCTTGCCGGGCGCACGCAACTGCTCGATCACCGTGCGGTTGTGCTCTTCCGCGAAGAACTGGTGCAGCGACTCGGCCACGATCGGTCCGACGTCGTTCACTTCGAGCAGTTCCTCGATCGACGCGTCCATGATCGGCGTCAGCGACCCGAAATGCTTCGCGAGATCCTTCGCGGTCGATTCGCCGACATGGCGGATCCCGAGCCCGTAGATGAAGCGCGCGAGGGTCGTGTGCTTCGCCTTTTCGAGCGAGTCGAGCAGATTCTGTGCGGACTTCTCGGCGAACCGGTCGAGTTCCGCGAGCGTCGCGAAACCGAGATTGAACAGGTCGGCCGGCGTGCGCACGAGGTTCAGTTCGACGAGCTGATCGATGATCTTCTCGCCGAGCCCGTCGATGTCGAGCGCGCGGCGCTGCGCGAAGTGCCACAGCGCCTGCTTGCGCTGCGCCGGGCAAAACAGGCCGCCCGTGCAGCGCGCGATCGCCTCGTCGGGCAGGCGCTCGATCTTCGAGCCGCATACCGGGCACTCGGTCGGCATCACGAACTCGGCCGCATCGGCCGGCCGGCGGTCGAGCAGCGCGCCGACGACTTCGGGAATCACGTCGCCCGCGCGCCGCACGATCACGGTATCGCCGATCCGGATGTCCTTACGGCGCACTTCGTCCTCGTTGTGCAGCGTTGCGTTGGTTACCGTCGCGCCGCCGACGAACACCGGCTCGAGCCGCGCGACCGGCGTGATCGCGCCCGTGCGGCCGACCTGCACGTCGATCGCGACGAGCTTCGTCAATGCTTCCTGCGCGGGGAACTTGTGCGCGAGCGCGAAGCGCGGCGCGCGCGACACGAAGCCGAGGCGGTCCTGCTCGTCGCGCCGGTTGACCTTGTAGACGACGCCGTCGATATCGTACGGCAGCGATTCGCGCTTCTCGCCGACCTTGCGGAAGAAACCGAGCAGGCCTTCGACGCCGAGCACGACCGCGCGTTCGCGGTTCACCGGCAGGCCGAGCGACTCGTACCAGTCGAGCAGCGCGCTGTGCGTGTCCGGCATCGGCATCCCGTCGAGCACGCCGATCCCATACGAGAAGAACGACAACGGACGCTGCGCGGTGATCTTCGGGTCGAGCTGGCGCAGGCTGCCGGCCGCCGCATTGCGCGGATTCGCGAATTCGCGCTGCTCGGCCGCGCGCTGGCGTTCGTTCAGGCGTGCGAAATCGCGCTTGAACATCAGCACCTCGCCGCGCACGTCGAGCACGGCCGGCACGTGCGCGCCCTTCAGCTTCAGCGGGATCGAACGGATCGTGCGGACATTCTCCGTCACGTCCTCGCCGGTCGTGCCGTCGCCGCGCGTCGATGCCTGCACGAACACGCCGCGCTCGTAGCGCAGCGAGATCGCGAGCCCGTCGAACTTCAGCTCGCATGCGTATTCGACGGGATCCGTCACCGAGCCGGCGAGATCGGTCGTCTTGCCGAGCGCATCGGCGACGCGCTTGTCGAACGCGGCGATGTCCTCGTCGGCGAAGCCGTTGTTCAGCGACAGCATCGGCGCGTCATGGACGACCGGCGTGAAACCGCTCGCCACTTCGCCGCCGACGCGCTGCGTCGGCGAATCGGGCGTCACGAGTTCGGGATGGTCGGTTTCGAGCTGTTGCAGCTCGCCGAAGAGCCGGTCGTATTCGGCGTCGGGCAGATCCGGCTGGTCGAGTACGTAATAGGCGTAATTCGCCCGCTCGAGTTGATCGCGCAGCCACGCGGCACGCGCGTCGGGGTGGCTGGCTGGCGGTTCGGCTTGGGTTCGGGCCATGCTGGCGGCAATTCGCTCTGAAAAATCGGATGTTCGATTATCTCAGTTTGACGCCGCGGCGGGGGCACGCGATGCATGCCGCGCAGGCCCGCTGCGGTGCACACGGACGGAGTGTGCGGCGCTGCAACGACAACGGGCGACGGCATCGCAGGCCGTCACCCGTGAACGCGTTACTGGCTGAAGAGGCGGCGCGTGACCGGCGAACCGGCCGGGATGCCCGCTTCCTCGAGCTTCGCGTACAGCTTCATGAGTTGCTGGTCGATCGCCACCAGCGTCGATTCCGGCAGCGGCCGGCGCGAATCGTCGACGACCCGCGCACCGATCCGCTCGGACAGCGACTTCGCGTAGTCGCACATCAGCCGGAACGGCAGGATGTCCTCTTCGGCAACCGGCACGTCGAGCACCAGCGTGATCATGTTGCCGCCCTTGTAGGTCAGGTCGTCACGCAGGAAGTTCGTGTCACCGAACTGCAGCATGAACACAGGGTTCTGCTTCGCATCGAGCTTCACGAAGCGCGTGCCGTCGCGCGACAGCAGCAGCCCGTCCTGGGAAGCGACGGCCTGCACGTAGTTCGCCGACCACGGCGCGCCATCCGACATCACGTTGATCGACAACTGCGCGTCGCACTGCGCGGCAAAGCCGTCGAGTTCGCGCGCCATCGCGACCGTCTCCATCATGTCCGGGAATTCCGGTGCGCCGTCGATCGCGTCGGCGAATTGCTGGACGCCCGTCACGAATTCGGAGAATTCGAGTTCGTTCAGCGCGCCGCTGCGGTTCGCGAGCTGGGCGGCGGCACGCAGCTCTTCATAGCGCACGCCGTTCTGCAGCAGTTCCCACTGGCCGCCTTCCGGCTTGCCCTCGATATGCACGGGCTTGCTGCCCGCGCGGCGCAGCCGCTGCGCGACCGGCAGGATCTTGTCGCCCGGCAGCGGCGCGCCGAGGCGAATCGGCACGATGCAGTCGATCCGGCGGTCGACGATCGCGGGCGGCGCCGACGAAATCGTCGTCGCGGCGGGCAGCACGGGTTCAGCCGGTTCGTTCGAGGCATCCTCGGCCGGTGCTTCCTGCGTGGCGGCGACCGCACCTTCGTCGACGGCCTGCTCGGTCAACGCCGACGGCGCGTCGACGCCGGTGGCCTCGGCCTGCAGGTCGGCCGGCGTGTCGGCAGGCGCCACGCCACCGAAGGTCGGCTCTACACGCGCGGCGTCGGCCGACGCGCTCGCGGCAGCGGCGGCCGGTGCCGGCGCCGTGGATTCGCGGCGCACGGGCTGGCGCACCGGCTCGATGAACGGCAGCTCTTCATCGCGCTCGGGGCGATTCATCGCCTCGGCCGTCTCTTCCGGCATCGGACGCGGCATCCTGCGCCGCACCTTCGCGCCCTGCCACGCGTTGTAGACCACGACGCCGCCCACCACGACGGCGCCCGCGCCGATCAATCCGAGTGTCAACTCGTCCATGCACGCTCCATCAGCAATTCTTGTTCGTCGGACTCGCGAACGGGCGCCCATGCGCCGCGCGAACGCGGTCCGGTTTCGTCAAACGTCAATTCTGGGCAAAACCCGCGGCGGTTTCCATGTCCACCGCGACGATCCGCGACACGCCCTGCTCCTGCATCGTCACGCCGATCAGCTGCTGCGCCATCTCCATCGCGATCTTGTTGTGCGAGATGAAGAGGAACTGCGTCTTGTCGGACATCGCGCGCACGAGATTCGCGAAACGCTCGGTGTTCGCGTCGTCGAGCGGCGCGTCGACCTCGTCGAGCAGACAGAACGGTGCCGGGTTCAGCTGGAACATCGCGAACACCAGCGCGGTGGCGGTCAGCGCCTTTTCGCCGCCCGACAGCAGGTGGATGGTCGCGTTCTTCTTGCCTGGCGGCTGCGCCATCACCTGCACGCCCGCGTCGAGGATCTCGTCGCCCGTCATGATCAGCTTCGCCTGGCCGCCGCCGAACAGGCGCGGGAACAGGTCGCTGAAGTGACGGTTGACCTCGTCGAACGTGCCCTGCAGCAGCGTGCGGGTTTCCTGGTCGATCTTGTGGATCGCATCCTCGAGCGTCGTGATCGCGTCGGTCAGGTCGGCCGACTGCGCATCGAGGAACACCTTGCGCTCGCTCGCGGCCTTCAGCTCGTCGAGCGCGGCCATGTTGACCGGACCCAGCGCGTTGATCGCGTTGTTCAGGCGCGTGACCTCGCCCTGCAGGTACGACGGTTTCAGGTCCGGCGTCAGCTTCTCGCGCAGCGCTTGCTCGTCGACCTCGGCCGCCGCGAGCTGCTCGGCAAACTGCTCGACGGACAGGCGCGCGGCCTGCTCCTTCAGCTGCAGCTCGGTGATGCGGTCGCGCAACGGCTGCAGCGAACGCTCGGCGACGAGACGCTGCTCGTCCGAGGCGCGCAGCTTTGCCGTCAGGTCGTCGAGTTCGATCCGCGCGGCCTGCAACGCCTCTTCCTTCACCGCGCGAATTTCCAGCGCGTCCTGCAGGCCCGTGTGCGCGGTCTGCTCGTTGATCGTTTCGAGTTCGGCGCGCGCGTCTTCCAGCGACGCGGCGACGCGCTCGCTCTGCTCGTGCGCAACCTGGATGCTGCGCTTGAGCTCGTCGATCCGCGTGACCGCGTTGCGCGCGGCGAAGCGTGCGTCGTTCGCGCCGCGCTCGAGGTCGCGCGCTTCCTGGCGCGCCTGCGTCAGCGATTCGTCGAGCGCCTCGAATGCGAGCTGGTTGTCCTCGAAGCGCGCCTGCAGTTCCGCGAGTTCGCCGTCGAAACGCTCGAAGTTCGCTTCCGATTCCGCGCGCAGCGCGCGCTGCTCGTCGATCTGCGCGCCGATTTCCTCGAGCTCCTCGCGGATCTGCGTGCTGCGCTGCGTGTAGCGCTCATGCGCCTGCGCGAGCTTCAGCACGTCCATCTGCAATGCGTGCACGCGCTGCGTCGCGCGCTCGGCCTGCGCGCGCACGTCGCCGAGCGCCTGCGTGGCCTGCGTGTGCGCGGCCTCCGCCCGCACGGCGGCGGTGCGGGCCTCGTCGGCGAGCAGCGCCTGCGCGCGCACCTGGCGCGTCAGGTTCTCGATTTCCTGCTGGCGAGCCAGCATCCCGGCCTGCTCCGAATCGGCCGCGTACAGCTGCACGCCGACACGCGTGACGATGTGGCCGGCCTTGACGACGAACGCGCCGCCTGCCGGCAGTTGCGCGCGCGTCGCGAGCGCTTGCGCGACGTCGTCGGCGACGTACACGTTGCCGAGCCAGTCGTTCAGCACCGCACGGATGCCCGCATCGTCGATGCGTACGAGCGACAGCACCGGGCGCAGCCCGGCCGCGGCGGCCGGCGGCTCACCGGCCGCGGGCGGCGCGTAGAACGCGAGCTTCGCGGGCGGCGCGTCGGTCGCGAACGCCTTCACCCAGTCGAGATTCGACACTTCGAGCGCAGCCAGACGCTCGCGCAGCACGGCCTCGAGCGCCGCTTCCCAGCCCGCCTCGACGTGCAGCTTCTTCCAGAGACGCGGCAGCGCGCCGAGCTCGTGCTTGTCGAGCCACGGCTGGATCTTGCCTTCGGTCTGCACGTTCTCCTGCAACTGCTTGAGCGCGGCGAGCCGCGCCTCGAGCTGGTGGATCTGCGCGCTTTCGGCCTGCACGCGCTCCTGCGCGGCACGGCGTTCGCCGTCGAGGCGCGGCAGCGTGTCCTGCGCATCGGTCAGGCGTGCCTGGGCTTCGGCGAGGATCTCTTCCTGCTCGGCGAGCTGCATGCGCAACTCCTCGAGCTGCGCTTCGTCCGGTGCGTCGAGCCCGCCCGCCTCGGACTTCAGGCGTTCGTGGCGCTGCTGAAGCTGCTGGAGCTGCTGGTCGGCATTGCGCTGGTGCGCCGCCTCGAGCTTCAATGACTGTTCGGTCTGCGCGATCCGGGCGCGTTCGTCGTTGAGCTGCGCCTGCGCATCGCGCCATTTCGCCTCGAGCGCCGGGAGCGCGTCGTGCTTCGCCGCCGCGTTGTCTTCAGCGAGCGCGGCCTTCTCGTCGGCCATCGCCCGCGCTTCTTCGGCTTCCTCGAGCTCGTCCTGCGCCTTCTCGGCCTGCGCGCGCCATTGCTCGCGCTGCGCGTTCAGCGCGGCGATCTGCGCCTGCACGCGATTGCGCGATTCGACGATGAACTTGATCTCGGCCTCAAGGCGGCTCACTTCGGCGTTCGCCTCGTACAGCGCACCCTGCGCGCCCTGCATCGCGTCGCTCGCCGAATAATGCGCGACCCGCAACGTCTCGAGCTGCGACTCGACCTCGCGCAGCTTTGCCGTCTGCGCCTCGAGGTCGATCTGCGCCTGCTCGATCGCGCGCTGCTGCTTCTGCTGCTCGCTCGCGGCCTCGTTCTTGCGCAGCAGCCACAACAGGCGCTGCTTCTCCTCGCCGTCGGCGACGAGTTCCTTGTATTTGGTCGCGACGACGGCTTGCGCCTCGAGCTTCTCGAGGTTCGCGCCGAGCTCGCGGACGATGTCCTCGACGCGCGTCAGGTTCTCGCGCGTGTCGTGCAGGCGGTTCTCCGTCTCGCGGCGGCGCTCCTTGTACTTCGACACGCCGGCGGCTTCCTCGAGGAACACGCGCAGCTCTTCCGGCTTCGCCTCGATGATCCGCGCGATCATGCCCTGGCCGATGATCGCGTACGCGCGCGGGCCGAGGCCCGTGCCGAGGAAGATGTCCTGGATGTCGCGGCGGCGCGCCGGCAGGTTGTTGATGTAGTAGCTCGACGTGCCGTCGCGCGTCAGCACGCGCTTCACGGCGATCTCGCCGTACTGGCCCCACTGCCCGGCCGCGCGGCCGTCGGAGTTGTCGAAAATCAGTTCGACGCTGGCCCGGCTGCCGGGCTTGCGTGCGGTCGAGCCGTTGAAGATCACGTCCTGCATCGACTCGCCGCGCAGCTCGGACGCGCGCGACTCGCCGAGCACCCAGCGCACGGCATCGATGATGTTGGACTTGCCGCACCCGTTCGGGCCCACCACGCCGACAAGCTGGCCCGGAACCTGGAAATGCGTGGGATCGACAAAGGATTTGAAGCCAGCGAGTTTGATCGAGCTCAGACGCACGGCGGTATCGGATGTGAAGAAGGTGTGAAACGGACGGGGCCGCGACGCGCGGGGCCGGACGGCCCATGCGCGCGATGCGCCCCGGAATTCAAAAGCGGGGCCGCGCGCATCCAGCGTTGGGCCCCGCAAACGGCTTCCATCATACCATCGCGCGTGCGCCGTCCCGCCCGTCGCCGGGTTTGCCCGATGCCGGCGCGGCACGATGGACCCGGCTCGACAACAGCGTCGCCAGCACGATGCATGCGCCGCCCGCCCACTCGCGCGCCGTCGGCAGTTCGTTCGCGAACACCCACGCGGACAGCGCGGTGATCACGATCTCGAACAGCATGATGATCGACGCGCGGTTCGCCGGCACGCGCGCGAGGCCATATTGCACGAGCAGGTTGTTCGCCGCCATTGTCACGCCGATCGCGGCGACGATCAGCGCGGCGACGCCGAGCTGGCCGCCCGCCGGCGCGGCCGGCAGCCCCTCGAACAGCGATGCGATCGCGCCGAACACCGCCGCGCCGCCGAACAGCGTCGCCGTGCGCATTTCGGCGCGCATGTCCGGCAGCTCGCGGCTCGCCTTGATCACGAGCACGTTGCTCATCGCGAAACTCAGGCCGGCCGCGAGCCCCGCCCATTCGGCCGGATTGGCCGGCAGCGGCATGCCGAGCTTGGGCGACCACAGCATCAGCATCGCGCCGCCGATCGACAGCGCCGCAAGCCCCACGCCGGCCCAGGTCAGCCGCTCGCGCAGCAGGAAATGCGCGTAGATCGCGGTCCAAGCGGGCGTCAGGTAGAACAGCAGCATCACGCGCAGCACTTCGCCGTGGATCGTGCCCCATACGAAGCCCAGGTTCGTCACGCCCGCCGTAATCGCGATGCCAGGCAGCACCCAGTGCCAGCGCAGCGTGGCGATCGTGCGGTGCCGCACGACCACCACGAACAGGAAAGCAACGGCGCTCGTCAGCGCGCTCGCCAGCGTGCCGGTGAGCCCGAGCGACGCGAGGATCCGCAGCGGATACCAGATCAGGCCCCATACCGACGCGCCGATCAGGATGGCCAGCGTCGGCAGGCTGCCGCGTACCGCGTTATTCATTTGGTTCGATACCCTTTATTCGACCGGCCCGGCCGCCGTTCCGGCGGGCCGTGACCGCATTGCATCACGCTATAATCGTCCGTTGCGACCCGCGCGCCGTCGGCGCCCGCTCGCAGCCGTGCGGCACCCGCGCCGCCCCTTTCGCTCCAACCGGCCGCGATGGCCGCTTCGCCCGTGAACCCTCGACTCGACTCGCTCCAGCCCTATCCCTTCGAAAAGCTGCGCGCCCTGTTCAAGGACGTGACGCCCTCCGCCGGCCTGAAACCGATCAGCTTCGGTATCGGCGAGCCCAAGCACCCGACTCCGGCGCTGATCCGCGACGCCGTGGTGGCTTCGCTCGACGGCCTCGCGTCATATCCGGCCACGGCCGGCTCGGACGCGCTGCGCACGTCGATCGCGCACTGGCTGGAGCGCCGCTACGGGCTGCCGGCGATCGACCCGGCCACGCAGGTGCTGCCCGTGTCGGGGTCGCGCGAGGCGCTGTTCTCGCTCGCGCAGACGGTGATCGACGCGCGCCCGACCGCGGACGGCGAGAAAGCGATCGTACTCTGTCCGAATCCGTTCTATCAAATTTACGAAGGCGCGGCGCTCCTGGCCGGTGCCGAACCCTATTTCGCGAACAGCGACCCGGCGCGCAACTTCGCGTGCGACTACGCGGCCGTGCCCGAGGAAGTCTGGGCGCGCACCCAGTTGCTGTACGTGTGTTCGCCGGGCAACCCGACGGGCGCCGTGCTGACGCTCGACGACTGGCGCGAGCTGTTCGCGCTGTCCGACCGCCACGGCTTCGTGATCGCATCCGACGAGTGCTATTCGGAGATCTACTTCGACGAAGCGGCGCCGCCGCTCGGCGGCCTCGAGGCCGCGCACCGCCTCGGTCGCGGCTTCGAGCGGCTCGTGATGCTGTCGAGCCTGTCGAAGCGCTCGAACGTGCCGGGCATGCGCTCGGGCTTCGTCGCCGGCGACGCCGCGCTGCTGAAGAAATTCCTGCTCTACCGCACGTACCACGGCGCCGCGCTGTCGCCGGTCTGGCAGCATGCGAGCATCGCCGCGTGGAACGACGAGGCGCACGTGCGCGAGAACCGCGCGCTGTACCTGCAGAAGTTCAGCACGGTCACGCCGATGCTGGCCGACGTGATCGACGTGAAGCTGCCCGACGCCGCGTTCTACCTGTGGGCCAATGTCGCGCGCACCGGCCTGTCGGATACCGAGTTCGCCCGCCGCCTGTACGCCGACTATAATGTGACGGTTCTGCCCGGCTCGTACCTGGCGCGCGATGCGCACGGCACGAATCCGGGCCGCGATTTCATCCGGATCGCGCTCGTCGCGGGCACCCCCGAATGCGTCGAGGGCGCGCAACGCATCGTCGATTTCTGCCGGGCTCTCGCGCGGTAAGACGTCCATCCCGATCAATTCCATTCATCTCCTGCGAAAACGAACATGTCGCAACAACTTCAGCAAATCATCGATACCGCCTGGGAAAACCGCGCCGAGCTGTCGCCGAAGGCCGCGCCCGCCGACATCCGCGAAGCCGTCGCTCATGCGATCGAGCAACTCGACAAGGGTGCACTGCGCGTCGCCGAGAAGATCGACGGCAACTGGACCGTGCACCAGTGGCTGAAGAAGGCCGTGCTGCTGTCGTTCCGCCTGGAGGACAACGCACCGATGCCGGCCGGCGGCTACTCGCAGTTCTACGACAAGGTGCCGTCGAAGTTCGCGAACTACACGGCCGAAGACTTCGCCGCGGGCGGCTTCCGCGTCGTGCCGCCGGCCATCGCGCGCCGCGGCTCGTTCATCGCGAAGAACGTCGTGCTGATGCCGTCGTACACCAACATCGGCGCGTACGTCGACGAAGGCACGATGGTCGACACGTGGGCCACGGTCGGCTCGTGCGCGCAGATCGGCAAGAACGTGCACCTGTCGGGCGGCGTCGGCATCGGCGGCGTGCTCGAGCCGCTGCAGGCGAACCCCGTCATCATCGAAGACAACTGCTTCATCGGCGCGCGCTCGGAAGTCGTCGAAGGCGTGATCGTCGAGGAGAATTCGGTGATCTCGATGGGCGTGTACCTCGGCCAGAGCACGAAGATCTACGATCGCGAAACGGGTGAAGTCAGCTACGGCCGCGTCCCGGCCGGCTCGGTCGTCGTCGCCGGCAACCTGCCGTCGAAGGACGGCTCGCACAGCCTGTACTGCGCGGTGATCGTGAAGAAGGTCGACGCGAAGACCCGCGCGAAGGTCGGCCTGAACGAGCTGCTGCGAGGCGACTGATGGCCAAGCCGCGCACCGTGGTCGTCTACGGCATTCCGAACTGCGACACCGTGAAGAAGGCCCGCGTGTGGCTCGACGATCACGGCGTCGAGTTCGAGTTCCACGACTTCAAGAAGCTCGGCGTCAGCGCACCGCTCGTCGAGGACTGGCTGAAGGACGTGTCGCTCGACGCGCTCGTGAACAAGCGCGGCACGACGTGGCGCGGCCTGGACGACGCCATGAAGGCGGCCGCGGAAACGAAGTCCGGCGCGGTCGCGCTGATGATCCACAAGCCGTCGGTCATCAAGCGCCCCGTGCTCGTCGTCAACGGCCGCGTGAAATCGCTCGGTTTCGTGGCCGATCAGTACGCGGCCCTGTTTGCCGCCTAGGGCCGCCCGCGCTGCGCCCGCGCCGCGCACGACGCCCCATCGCTGCCGGCCACCGCGCCGGCATTTTTTATCGAAAGTGGTCCGAACCATGTCCGCCACCCTAGCCCTTACCGAACAGCTGATCGCCCGCGCGTCCGTCACGCCCGACGACCAGCATTGCCAGCAGATCATGACCGAGCGCCTCGCTGCGCTCGGCTTCGAATGCGAGACCATCGCGTCGCACGGCGTGACCAACCTGTGGGCCGTCAAGCGCGGCACCGACGGCCGCGACGGCAAGCTGCTCGCGTTCGCGGGCCACACCGACGTCGTGCCGACCGGCCCGCTCGAGCAGTGGACTTCGCCACCGTTCATTCCCGCGCATCGCGACGGCAAGCTGTACGGCCGCGGCGCGGCCGACATGAAGACGTCGCTCGCGGCGTTCGTCGTCGCCTCCGAGGAATTCGTCGCGGCCCACCCCGGCCATCGCGGCGCGATCGCGTTCCTGATCACGAGCGACGAGGAAGGACCGGCCACCGACGGCACCGTGAAGGTCGTCGAGCTGCTCGAAGCGCGCGGCGAACGCCTCGACTACTGCATCGTCGGCGAGCCGACGTCGACCGCCGAACTCGGCGACGTCGTGAAGAACGGCCGCCGCGGCTCGATGTCGGGCGAACTGATCGTCAAGGGCGTGCAGGGCCACATCGCGTACCCGCACCTCGCGAAGAACCCGATCCACCTGCTCGCGCCGGCGCTCGCCGAGCTCGCCGCCGAACAGTGGGACGAAGGCAACGAATACTTCCCGCCGACCACCTGGCAGGTGTCGAACCTGCATGCGGGCACCGGCGCGACCAACGTGATCCCCGGCCACGCGGACCTGATGTTCAACTTCCGCTTTTCGACGGCGAGCACCGTCGAAGGCCTGCAGGCACGCGTGCATGCGATCCTCGACAAGCACGGCCTCGAGTACACGCTGAAGTGGTCGGTGAGCGGCCTGCCGTTCCTCACGCCGCGCGGCGACCTGTCGAACGCGCTCGAGAACGCGATCCGCGCCGAAACCGGCCTCACGACCGAACTGTCGACGACGGGCGGCACGTCCGACGGGCGCTTCATCGCGCGCATCTGCCCGCAGGTGATCGAGTTCGGCCCGCCGAACGGCAGCATCCACAAGATCGACGAACACATCGACGTGCGCTTCGTCGACCCGCTGAAGAACGTGTACCGCCGCGTGCTCGAACAACTGATTGCCTGACGGAGCCTCGCATGACGACACCTTTTGCAACCGTTCGCGACCTGCTGCGCTATGCGGTCACGCGCTTCTCGAAGGCGAAGCTCGCGTTCGGCCACGGCTCGGACAACGCGTACGACGAAGCCGCCTACCTCGTGCTGCACACGCTCGACCTGCCGCTCGACACGCTCGAGCCGTTCCTCGATGCTCGCCTGCTGCCCGACGAAATCGCGGCAGTGCTCGCGGTGATCGAACGACGCGCGACCGACCGCGTGCCGGCCGCCTATCTCACGCATGAAGCGTGGATGCACGGCCACCGCTTCTACGTCGACGAGCGCGTGATCGTGCCGCGCTCGTTCATCGGCGAGCTGCTCGACGACGGGCTGCAGCCGTATGTCGCCGATCCCGAACAGGTCGGCGCGGTGCTCGAGCTGTGCACCGGCTCCGGCTGCCTCGCGATTCTCGCGGCCAGCGCGTTCCCGAATGCCGAGATCGACGCGGTCGACCTGTCCGAGAAGGCACTCGAAGTCGCCAGGATCAACGTGCACGACTATGGTCTCGACGAACGCATCACGCTGCATCACGGCGACCTCTACGCGCCGCTGCCCGCGTTCCGCGCCGAGCCCGACACACGCTACGACGTGATCCTGACGAATCCGCCGTACGTGAACGCAACGTCGATGGCGGCCCTCCCGCCCGAATACCGGCACGAGCCGGAGATGGCGCTCGCGGGCGGCGACGACGGCATGGACATCGTGCGACGCATCATCGGGCAAGCGCACAAGTGGCTGCACGACGATGGCGTGCTCGTCGTCGAGATCGGCAATGAGCGCGAGCACGTCGAAGCCGCGTTCGGCGGCCTCGAGCTCACGTGGCTGCCCACCAGCGCGGGCGACGACGCCGTGTTCCTGATCCAGGCGTCGGACCTGCCGCGCAAGGCCTGACGGCACCCCACGACCGAACCGTGCGGTACGGCACACCGCTGTCCCGCACGGTTCGGTAAGATGCGCGTAAGCGGCTGTCGCGCCGCACGACCTCAGGAGTCCGTCACGCGCCCATGACCCTCGACTGGTTACACCTCGGCACCCTGATCCTGGCCATCCACGTGCTCGGGATCATTGCGGCGTGTCACGCGATCTTGAACACGCGCACGTCGCAAGGCGCGATCGCGTGGGCGGTATCGCTCGCCGCGATGCCGTACCTGACGCTCATTCCCTATCTGTTCCTCGGCCGCAGCAAGTTCTCCGGCTACGTCGACGCTCGGCGCCACGAGATGGAAGCGCTACGCACGCACACACCGCGCGCGCCGTGGCCCGATGCGAACGCAACCGACGGGCCGGCCGCCGACGCGATCGGCCGGGCCGCCGTGCTCGCGCTTACGCGGCTGGGCGGAATGCCGTTCGTCGGCGGCAATGCGGTGCGCACGCTCGTGAACGGCGACGCGACCTTCTCGGCGATCCTGTCGGCGATCGACGCCGCGCGCGACTACGTAATCGTCCAGTTCTTCATCGTGCGCGACGACGCGCTCGGCCAGATGCTGCGCGACGCGCTGCTCGCCCGCGCGGCGGCCGGCGTGCGCTGCTACCTGCTGTACGACAGCATCGGCAGCTTCGACCTGCCGCACAGCTACGTCGACACGCTGCGCCGTGGCGGCGTCGAGGTCCATCCGTTCGCGACCCACCGCAAGTTCGTCAACCGCTTCCAGCTCAACTTCCGCAACCATCGGAAGATCGTCGTCGTCGACGGCAATCGCGCGTTCGTCGGCGGCCTCAACGTCGGCGTCGAATATCTCGGCGCGAACCGGCGCCTGTCGCCGTGGCGCGACACCCATATCGAGATCCGCGGCCCCGTGGTGGCCAGCATTCAGTACGTGTTCGCCGAAGACTGGCACTGGGCCACGCAGACGCTGCCGACGCTCGCCACGCCGCCGGAGGCGCTGCCCGACGACGCGATGCATTGCCTCGCCGTGCCGATGGGGCCGGCCGACAAACAGGAAACCGGCTCGCTGTTCTTCGTCGAGGCGATCAACGCCGCGCGCGAACGGATCTGGATCACGACGCCGTATCTCGTACCCGACGAAGCGGTGATCGCCGCGCTGAAGCTCGCAGTGATGCGCGGCGTCGACGTGCGCATCCTGATCCCGAGCCGGCGCGACCACTACGTCGTGTTCGAGGCGTCCAGGCTCTATGCGCGCGATCTCGTCGACGCGGGCGTCAAGGTGTTCCGCTACCGGCCCGGCTTCCTGCACCAGAAGGTCGTGCTGATCGACCGCGTCGCCGCCGCGATCGGCAGCGCGAATCTCGACAACCGTTCGTTCCGGCTCAACTTCGAAATCATGGTGCTGACCGTCGATCGCACGTTCGCCGACGAGGTCGAGACCATGCTCGACGCCGATTTCGCACTGGCCTACGAAGTCGATGCGAACGAGTATCGGCACTCGCCCGCGTGGCGACGCATCGCGATGCACGTCGCGCGCCTGTTCGCGCCGATCCTGTAGCGGCCGCGCGAGCGCCGAACGTGCGCTGCCTGGATGACGGCACATGCTTTCGCGGGATTCGGCTCGGCGCGGCCGCCACTGCCCGCTCGGTCCGAACAGCTCCCCCCCGCCGCTTCTCGGCGTTACAGCAGCTTGTCGATATCCGCGGCGATGTCCTCGGGCTTCGTCGACGGCGCATAGCGCTTGACGATCCGCCCGTCACGGTCGATCAGGAATTTCGTGAAATTCCACTTGATCGCCTTGAGGCCGAGGATGCCGGGCGCCTCGTCGGTCAGGTAGCGGTACAACGGATGCGCGTGGTCGCCCTTCACGTCGATCTTCGCGAACATCGGGAACGTGACGCCGTAGTTGCGCTCGCAGAACGCGCCGATCTGCGCGGCGTCGCCCGGCTCCTGCTTGCCGAACTGGTTGCACGGGAAGCCGAGCACGAAGAAACCGCGCGCCGCGTACTGGTCGTACAGCTTCTGCAGGCCCGCATACTGCGGCGTGAAACCGCACTCGCTCGCGGTATTGACGATCAGCAGCACCTTGCCGCGGTACGCATCGAGCGACGCCGGCTCACCGGCGAGCGTCTCTGCGCTGAACGAATACAGGGTGGACATCGGGCACTCCTTTTACGAAACCGGATCGAGGTGGAGTCTAGGCCAAATTGTGCCGTTGCGGCACCTGCCGAACGGCCGATATCCGGGGCGACGCGCGCGCAGTCTAGAATAGCGGTTTTGGTCAGTCATTCCCGCCGTGATCCGTTTCAATCAGTTCAGCCTTGCGCGCGGCACCAAGCCGCTGTTCGAGTCGGCCTCGTTCGTGCTCAATCCCGGCGAAAAGGCCGGCCTGATCGGCGCGAACGGCGCCGGCAAATCGACGCTGTTCTCGGTCCTGCGCGGCGAGCTGCATTCCGACGCCGGCGATTTCGCGATGCCGCCGTCGTGGCGGATCGCCCACGTGTCGCAGGAAACGCCCGCCGTCGACCGCTCGGCGCTCGACTACACGCTCGACGGCGACACCGCGCTGCGCGAGATCGAAGCGCGCATCGCCGCCGCCTCGGCCGCGCATGACGGCGCAGCCGAGGCCGACGCACATGCGGCCTTCGCCGACGCCGACGGCTACACCGCGCCGGCGCGCGCCGAAGCACTGCTGCTCGGCCTCGGCTTCACGCTCGCGCAGACGCGCGAATCGGTCGCCAGCTTCTCCGGCGGCTGGCGCATGCGGCTGAACCTCGCGCAGGCGCTGATGTGCCGCTCCGACCTGCTGCTGCTCGACGAACCGACCAACCACCTCGACCTCGACGCGATCGTCTGGCTCGAAGACTGGCTGCACCGCTACGCTGGCACGCTCGTCGTGATCTCGCACGACCGCGAATTCCTCGACTCGATCTGCAACGTCACGCTGCATCTGGAAAATCGCCAGGTGAAGCGCTACGGCGGCAATTACTCGCAATTCGAAGTGCTGCGCGCGCAACAACTGGCGCTGCAGCAAAGCGCATACGAAAAGCAGCAGAAGACGATCGAGCACCTGCAGAGCTTCGTCGACCGCTTCAAGGCCAAGGCGACCAAGGCCAAGCAGGCGCAAAGCCGGATGAAGGCGCTCGAGAAAATGGAGTTGATCGCGCCCGCGCACATCGCATCGCCGTTCACGTTCGAGTTCCGCACGCCCGATGCCGCGCCGAATCCGATGATGGTGATGGAGGACGTCCGCTGCGGCTACCACGCCGACGACGGCACGGACATCCCGATCGTCGAACGCGTGGCGCTGTCGATCCAGAACGGCCAGCGCATCGGCCTGCTCGGCGCGAACGGCCAGGGCAAGTCGACGCTGATCAAGACGCTGGCCGGCACGCTCGCGCCGCTGTCGGGCCACGTGCGCGACGGCAAGGGGCTGACGATCGGCTATTTCGCGCAGCACCAGCTCGAAACGCTGCGCGAGGACGATTCGCCGCTCGCGCATCTCGCCCGGCTCGCCCCCGATACGCGCGAGCAGGAACTGCGCGATTTCCTCGGCGGCTTCAATTTCTCGGGCGACATGGCGACGAGCCCGGTCGGCCCGTTCTCGGGTGGCGAGAAAGCGCGGCTCGCGCTCGCGCTGATCATCTGGCAGAAGCCGAACCTGCTGCTGCTCGACGAGCCGACCAACCACCTCGACCTCGAAACGCGTCACGCGCTGACGATGGCGCTCGCGCAGTTCGAAGGCACGCTGATCCTCGTCTCGCACGACCGCCACCTGCTGCGCGCGACCACCGACCAGTTCATGCTCGTCGCGAAACACCGTCTGCAGCCGTTCGACGGCGATCTCGACGATTACCGCGACTGGCTCCTGCAGCATGCGGCCGAGCAACGCGCGGCCGCGAAGGCCGACAGCGCGGCGGCAGCGGATGTGGATCCGGGCGTCAACCGCAAGGATCAGAAACGTCAGGCGGCCGAGGAGCGCCAGCGGTTGTCGCAGTTGAAGAAACCGCTGCAGAACCGCATCACGAAGCTCGAAAAGGAAATGGAAACATTGCACGCGGAGAAGGCTCGCCTCGACGCGTTCGTCGCCGATCCGGCGAGCTACGAGGCCGCGCGCAAGACGGAACTGACCGACGCGATCCGCAAGCTCGGTGAGGTCAATACCCGGCTCGAAACCGTCGAGGCGGACTGGCTCGCCGTGCAGGAAGAGCTCGAGCAGATCGGCTGACCACGGCCCGGGCGCCGTCGGCCGATCGCTTCATCTGCCACGCGCGGCACCCCCGGGATGCGTCAACGCCCGACGCACCGCCCGGTTGCGCCGGGCCCGGAAACGACAAGGCCGGGCACTCAGGCCCGGCCTTGTCGTTATTGTCGCGTTCGCCGTTGTCGCGTCGGCCGTTCGTCAGCCCCGCCACCCGCTCAACGCCGCGGCAACGTATCGCGCGGCATCTGCTCGTCGTCGTCCATCAGGTGACGCCGCCCTTCGGTCGGCCGGCGGATCGCCGCGGCAACCTCCGCTTCCGTCACGTCCTCGGACACGACCCGGCGCGCGATGCGCCCTTCGTCGTCGATCCACTCGACGATTCGGCATCCACCGCCCCACGGCTGAACGATCGGCTCCGACACGCGGCAGCCGCGCAGGTTGTAACTGCGTCCGCCCGGCGTTTCCCCATACTGTTTGAACATAGGTTCCCTTCGCATTGCGCGGTTCGACAATCCGGCAAAGGATAGGGAAAAGCGATGTCCGGCAGGTTACATCAGCCTACATATTCTTTACAACGAATTACGCGACAGATCGCGGCCGGCCGGCACGCGCGGGTGCCGGCCACCACGGTCATTCGAGATCGCGCACGCGGTCGATCGCCTGCTCGATCCGCTCGACGGCCATCACGTTCAGCCCTTCGATCGGCTGTTTTGGCGCATTCGCCTTCGGGATCAGCGCTGCGGTGAAACCAAGCTTCGCCGCCTCGCGCAGCCGTTCCTGGCCACGCGGCGACGGCCGGATCTCGCCCGCCAGCCCCACTTCGCCGAATACGATCAGGCCCTTCGGCAGCGCCTTGTTGCGCATCGACGAATGGATCGCGAGCAGCACCGCGAGGTCGGCGGCCGGTTCGGTGATCTTCACGCCGCCCACCGCGTTCAGAAACACGTCCTGATCGAAACACGCGATGCCCGCATGACGGTGCAGCACCGCGAGCAGCATCGCGAGCCGGTTCTGCTCGAGGCCGACCGCGAGCCGGCGCGGGTTCGGCACGTGGGCCGTATCGACGAGCGCCTGGATTTCGACGAGCAGCGGGCGTGTGCCCTCCTGCGTGACGAGCACGCAGGAACCCGGCACGACCTGCTCGTGCTGCGACAGGAACAGCGCGGACGGATTCGCGACACCGCGCAGCCCGCGCTCGGTCATCGCGAACACGCCGAGTTCGTTGACCGCACCGAAGCGGTTCTTGAACGCGCGCACGAGCCGGAACGACGAATGGGTGTCGCCTTCGAAATACAGCACAGTGTCGACAATGTGCTCGAGCACGCGCGGGCCGGCGAGGTTGCCCTCCTTCGTCACGTGTCCGACCATGATGATCGCGGTGCCGGACTGCTTCGCGATGCGCGTGAGCTGCGCCGCGCACTCGCGCACCTGGGCCACCGAACCGGGCGCCGACGTCAGCGCTTCGGAATAGACGGTCTGGATCGAGTCGATGACGGCAACGTCCGGCCGTTCCGCATCGATCGCGGCCTGGATCTTCTCGAGCTGGATTTCGGCGAGCAGCTTCAACTCGGCCGCCGGCGCGCCGCCGTCGAGCAGCGCGAGCCGTTGCGCGCGCAACGCGATCTGCGCGGCCGATTCCTCGCCGCTGATATAGAGTGCACGACGCTCGCTCGCGATGTCCGCGAGCGACTGCAGCAACAGCGTCGACTTGCCGATGCCCGGATCGCCGCCGATCAGCACGACGCCGCCCGGCACCAGCCCGCCGCCCAGCACGCGGTCAAATTCGCCGATGCCGGTGGAGAAGCGCGGCACGTCGGCCGCCTCGATGTCGACGAGCCGCTGCACGGGCGCCCGTTTCGCGAGCGACTGGAAGCGATGGGCGGCCGGAGACTCGGCGACCGATTCGACGAGCGTGTTCCAGGCCTGGCACGACGGGCATTGCCCCTGCCACTTCGGGGTTTGTCCGCCGCACTCGCTGCAGACGTAGACGGTTTTCTGTTTTGCCACGCGTGCTGCCCTTATTCCGCGCGCACCGGCACGCGGCCGGCGACCGCGCACATCAGTTCATAGCCGATGGTCCCGCAATGGCGCGCGACGTCGTCGATCGGCAGCGCGTCGCCCCACAGCTCGACCCGCGCGCCGACGCCGGCCTGCGGGCACGGCGTCAGGTCGACGGTAATCATGTCCATCGACACGCGGCCGACGATCCGCGTGCGGATGCCGTCGACGATCACCGGCGTGCCTTCGGGCGCGACGCGCGGATAGCCGTCCGCATAGCCGCACGCGACGACGCCGATGCGCATCTGCGCCTGCGCGGAGAACGTCGAGCCGTAGCCGATAGCCTGCCCCTTCGCGATCGTCTGCACGGCGATCAGCTCGGACGCGAGCGTCATCGCGGGCTTCAGGCCCGTGTCGGCGATGTCGGCCGACAGCCCCGACGGCGACGCGCCGTACAGCACAATCCCCGGGCGCACCCAGTCGAAGTGCGTATCCGGATGCCACAGCACGGCAGCCGAATTCGCGAGACTGCGCGCACCGGCAATGTTTTCCGCACCGCGCTCGAACGTCGCGAGCTGCTCGGCCACACCGCGCTCGTTGTCCGCGTCCGAAAAATGGGTCATCAACGTAATCTGGCCGATGCCGGGGCACGCGCGGGCGCGCTCCCACGCGGCGCGGTATTTCTCCGGCACGTAGCCGAGCCGGTTCATCCCGCTGTTCATCTTTAGGTGCACGTTGACCGGCTTCGACAACCGCGCCGTCTCCAGCATCCGCATCTGTTCGTCGTTGTGGACGGTGGTCGTGAGGCTGTAGCGGTCGATCACGTCGATGTCGGTCGAGCGGAAGAACCCTTCGAGCAGCAGGATCGGGCCGGCCCAGCCGAGCTCGCGCAGCTTCACGGCCTCGTCGAGGTCGAGCAGGCCGAAGCCGTCGGTGCCGCGCAGGCCGGGAAACACGCGCGCGAGACCGTGGCCGTACGCGTTGGCCTTGACGACCGCCCAGACCTTGGACGGGCCGGCAAATCGGCGGACGACGGAGAGATTGTTCGCGAGAGCGGCGGTGTGGATGGTGGCGGAGATCGGGCGCGGCATGGGAAATTTACGTAAAGACGCTTGCGAATCATCAGCTTACCGCGCCTTTTGAGCACCGAAGCCGACAATTTGCGGAACGATCGGGGAATCTTGCTAGTCCGAATTGCCGTATTTTCGTGTTATAAAGCCGTGCGCACAACCCATTTCGAACGGAATAAGCCGATCGCATACCAGGCGGCCTACGCGGCCCTGCCGCAGCGACGAAAGCATCGCATCAGATGAAAAAAGGTTTTTACACCATCATGGCCGCGCAGTTTTTCTCGTCGTTGGCCGACAATGCGCTTCTCATCGCCGCCATCGCCCTGCTGAAAGACCTCCACGCCCCCAACTGGATGACACCGCTGCTCAAGCTGTTCTTCGTGTTGTCCTACGTGGTGCTGGCGGCGTATGTCGGTGCGTTCGCCGACTCGCGCCCGAAGGGCCGAGTGATGTTCATCACCAACTCGATCAAGGTGGTCGGCTGCCTGATCATGCTGCTCGGCGCTCATCCGCTGATCGCATACGGGATCGTCGGCTTCGGCGCCGCGGCCTACTCGCCCGCGAAATACGGCATTCTGACCGAGCTGCTGCCGGCCGACAGGCTCGTCGCCGCGAACGGCTGGATCGAAGGCACGACCGTCAGCTCGATCATCCTCGGCACCGTGCTCGGCGGCGCGCTGATCAGCCCGCACATCGCGTCGCACGTGATCGCGCACACGCCAGCCTGGATCGCCACGCCCGCCGAAGCGGCGATGGTGATCATCATGGCGATCTACGTGATCGCCGCCATCTTCAACCTGCGGATCCCCGATACGGGCGCGCGCTACCCGAAGCAGGAGCGTGGCCCGGTCAAGCTCCTCACCGACTTCGCCGACTGCTTCATGGTGCTCTGGCGCGACAAGCTCGGCCAGATCTCGCTCGCGGTCACGACGCTGTTCTGGGGCGCCGGCGCGACGCTGCAGTTCATCGTGCTGAAGTGGGCCGAAGTCTCGCTCAACATGTCGCTGTCCGAAGGCGCGATCCTGCAGGCGGTGGTCGCGGTCGGTGTCGCGGGCGGCGCGATCGCCGCCGCCGCGCGGATCCCGCTGAAGAAGTCGCTCACCGTGCTGCCCGTCGGCATCATCATGGGCATCGCGGTCATGCTGATGGCGTTCTACACGCGTGACCTGTTCCCGTCGCACTGGGCCGTGCACTTCGGCCACCTGCGCCTGCCGGCGTACCTGATCGTCGCGTACATCTTCCTGATCTGCGTCGGCGCGCTGTCCGGCTACTTCGTGGTTCCGATGAACGCACTGCTGCAGCATCGCGGCCACGTGCTGCTGTCGGCCGGCCACTCGATCGCGGTGCAGAATTTCAACGAGAACCTGTCGGTGCTCGTGATGCTGTGCCTGTATGCGGTGCTGGTCTGGCTCGACGTGCCGGTCGGCGTCGTGATCGTGCTGTTCGGCACGTTCGTCTGCCTGACGATGTGGCTCGTGATGCGCCGCCACCAGGCGAACCAGCGTCAGTTCGACTCGGTCGCGCTGATCGGCGAATCGCGGCACTGACGCTACACTTCCCGTTTTCGTCCGTCGGCGCCGGTATTCGAACCGGCGCCTTGCCATCATGACGCACCCGATACCCAACGTCCTGACGATCGCCGGCTCCGACTCGGGCGGCGGCGCGGGCATCCAGGCCGACCTCAAGACCTTCTCCGCGCTCGGCGCGTACGGCGCGAGCGTGATCACCGCGCTGACCGCGCAGAACACGCGCGGCGTGACCGGCGTGCACGCGCCGGACGCCGCGTTCGTGACCGCGCAGCTCGACGCGGTGTTCGACGACATCCGCATCGACGCGGTCAAGATCGGCATGCTCGCGAACGCGGCGATCGTGCACGCGGTGGCCGACGCGCTGCGGCGCCATGCGCCGCGCTTCGTCGTGCTCGACACGGTGATGATCTCGAAGAGCTCGCATGCGCTGCTCGCGCCCGATGCGGTCGACGCGTTGCGCGACGCGCTGCTGCCGCTCGCGACCGTCGTCACGCCGAACCTGCCCGAAGCGGCCGCCCTGCTCGGCGATACGCCCGCGACGACCGAAGACGAGATGGTCCGGCAAGGTCAACTGCTGCTGAAGACCGGTGCGCGCGCCGTGCTGATGAAGGGCGGCCATCTGCCCGATGCCGCCGCGAGCCCCGACTGGCTCGTCGACGCGGCGCATACGGTGCGGTTCGACGGTGCGCGCGTGCCGGTCAGCAATACGCATGGCACCGGCTGCACGCTGTCGTCGGCGATCGCCGCGCTGCTGCCGCAACAGCCCGATCTCGAGAGCGCGGTGCGCGAAGCAAAAGCCTATCTGACCGGCGCGATCGCCGCGAGTGGTCAGCTCGACGTCGGCCACGGCGTCGGCCCCGTCCATCACTTCCATCGCTGGTGGTAAGCGCCGGCTGACGCGGCGTCAGTGGTCCTGCGCGGCGAACGCCCGCGCACGCGCCGGCCAGTCGTCCGGGACGATGAAGCCGCGTGCCGTCTCCCGCCATACGCCGTCGCGGTCCTGTCGATGCACACCGATCAAGGCAGGCGCCTGGCGCGCCGTCAATACGGACGGCAGCGCGAGCGACTGCGCCAGCGCTTCGGGCGCGGCGTCCACCGCCGCCCGCCGCGGCGCGAGCCACGCCAGCCGCGGCAGCACGTTCCACGCCGCTCCACCGGGTTGCGCGGCCGCCCAGGCCGGCCACTGCGCATGCGTGAGCCAGAACCCGCGCGGATGATCGGCCGCGATTTCTGCAGCCACCGGCGGCAGCGGCACGCCGTGTGGATAGAACAGCCAGCCCCTGATGAACATCTGTGCATCGGACGGCGCGCCGTAGCCGAGCAGCGCGAACCCGTGGCGATCGCTCAGCCGCAATTGATGCTCGAGCAACCGGCTGCGCTTGCGGTCGAGGCGGTCGACAAGATTCGGCCCGACGAAATCCGCGAGCGTTGCGTCGCCGTCCACCGGCGCGCACAGATAGCACTTCACCGCGAGTTCCCAGTGCAGGCGCTGCCCGCCCGGCGCATCGACGAGGAAATCGACTTCGCCGAGCGTCTTGCCGTTGCTGCGCAGCGGCAGATTGGCGGCGACGAGCCGCAGCGACGGCCCGTGCGTGAGGAAATACTCGAGCAGGCATTCGGCATAGCGGCCGAGTCGCACGGGCCGCAGCCCGTCGAGTGCGCGGTGCAGCGGCGCCGGCGCGGCATCGAGCGCGACGAGCCACGCTTCGACGGCCACCCGCTCGACAGCGCTCGACCACGGATGCGCGAGCGGCGCGCCGGGCGCCGCGGTGAGCAGGCTCGGGCTCGCGAGAAGCCAGCCCAGATCGCGGACCGCGGCATCGTGCAGCGTATCGACGAACGCGAACGCCGCGCCGCGCGTCATCGTCCGGCCGGCCCGTTCGCGTCGTCACCCTCCGGCCGCTGGAACGTGTCGCGCGCCAGGCACAGGTCGGCCCACGCCTTCGACTTGTCCTGCAGGCTGCGCAGCAGGTACGCCGGGTGATAGGTAACGATCACCGGCACGCCTTCATACGTGTGCACGCGGCCGCGCAGCGAGGCAATGCTCGCGTCCGTCTTCAGCAGCGTCTGCGCGGCGAAACGGCCGAGCGCGACGATCAGCTTCGGCTTCACGAGCGCGACCTGGCGCTGCAGGTACGGCTCGCAGCGCGCGACCTCGTCCGGTTCCGGATTGCGGTTGCCCGGCGGGCGACACTTGATCACGTTCGCGATGTAGACGTTGTCGCCGCGCTTGAGCGCAAGCGACTGCAGCATGTTGTCGAGCAGCTTGCCGGCCTGGCCGACGAACGGCTCGCCCTGCTTGTCCTCGTTCTCGCCCGGCGCCTCGCCGATCAGCATCCAGTCCGCCTCGCGATCGCCGACACCGAACACGGTATTGGTGCGCTTCTCGCACAGGCGGCAGCTCGTGCAGCCGGCAACGCGGTCGGCCAGCGCATCCCAGTCGAGCATCGCCACCGGGGTTGCGGCGGGACGCGATTCTGCCGGCGGCAGCGGATCGCCGGGCGGCGCCGCGTCGAACCAGGCGAAATCGTCCTCGGTGACGGGCGGCATGTCGTCCGCGGCAGCGGCCGGTGCGGGCGTGGTGGGCACGCGGTCGTCATCGCTCGCGACACGGGCGGCCGAACCGGCCTCGCCCGCCGGTGCCGCATTGCGTGCGGTTGCGCCGACCGGCGGCGTATCGTCACGTGCGATCGCACGCGTCGCAGGCGGCTGCGTGTCGCGAGGCTGTTCCGCGACCGGCCGAGGCGTTGCCGCGACGGTTGCGGTCGCAACGGCGGACACCTCGCCCCCCGCGCCGGACGCAGCCGTCGGCGTAGCGCCCGCTTCATCGCCTTCCGCACGCTGCCCGCGCCGCACCCATATTTGCGCGAGCCCCATTTCCTCGAGCGCTGCTTCAGCCCACGCCATGCGCGTCCCCTTCGTCCTTGTTCAGCGTCAGACGCATCACGATCGCGTCCTCCCGGCTGCGATGCCGCGCCGGATAGTAGTTCTTGCGCCGGCCGATCGTCACGAAGCCGAAGCGCTCGTACAGATGGATCGCGCGCGGATTGGACGGCCGCACCTCGAGCAGCACGCCGTCGAGCCGTTCGGCGCGCGAGATGCGCACGGCTTCGCGCAGCAGCGCGAGGCCCGCGCCCGACTGCTGGGCCGCCGGGGCGACGCACAAGTTCAGCAGGTGCATCTCGTCGATGACCGGCATCAGCACGCAATAGCCGACGAGCGCGCCCGTCACGTGCCGCAGGCACACGCCGAAATAGCCGTTGCGCAGCGAATCCTCGAAATTGCCGCGGCTCCACGGGAATTCGTACGCGACCTGCTCGATCGCGACGACTTCATCGAGATCGGTATCCGTCATCGGCGACAGATAGCGGTCGCTCAACAATACGCCCGTCATCCTTTCGCTCCGCCCGTCTGCGCGGCGCGGGCCGCGATGCGCTCGGCGGTGGTCTGCGCGACCTTGTCGCGCACGTACTCCGGTGCAGCCTGGTCGGCCGGCACCGTACGGCCGGCGCGGAACGCCCGCAGCGCGGCATGCGCGACCGCCAGCGCATGCGGCAGCGCGTCGCCGTCGATCACGGCCGCGGCGGCCCCGGCCGGCAGCTGCGCGCCGAATGCGGCCGCCGCGTTGCCCGCGAGCGTGAACGGCGCGTCGGGCACGCCGACGGCGCCCGGCGCATCGAGCGACGCCGGATGCAACGTTCGCCAGTCGCCTGCCTGGTCGTCCCACGCGAAATCGGCCCAGTACGCTTCGTCCATCCGCGCATCGAGCGCGGCCAGCACGCGCGTCGTGCCGGGCGCGCGCAGTCGCGCATGCTCGGCACACGTGAGCAGCGTGCCGACCGGCACGACCGGCAGCCCCCGCCCGAACGCGAGCCCCTGGGTAATGCCGGTCGCGGTACGCAACCCGGTGAACGAGCCGGGGCCCGCGCCGAACGCGATCGCGTCGCAATCGGCGAACGTGAGGCCCGATTCGGCGAAGAGTTCCTGGATGGCCGGCAGCACGCGCGTGCTCGACACGGCGCCCGTCAGCTCGTGGCGGACCCAGGTTTGCGGGGTGGAAACGGCGTCATCGGCCGAAGCCGAGCGCAGCAGCGCGACCGAGCAGTATTCGGTCGACGTATCGATGGCGAGGAGCACTGTTTGCGTCATGGCCGACATTGTAATGCGGCGCCCCGCTCCCACGGGCGATCGGACCCGATCGCGTTGCGCACGCCGCCCGGCTGGCGGTTTGGAAGGATCGCTCGACCCCGCGCGGCGCGGCGCTTGTTAAGATCGGCCGACTTGAAACCCTTACGGAGACACACGATGAGCGAACTCACCGCCCAATTCGACCAGGCCCAGATCGACGTCAAGCAACTGACCGAGCGACCGGGCAACCTGACGCTGCTGCGCCTGTACGCGCTCTTCAAGCAGGCGACCGACGGCGACGCGCACGGCGACAAGCCCGGCTTCACCGATATCGTCGGCAAGTACAAGTACGACGCATGGGAAGCCCTGAAAGGCACGACCCAGGATGCGGCGAAGCAGCAATACATCGAGCTCGTCGAATCGCTGAAGAACGGCACGGCGTCCTGACCTGCCCCGCCCGCCGCAATAGGCAATCAAATCAGTGGCGCAGCGCAGCAAATATCTTTATAATGCTGGCTGCGTCATCTCCCGCGCTCGGCTCGCAAGCCGTTCCGGCCCGACGCCTCGTAGCGTTAAGCTCCAATCCGGTTTAGAACCTGTCCCCTCCTGCTTCGACCCTCGCGGTCGTCACTTATCAGGCTGGCGGCCCCGCTCCAGAAGCGCGCCGCACCCAAAACAGCTTCTAATGCCTCATCCGCCGACGGTTCGGCGGATTGCACCCGTTTCCCGATTTGCTCGCTGAATCCGACGACTTGGGTATGCGCGATTGGCGCCGACGTTTCACCCACTGTGTTTCAAGGATTGTTATGACTTCGAGCATCAACTCCAGCCCGCTCAACGCGATCGCCGACCAGGCGCTCGGTCTCGAGAACGCCGCCGCACCGGCCGCGGTCGAACCGGCGTCGGACGAGCCGACTTTCGCGTCGCTCGGGTTGTCGCCGGAGATCGTCTCCGCGCTGCAGGCCGCCGGCTACGCCAAGCCGACGCCGGTCCAGCAGCGCGCGATTCCGGCCGGCATCGCCGGCCGTGACCTGCTGGTGTCGAGCCCGACCGGTTCGGGCAAGACGGCCGCATTCATGCTGCCCGCGATCGAACGGTTCGCGCAGCTTCAGAAGACGCAGGCGCAGCAACCGCGTGCGCCGCGTGAACCGAACCAGGGCGACCGCCGTGCGCGCCGCCCGCAACCCGTCGCCCGCCCGGGCCTGCTCGTGCTGACGCCGACCCGTGAACTCGCGATGCAGGTCACCACGGCCGCGTCGACTTACGGCAAGCACCTGAAGCGTCTGCGTACGGTCAGCATCCTCGGCGGCGTCGCCTACGGCCAGCAGCTGATGCTGCTCGCGAAGAACCCCGAGATCCTGGTCGCCACGCCGGGCCGCCTGCTCGACCACCTCGAGCGCGGCCGTATCGACCTGTCCGAACTGAAGATGCTCGTGCTCGACGAAGCCGACCGCATGCTCGACATGGGCTTCATCGACGACATCGAGACGATCGTCGCCGCGACGCCCGAGTCGCGCCAGACGATGCTGTTCTCGGCCACGCTCGACGGCAAGATCGGTTCGCTGACGAGCCGCCTGCTGAAGGATCCGGAGCGCATCGAGATCACGGCGAAGATCGAGTCGCGCGCGAACATCGCGCAGACCGTCCACTACGTCGACGACCGCGATCACAAGGATCGTCTGCTCGATCACCTGCTGCGCGACGACGCGCTCGACCAGGCGATCATCTTCACGGCGACCAAGATCGACGCCGACCAACTCGCCGGCCGTCTCGCCGACGCCGGCTTCCAGTCGGCCGCGCTGCACGGCGACCTGCCGCAGGGCGCGCGCAACCGCACCATCCGTGCGCTGCGCGAGCGCCGCGTGCGCGTGCTGGTCGCGACCGACGTCGCGGCCCGCGGCATCGACATCCCGGGCATCACGCACGTCTTCAACTACGACCTGCCGAAGTTCGCGGAAGACTACGTGCACCGTATCGGCCGTACGGGCCGTGCCGGCCGTTCGGGCACCGCGGTGAGCCTCGTGCACCACGCCGAACAAGGCGCGCTCAAGCGCATCGAGCGCTTCGTGCGTTCGCCGCTGCCGGTCAACGTGATCGAAGGCTTCGAGCCGCGCAAGGCACCCCCGCGCAACGATCGCGGCACCGGCGGCCGCGGCCGTCCGGGCGGCGGTAACGGCGGTCGTCGTTTCGGCGGCAAGCCGGGCGGCGGTCATGGCGGCAACGGCCGCAGCTACGGCGGCGGCAATGGCGGCGGCTGGAGCGGCAAGCCGGGCGGCAGCCGTGATGGCGGCCCGCGTCGCGACGGCCAGCGCAGCGGCGGCCCGCGTCGCAGCAATTCGGCGTCGTAAGCACGCCCGGGCGGCCCCGCGCCGCCCCGCCCATCCGGCAGACCGGCGCACCCGCGCCGGTTTTTTTTCGTCCCGCGCCAGATTTCACGATACGGAAAATTTTTTTGAGTCGTAAAAAATCATGCTGCGCGGCACAACCTTACAATTGCGAGATGGGAAAAATCGTTTCCCATTGCGAAATAGAATGTGCAACACATTGATTAATAACAATTAAAAAGTTTAAAACTTCCTGAGCCAGCCCCTGTTTTGCTCCGATTGGTTTGCCTAAACTCTTATACAAGACTTCCCGAAAACGGCGCACACCCTGCCCCCGTTTCGAGAACGGCATCAGTACCATCCGATTCGACCGATCTGGCAACACATCGCATCAAGGAGCTCATCATGTCGCGACAGCAACAGGCACAGGAACTGCAAAAGCAATGGGAAACCGATCCACGCTGGAAGGGTACCAAGCGCAGCTACACGGCTGAGGACGTGGTTCGCCTGCGCGGCTCGATCGTCGTCGAGCACACGCTAGCCAAGCGCGGCGCGGAAAAGCTGTGGAGCCTCATCAACGAAGAGCCGTTCGTCAACGCACTCGGCGCGCTGACCGGCAATCAGGCGATGCAGCAGGTGAAGGCCGGCCTCAAGGCAATCTACCTGTCCGGCTGGCAGGTGGCCGGCGACGCGAACGTGGCGGGCGAAATGTACCCGGACCAGTCGCTGTACCCGGCGAACTCGGTGCCGCTCGTCGTCAAGCGCATCAACAACACGCTCACGCGTGCCGACCAGATCCAGTGGTCCGAAGGCAAGAACCCGGGCGACGAAGGCTACGTCGACTTCTTCGCGCCGATCGTTGCCGATGCGGAAGCCGGCTTCGGCGGCGTGCTGAACGCGTTCGAACTGATGAAGGCGATGATCGAGGCAGGCGCATCGGGCGTCCACTTCGAGGACCAGCTCGCGTCGGTGAAGAAGTGCGGCCACATGGGCGGCAAGGTGCTCGTGCCGACGCGCGAAGCGGTCGCGAAACTGTCGGCGGCGCGTCTGGCGGCCGACGTGATGGGCACGCCGACCGTGCTGGTCGCGCGGACCGACGCCGAAGCGGCGGACCTGATCACATCCGACATCGACGACAACGACAAGCCGTTCCTGACGGGCGAGCGCACGGTCGAAGGCTTCTTCCGGACGAAGCCGGGCATTGGGCAGGCGATCTCGCGCGGCCTCGCCTATGCGCCGTACGCCGATCTCGTCTGGTGCGAAACGGGCAAGCCGGATCTCGAGTACGCGAAGAAATTCGCGGAAGCGATCCACAAGCAGTTCCCGGGCAAGATGCTGTCGTACAACTGTTCGCCGTCGTTCAACTGGAAGAAGAACCTCGACGATGCGACGATCGCGAAGTTCCAGAAGGAGCTCGGCGCGATGGGCTACAAGTTCCAGTTCATCACGCTGGCCGGCTTCCATGCGCTGAACTACTCGATGTTCAACCTCGCGCACGGCTATGCCCGCACGCAGATGAGCGCGTTCGTCGAACTGCAACAGGCCGAATTCGCGGCGGCGGACAAGGGCTTCACGGCCGTCAAGCATCAGCGCGAAGTCGGCACCGGCTACTTCGACGCGGTCACGCAGACGGTCGAGCGCGAAGCCTCGACGACCGCGCTGCACGGCTCGACCGAAGACGAACAGTTCTTCGACGGCAAGAAGGTCGCATAACACGTGAAAGCAAGCGTCACGCCGATGCCCGCCCGTCCTGCGACGGCGCGGCATCGGCGGCATGGGACAACAATCAGGGAGGAGACGGCTGGCGCGCGGTGACCCGTGCGACCCGCCGCGCGGCCTGCGGCCGCCAGCAACGACGCGCGCCGGCTTCGTCCGGCGCGCCTTTTTTCAGCGGCGCTGCCGTGCCGCCGCCCGCGCGGCCCTACACGGCGCCGCGGCTACCGATAGACGATCACCGGAATTTTCGTATGGGTCAGCACGCGCTGCGTTTCGCTGCCGATCAGCAGACTGCCGAGCCCGCGGCGTCCGTGCGACGCCATGAAGATCACGTCGCAGCCACCGCGTTCGGCTGCCTCGATGATGCCGAGGTACGGCGACGGATGCACGCTGGTCCAGCTGTCGCAGACGACGCCGGCCGCCTTCGCGGCCGCCTGCACGTCGTCCAGGTGCGCGCGCGCCTCGCGCTCGCTCCGCGCCCGGAAATCGGCGGGCGGTTCGATGATCACTTCGGAAAACGGCGAGTATGGATACTGCGGCAGGCACGCATACGCCGTGACCTGCGCGCCGACCGCGCGCGCCAGGTCGATCGCGCCGTCGATCGCCTTCTGCGACAGCTCGGAACCGTCGGTTGGAACGAGGATGTGCCGGAACATCGCGCCCTCCTGCGTCAGACGCACCGCGCGCGCCGCGACCCCATGCGGGCCGACCCCGGCGCGTCGCGCATGCCAGTTTCGATTGTAGTGCGCGAAACCGGGCGACCGGCGCCGGCAGCGGGTTCGCCCTCATATCGGAAACGCGCGGGCGGGCGCGCCCTACTCGCCCCAATACCCGGGCCGCTCGTACGTATGTTTCAGGTAATCGAGAAACAGGCGCACGCGCAGCGGCAGGTGGCGGCGCTGCGGAAATACCGCGTGGATGCCGATCGGCGGCGCCGCGAACGCATCGAGCACGCTGACGAGGCGCCCGGCTGCGATGTCGTCGCCGACTTCCCACCACGAGCGCCATGCCAGGCCGTACCCGGCGAGGCACCACTCGTGCAGCACCGCGCCGTCCGAGCATTCCATCGTGCCGTTTACGCGAATCGACACGACCTTGTCGTCCTCCTGGAACGCCCAGCCGCGCTGCTGGTTCGCGTTCGCGGCAAGCGCGAGGCAGTTGTGGCGCGCGAGTTCGGCGAGCGTGGCCGGCGTGCCGCGCCGCGCGAGATACGCGGGAGACGCGACGCACACGCGCCGGTTCTCGCCGAGCTTCAGCGAGACCAGCGACGAATCGGGCAGCTCGCCGAGCCGCACCGCGCAATCGAACCCTTCGTTGACGAGATCGACCATCCGGTCGGACAGGTCGAGCGTGACCGACACGTCCGGATGCGCGCCGCTGAATTCGGGCACGAGCGGCGCGACGTGGCGCCGGCCGAAGCCGGCCGGCGCGGAAATGCGCAGGTGGCCGCTCGCCTTCACGCCACCGGCGGACACGCTCGCCTCCGCGTTCTGCATGTCGTTGATGATCCGCTGGCAATCCTCGAGGAAGGCCGAACCCTCGAAGGTCAGCGTGAGCTTGCGCGTCGTGCGCACCAGCAGCTTGACGCCGAGCCGCTCCTCGAGCGCGTCGAGGCGGCGGCCGATGATCGCCGGCGCGACGCCTTCCGCGTGCGCGGCCGCCGACAGGCTGCCCTTCCCCGCGACCGCGGCGAACGTTTCGATCTGTTTGAACCGGTCCATGACTCGCCAGGGCGGCGCTCCCGCCCTCCAAATAGCTTGAGCGGTCAAGATTATGTATATGAAAGTAAAAGATCAAGTGATGATTAGCGTCTTTTTTAGCACCTGTTATCACGAATAGAATCGACCCGACCTCTGAAACTGGAGCGCAAGGCTATGTCGGCCACAACGACACTCTCCTCTCCCGACGCAATCCTCTTCGACGCATTCGGCACGTTGTTCGACGTGCATGCGGTCGTGGCCGCGGCAGAGCAGATGTTTCCCGGTCACGGGGAGCGGTTGTCGCAGCTGTGGCGACGCAAGCAAATCGAATACTCGCAGTTGCGCACGCTCGCCGATCCGTCCGGCGCCCGCTATCTGCCGTTCCGCGACATCACGCTGGACGCGCTGCGGTTCGCCGCGCGCCTGCTCGGCCTCGCGCTCAACAGCGCGGCCGAAAAGCGGCTGATGGACGAATACGCGTGCCTGTCCACCTATCCCGACACGGTGCCCGCGCTGCGCAAGCTGCGCGCGCTCGAACCGCGCCCGCCGCTCGCGATCCTGTCGAACGGCAACCCGGAAATGCTCGACATCGCGATCAAGAGCGCCGGCATGACCGGCCTGTTCGATCGTGTGCTGTCGGCCGACGCGGTACGCGCGTACAAGCCGAGCCCGGTCGCGTACGCGCTCGGCACCGCCGCGTTCGGCGCGAATCCGCGCGACATCGTGTTCGTGTCGTCGAACGCCTGGGACGTCGCGGGCGCCACCTGGTTCGGCTACACGACGTTCTGGCTCAACCGCACGGGCGCGCCCGCCGAGGAACTCGGCGCGCCGCCCGACGGCACCGGCAGCGGCATGGCCGACCTGCTCGCATTCCTCGCCACCCCGGCTCCGTCCGGCAGACCCGCGAACCGCGCGCGCCCCGGCCCGGGCGCATGACGTTCGCAGCGCTGCCGTCTTCCCCCTTCACCGAAACCGCAACTGACCGACCAAGGAGATGAGACTCATGAGCACCCCGATCACGCTGCCGCAAGGCATGGCGATCACCGGCGAAATCAAGCCGGGTTACGAAGCGATCCTGACGCCTGAAGCGCTCGCACTCGTCGCGGCGCTGCACCGCGCGTTCGAGCCGCGCCGCCAGGCACTGCTGCAGGCCCGCGTCGAGCGCACCAAGCGCCTCGACGCCGGCGAACGCCCCGATTTCCTGGCCGATACGAAGGCGATCCGCGAAGGCGACTGGAAGGTCGCGCCGCTGCCGGCCGACCTGCAATGCCGCCGCGTCGAGATCACCGGCCCCGTCGAGCGCAAGATGATCATCAACGCGCTGAACTCCGGCGCCGATTCGTACATGACGGACTTCGAGGATTCGAACGCGCCGAACTGGACGAACCAGATCGACGGCCAGATCAACCTGAAGGACGCCGTGCGCCGCACGATTTCGCTCGAGCAGAACGGCAAGTCGTACCGGCTGAACGACAAGGTCGCGACGCTGATCGTGCGTCCGCGCGGCTGGCACCTCGACGAGAAGCACGTGACGGTCGACGGCCAGCGCGTGTCCGGCGGCATCTTCGATTTCGCGCTGTTCCTGTTCCACAACGCGAAGGAACTGATCGCGCGCGGCTCGGGACCGTACTTCTACCTGCCGAAGATGGAAAGCCATCTCGAGGCGCGCCTGTGGAACGACATCTTCGTCGCCGCACAGGAGGCAGTCGGCGTGCCGCGCGGCACGATCCGCGCGACGGTGCTGATCGAGACGATCCTCGCGGCGTTCGAGATGGACGAGATCCTGTACGAACTGCGCGAACACAGCTCGGGCCTGAACGCCGGCCGCTGGGACTACATCTTCTCGGCGATCAAGAAGTTCAAGAACGACCGCGACTTCTGCCTGGCCGACCGCTCGAAGATCACGATGACGGTGCCGTTCATGCGCGCATACGCGCTGCTGCTGCTGAAGACCTGCCACAAGCGCAACGCGCCGGCGATCGGCGGGATGAGCGCGCTGATTCCGATCAAGAACGATCCGGAAGCGAACGACAAGGCGATGGGCGGCGTGCGGTCGGACAAGCAGCGCGACGCGACCGACGGCTACGACGGCGGCTGGGTCGCGCACCCGGGCCTCGTGCCGATCGCGATGGAAGAATTCGTCAAGGTGCTCGGCGACAAGCCGAACCAGATCGCGAAGCAGCGCGACGACGTCCAGATCGAAGGGAAGAACCTGCTCGACTTCCAGCCCGAAGCGCCGATCACCGAAGCCGGCCTGCGCAACAACATCAACGTCGGCATCCATTATCTCGGCGCCTGGCTCGACGGCAACGGCTGCGTGCCGATCCACAACCTGATGGAAGACGCGGCGACCGCCGAGATTTCCCGCTCGCAGGTGTGGCAGTGGATCCGCTCGCCGAAGGGCGTGCTCGACGACGGCCGCAAGGTCACCGCCGAGCTCGTACGCGAATTCGCGAAGGTCGAGCTTGAGAACGTGAAGCGTTCGGTCGGCGGCAACACGCAGCCGTACGAGCGTGCCGCGGCGATCTTCGAACAGATGTCGACGTCGGAAGGCTTCACCGAATTCCTGACGCTGCCGCTGTACGAGGAAATCTGACGACGCGGACCGGGTCGACCAGCTCGCACCCGTCCGGCCCGCCGGTCACGCGACACGCAACACGGCGGCATGAAAAAAGCGCCCCGCGGGGCGCTTTTTCTTTTTGCCGTGCAGCCGTTCGCCGCGCGGACGCTCAGGCGGCTTCCCGCTCGCGCCGGTGCTGAACCCAGTCGCCCGACACAATGCGCGGACGGTCGGCCGCCGCATACGCCGCGACCGGATAGTAGACGCACGCATACGTACGGCCGCCGAGCTCGACGGTCACCGGCTCCTGCCGGAACAACGTGTCGACGCCCGGATAGACGCGCTCGATCTCGTCGAGCACGGGCACCAGTTGTTCGTCGATCTCGTAGACGTCGCCCCATACGAGCGACTGGCCGGCCGGCCCGGCGACCATGCCCGGATACGTGCCGAAATCGTACAGTTCGCCCGGCAGCGCGGCCGCACCGAGCAGCGTCGGCGCGGCGATCCCGTGCCGCGCGGCCGCATGGCCGATGTCGTTGGCTTCTCCCGCTCTCAACGTGCCGTAGACGAATACGTAGCGCATTGTGGTTCTCCTCTTTGATTCAGGTGTTGCCGTGCCGGGCCGTCGCGGCCGCGCCGCGGGCGCCGGCGTCGCCGGGGCGCCGCTCTCACGAGGACGCGCCCGCATCGATAGACCGCGCCGGCGGCCCGATGGTTCTTTCGGCATGACGCGGCGCGCTCGTCCTGAACCCGGCTGCGTGGGCCGGAACGCGTGTGGCCCCATACAAAGTTCATTTGAACGGTGCATTATCGGCCGAAAAACCGCCGCATGCGTCTGCGCGGCGCCTTCTAAAATAACGGCATCGCCGCCGCGCCGACCGAATCGCCCATGAATCCGCCTGCCCAAGCCGACGCATCGAATCCCTACGACGTCATCGACATCCCGCCCGAGTTCGCGCCGACCCGCGTCCACCCGATGCGCGTCCGGGCGCGTCAGGTGGGTGCCGGCCGCCGGATCCCGCTGCACACGCACGCGTGGGCGCAGCTTGCGTATGCGTCGCGCGGCGTGCTGCGCGTCGCGACGACCGGAACGACCTGGATGGTGCCGCCCTCCCGCGCGATCTGGGTGCCGCCGCACGTCACGCACGAGGTCGTGATCGTCGAGGAAGCGTACTTGCGCACGCTGTATATCGACGAGTCGGTCGTGCCGGACGGGCTCGACGCGTGCCGGGTCGTCGAGGTGACGGGCTTGCTGCGCGAACTGATCGTCGCACTCGACGCGCGCGACCTGAGCGGCGAGCGCGAACGGCTGCTGTGCGGGCTCGTGCTCGACGAATTGAGCCGCGCCGAACCGCTGCCGCTCGCGGTGCCGATGCCCGACGAGAAGCGGCTGCGCTTGCTGTGCGAGTCGGTGCTCGCACAACCCGCGCACGCGGAATCGCTCGAACACTGGGCGAGTGAGGTCGGCGCCAGCACGCGCACGATTTCGCGGCTGTTCAAGCAGGAACTGGGCGTGAGTTTTTCACAGTGGCGGCAGCAGGCGCTGCTCGCGCGCGCGATTCCGCTGTTGAACCAGGGGCGTCCGCTATCGCATATCGCGCGCGAACTCGGCTACCAGAGCCAGAGCGCGTTTTCGGCGATGTTCCGGCGCGCGTTCGGCGAAAGTCCACGCGCATTCATGCTGCGAGGCTACGAGCATCGCGGCGCGGAAGACGACATCGCCACCAGCGACATCCCCGACGATGACGCGATCGGCACCGCACGCTGACGTCGCCATGTTGCCTGCGGCATTGTGCCGTTACGCGTTCAGACCGCGCGCACCATATGGCGGATCGATCCGAGCTGTGCCAGCCTCGGCCCGGTAACGCGGTACCCCATGCGCTGGTAGAGCTTCGCGGCCGGATTGTCGACGAACACGCGCAGCTGCAGTTCGTGCAGCCCGCGGGCGCGCGCCCAGCGATGCGACATGTCGAGCAGGTAGGTGCCTGCACCCTGCCCGCGATGGCCCGCCGCGATCTGCACGTCGCGGATGTGCAGCGAATCGCCCTCCTCGGTCACGCGCAGCACGCCGATGCGTTCGCCGTCGGCTTCCAGGATGAAGTTTTCGGATTCGCGCCAGCTCGCATAGAACAGATCGCTGCGCCAGACGAGCCCATGGCGCTTGTAATAGCCGCCCATGTTGCCGTGCGTGAGCGCCTCGGCAAAGGGAAAATCGCCAGGCTCCGCTGGCCGGAGCTGATACAGCAATCGCAGGTCGGTCGGATCGAGCATCGCGCGGGGGTCAAGTACGCATCCCGCAAAGATAGCGCAGTCGCGGGCGGATGCAATCGCGAATTTCTCGTAGCGACACGCGGACCGGCAATGCAAACGAAAAAGCCCGCACGAGGCGGGCTTCTTCATTTTTTGGCGGAGCGGACGGGACTCGAACCCGCGACCCCCGGCGTGACAGGCCGGTATTCTAACCGACTGAACTACCGCTCCAGTCTTGCTTCTTGCCTGGCAGGCGTCGGTTACTTCCTGCCGGCGCATCGTTTGTTCGAACGACGCCGAAATCTGGCGTCCCCTAGGGGATTCGAACCCCTGTACTCACCGTGAAAGGGTGATGTCCTAGGCCTCTAGACGAAGGGGACAACGTACTGCTTACATCTTTAATGCAAAAGCCCGTTCAAAACGTTCATTTGAACGGGCCTTGTTCTGGCGGAGCGGACGGGGCTCGAACCCGCGACCCCCGGCGTGACAGGCCGGTATTCTAACCAACTGAACTACCGCTCCAGCTTTCTTCACTCTCACCCGCAGGACCTCGTTCACGCCCTGCAAGCGTTGCGACACTTCTACTATGAAACGCCGCTGAATCTGGCGTCCCCTAGGGGATTCGAACCCCTGTACTCACCGTGAAAGGGTGATGTCCTAGGCCTCTAGACGAAGGGGACAACGTACTGCTTACATCTTTAATACAAAAGCCCGCTCAAAAACGTCTTGAACGGGCTTCGTTCTGGCGGAGCGGACGGGACTCGAACCCGCGACCCCCGGCGTGACAGGCCGGTATTCTAACCGACTGAACTACCGCTCCAACTTTCTGCACCGTTACCTGCAGGACGTCGGTTACGTTCCTG
The DNA here is from genome assembly GCF_902833125.1 of Burkholderia sp. BCC1640. Taxonomy (NCBI): domain Bacteria; kingdom Pseudomonadati; phylum Pseudomonadota; class Betaproteobacteria; order Burkholderiales; family Burkholderiaceae; genus Burkholderia; species Burkholderia sp. BCC1640. The sequence continues at coordinate 48,036 of NZ_CADFEF010000033.1, read as the reverse complement.
CAAGCCTCGCGACACTTCTACTACGAAACGCCGCTGAATCTGGCGTCCCCTAGGGGATTCGAACCCCTGTACTCACCGTGAAAGGGTGATGTCCTAGGCCTCTAGACGAAGGGGACATAATCTTTTCAGATCTGTCTGACTTCCGCTATTCATTCATCATCAATAGCGAAGGCCGAAATTCTAACTGCTTTAAATCATTTTGTGAAGCATTTATTACTACCACCACTGCTTCGCAAATCGATCCATTCTGCTCTGATGGTGGAGGTAAGCGGGATCGAACCGCTGACCTCTTGCATGCCATGCAAGCGCTCTCCCAGCTGAGCTATACCCCCTTGCAGAACAGAAATGAGATTATATGGACCGAATTTGAACTTGTAAATACCCTTTTTGCGATTCGAGCGAATTTTTTTGCGAAGCCGCTGCGGCATCACGCACGGGCGGCTTCGCCCCGCCCCAACCTCAGGCCAGCGCACCCTCGATACGCGACACCACGACGTCGCGACCGAACAGCACGAGCACCGCATCGATCGACGGCGTATGCGTCGTGCCCGCCACCAGCAGGCGCACCGGCATCGCAAGCTGCGGCATCTTCAGCTTGTGCGCGCCGAGCGTCGCCTTCAACGCGGCGGACACCGCTTCCTTCGTCCAGTCGGCCGCCTTCAGCGCGGCGACGAGGTCGGCCAGCGCCGGGCGCACCGCGTCGGTCACGTGCTGCGCGAGCGCGTCGGCGTCCGGCGCCGGCACGCGGTAGAACATCGCGGCGCCTTCGGCGATCTCCTTGACCGTCGTCGCGCGGTCCTTCATCAGGCCGACCACCGCGTCGAGCGCCGGGCCCGTCGCGATCGCCGCGTCGTCGATGCCGAGCGCGTCGAGAAACGGTTTCGCCAGCGCGGCGAGGCGCGCGTTGTCCGCTTCCTTGATGTAATGGGCGTTCAGCCAGCTCAGCTTGCTGTGATCGTATTGCGCGGGCGACTTGCCGAGATGCTCGAGGTCGAACCATTCGACGAACTGCTCGCGCGAGAAGATTTCGGCGTCGCCGTGCGACCAGCCGAGACGCGCGAGGTAGTTGACGACGGCCTCCGGCAGGAAGCCCGCGTCGCGGTACGCCATCACACTCATCGCGCCATGCCGCTTGCTCATCTTCTCGCCCTGCTCGTTCAGCACGGTCGGCAGGTGCGCGTAGACGGGCGGCTCGCCGCCGAGCGCGCGCAGGATGTTGATCTGGCGCGGCGTGTTGTTCACGTGGTCGTCGCCACGGATCACGTGCGTGATGTTCATGTCCATGTCGTCCACGACCACGCAGAAGTTGTAGATCGGCGTGCCGTCCGGACGCGCGATCACGAGGTCGTCGAGTTCCTCGTTCGAGATCTCGACGCGGCCCTTCACTGCGTCGTCCCACACGACCGTGCCGGTCAACGGGTTGCGGAACCGCAGCACGGGCTTCACACCGGCCGGCGGCTCGGGCAGGACCTTGCCCGGCTCCGGACGCCACGTGCCGTCATAGCGCGGCTTGAGGCCGGCCTCGCGCTGGCGTTCGCGCAACGCGTCGAGTTCCTCGGCCGACATGTAGCACGGGTACGCGAGCCCCTGCTCGAGCATCTGCGCGAGCACCGCGCGATAGCGGTCCATCCGCTGCATCTGGTAGATCGGGCCTTCGTCGAAATCCAGGCCGAGCCACTGCATCCCTTCGAGGATCGCGTCGACGGCTTCCTGCGACGAGCGCTCGACGTCGGTATCCTCGATACGCAGCACGAACGTGCCTTTCATCTTGCGCGCGAACGCCCACGGATAGAGCGCGGAGCGGATGTTGCCGAGGTGGATGAAGCCGGTGGGACTCGGCGCGAAGCGGGTACGGACAGGACGGGTCATAAACGGTAACTCGAACGCCTGGGGCGCATGAATGATTCGACGCGGGATCGACGGCGACAGCCCGGACAGCAATGGGGCCGGCCGCGCCCGGAACGGGAAAGAAGCCGGAATTATACTCGCGCCGGTCTTCGCGCCAAGCGCGCCGCTTGCTTTATGATGTGCGCGCCGCGGCCGCCAGCCGGCGCCGCGCCGGCCGCCCGGTTTCCGCCGCACGGCCGCTCGGAACCTATCGCCGCCGCGGGCCATCCGGCCCGCCGCCAAGCCGCCGGAGAACCACTCGATGTCGTCCCCTCGCCTGTCGCGCCGTCACTTCACGATCGCATGCGCATCCGCCAGCCTCGCCGCCTGCACGTCGTTCGGCGACAAGTCCCGCCCCGACAACACCGCGAATCCCGCGCAGTCGCGCGAGAAGCCCGTGAAGATCGGCATCGCGCTCGGCGGCGGCGCCGCCCGCGGCTTCTCGCACATCGGCGTGCTGAAGGCGCTGGAGGCGCGCGGCATCCCGGTCGAGATCGTCGCCGGCACGAGCGCGGGCTCGGTGGTCGGAGCACTGTACGCGTCGGGGATGAGCGGACTGCAGATCAACAAGATCGCGCTCGACATGGATCAGGCGGCGATCAGCGACTGGGCGCTGCCGTTCCGCTCGCGCGGGCTGCTGCAGGGCATCGCGCTGCAGAACTTCCTGAACAAGACACTCAACAACCGGCCGATCGAAAAGATGGCGAAGCCGCTCGGCGTCGTCGCGACCGACCTGCAGAACGGCCAGCCGATCCTGTTCCAGCAGGGCAATACGGGGCTTGCAGTGCGCGCGTCGTGCAGCGTGCCGTCGGTGTTCGAGCCCGTGAAGATCGGCAACCGCGAATACGTCGACGGCGGCCTCGTGAGCCCGGTGCCCGCGTCGTTCGCGCGCAAGATGGGCGCGAACTTCGTGATCGCGGTCGACATCTCGTCGCGACCGGACGGCGCGGCGACCACCAACCCGATCGAGATGCTGCTGCAGACTTTCACGATCATGGGCCAGACGATCAAGACCTACGAGCTCGACAAATACGCGGACGTCGTGATCCGCCCGAACCTCGCGGCGATGGGCGGCAGCGACTTCAACCAGCGCAACGCGGCCATCCTCGCCGGCGAGGAAGCGGTCGCGCGCATCATGCCCGAGTTGCAGCGCAAGCTTGCCGCAGCCCGCGGGGCAGTAGCGGCATAAGCGGACGCATCGCGGGGGGCGGCGCCGACGATAGCACCGCATCCCCGCCACTTCCGCGCGCCCCAAAGCAAAAAACCCTGCCGCCTTTCGGTGACAGGGTTTTTCGATCCGGCCGATCGCCGGCGGGCGTCAGTTGCTGCCGTTCGCCGCGTCGTCGCCGAGCGTCGCGCGCACGCGCTGGCGCAGGTCGTCGGCCTTCATCGGGAATGCCGATTCGATCCGGCGCGCACCGGTGAAACGCTTTTCCCAGTAGCCGCTGTCGAGATCGTCGACGCGAACCGTGCTGCCCGTCGACGGCGAATGCACGAACTTGTTGTCGCCAATGTAGATGCCGACGTGCGAGAACGTACGGCGCATCGTGTTGAAGAACACGAGGTCGCCCGGCTTCAGGTTGCTCATGCTGACCTTCTCGCCGACGCGGCTCATCTCTTCCGCGCGACGCGGCAGCGACATGCCGAGCGTGTCCTGGAACACGTAGCGCACGAAACCGCTGCAGTCGAGGCCGGAATCCGGCGAGTTGCCGCCCCAGCGGTAGCGCACGCCGATCATGTTCAGCGCGCCGACGACCACGTCGCCTGCCTTGCCGGCCATGCCGGCGAGGAACGACTTCGCGCCGCCGCTCGACGGCTGGGCGCTGGTCTGCTGGAGGGAGGAATTCGCCCCGATTTGAGTCGAATTCGTGACATTCTGGTTAAAACTGCTGACTTCGTCGGCGAACGCGCCGGGAGCTGCTGCGAACAGGGCGCCGATGAACAGCCCGGCGAGGGTGCGCGCGCATGCCTGGGTCAGGGATCGATGCTGCATTGGTCGATGGAATGTGCTTAAAAATCAGCTGATTGGCGGAAAATTTCGGTCGATACTAGCCAGCGCGTAATCGTTTGTCAAAACAAATTAAAAAATACAATCGAGATAGTCAGACCATTGGACGCTTATCACGCTTTCCAGACCGCTTTCAACAGCTTTTGTGTGTAAGGATGTGACGGTTTCGTGAAGATATCGGCCACGTCGCCGGACTCGACGATCGCCCCGCCCTGCATCACCGCGACCCGGTGCGCCATCGCGCCGATCACCTCCAGATCGTGGCTGATGAATACATAGCCGAGGTTGTATTTCTGTTGCAAATTCGCGAGCAGTTTCAGCACCTGCTGCTGGATCGACACGTCGAGCGCGGAAGTCGGCTCGTCGAGGATGAGGATGCGCGGCTCCAGCACGAGCGCGCGCGCGATCGCGATCCGCTGGCGCTGCCCGCCCGAGAATTCGTGCGGATAGCGATGCAGCACCGTGCGGTCGAGGCCGACTTCGCGCAGCACGGCCAGCGACTTCGCGCGACGCGCGTCCGGCGTCAGTTCCGGGCGATGCAGTTCGAGCCCCTCGCCGACGATCCGCTCGATCGTGTGACGCGGCGACAGCGAGCTGAATGGATCCTGAAAGACGACCTGCATGTTCGAGCGCAGCGCGGTCTGTTCGCGACCGCGATAGGTCGACAGCGCGCGCCCCTGGAATTCGATCTCGCCGTGCACCGTCCGTTGCAGCCCGAGCAGCGCCATCGCGAGCGTCGACTTCCCGGAGCCGGATTCGCCGACGATCCCGAGCGTCTCGCCCTGCCGCACCGACACGGACACATCCGCGACCGCCGTCACGGGCATCGTGCCGAACCAGCCCGCGAAGCCCGGCCGCTTGCGCGCGAACTGCACGCTGACGTGGCGCGCATCGAGCACGACGGGCGCGATCGGCAGCACCGGCGCGACCGTGCGCTGCGGCCGGCTGTTCAGCAGCCGCCGGGTATACGGATGCTCCGGCTCCGCGAAGATCCGCTCGACCGGCCCGCTTTCGACCAGCTTGCCGCGCTCCATCACCGCGACCCGCTCGGCGAAGTGCCGCACGAGATTCAGGTCATGCGTGATCAGCAGGATCGCCATCCCGCGCTTTTCCGCCTCCTCGCGCTGCAGCTCGAGCAGCAGATCGACGATCTGCGCGCGGATCGTCACGTCGAGCGCGGTGGTCGGCTCGTCCGCGAGCAAGAGGCGCGGCCGGCACGCAAGCGCCATCGCGATCATCGCGCGCTGCCGCTGGCCGCCCGACAACTGATGCGGGTAACTGTCGACCCGCTTCTCCGGCTCCGCGATGCCGGTGCGCGCGAGCAGCGCGATCGCGCGCTTGCGCGCCTCCCCCGCCGCCACGCCGTCGTGCAGCACGATCGTCTCGCCGATCTGCGCGCCGATCGTGTACAGCGGATTGAGCGCCGTCATCGGCTCCTGGAAGATCATCGCGATGTCCGAGCCGCGCAGCCCGCGCATCTCGCGCTCGCTCTTGCCGGCGAGGTCGTGCCCGGCGAAGCGGATCGTGCCGCTCACGTCGGCGTCGCGCAGCAGCCGCAGGATCGACAGCGCGGTCACGCTCTTGCCCGACCCCGACTCGCCGACGAGCGCGACGCGCTCGCCGCGACCGATCGCGAGCGTCACGTCGTCGACGGCCACTGTGTCGCCGAAGCGCACGTGCAGATGCTCGAGCGACAGCAGCGGTTCGCCCGCGTTCGATACGACCGTGTCGCTCATCGCTGGCCTCCCGCCGCGCGCACCGAGTCGGCGATCCGCGTGTCGAGCGCATTGCGCAGCGCGTCGCCCATGAAGGTCAGCAACAGCAGCGTCGCGACCAGCACGCCGAACGTCGACAACGAAATCCACCACGCGTCGAGATTGCCCTTGCCCTGCGCGAGCAGCTCGCCGAGGCTCGGCGTCGGCGGCGGCACGCCGAGCCCGAGGAAGTCGAGGCTCGTGAGCGCGAGGATCGCACCGCTCATCCGGAACGGCAGAAACGTGATCACGGGTGTCATGCTGTTCGGCAGCACGTGGCGCCAGATGATCTGCCAGTTCGTGAGGCCCATCGCCCGGGCCGCGCGCACGTAGTCCTGCGTGCGGTTGCGCAGGAATTCGGCGCGCACGTAGTCGGCCAGGCCGATCCAGCCGAACAGCGACAGCAGCACGATCAGCAGCAGGAAGCTCGGCTCGAAGATCGACGCGAAGATGATCAGCAGGTACAGCTCGGGCAGCGAACTCCAGATCTCGATCAGCCGTTGCCCGACGATGTCGATGCGCCCGCCGAAGAAGCCCTGCACCGCGCCCGCGGCGATCCCGAGCAGCGTGCCGATCGCGGTCAGGATCAGCCCGAACTCGACCGACACGCGGAACCCGTACACGAGCCGCGCGAGCAGGTCGCGCCCCTGCGCGTCGGTGCCGAGCCAGTTCGCGCGCGACGGCGGCGCCGGGTTCGGCACGGTCGAAAAGTAATTCAGCGTGTCGTAGTAGTAGCGGTTCGGCGGATAGACGACGAAGTTGCCCGGCGCCTCGAGCCGCTTGCGGACGTACGGATCGAGATAGTCGGCCGGCGTCGGGAAGTCGCCGCCGAAGGTCGTCTCCGGATACGCATGGAACATCGGGAAATAGGTCTGGCCGTCGTAGTGCACGACGAGCGGCTTGTCGTTCGACCATAACGGCGCCGCGAGGCTCGCGGCGAACGCGACGACGAAGATCACGAAGCTCCAGTAGCCGAGACGCTGCTGGCGAAAGCGCTGCCAGACACGGCGCGCGGGCGACGGCGACACGCGCGCGCGCGCCGCGTCGATGCGGGACGACACGACGGCCCGGTTCATCGCGCACCTCGCCCGGCGAGCGCGGGCAGGCGGACGGGCGCGCCGGCGAGCGGCGTGCTGGCGGACGGTTTCATGTCAGCGCTCCAGATTGTCGAATTGAATGCGCGGGTCGACCCACACGTAGCAGAGGTCGGAGATCAGCTTGGTCGCGAGTCCGATCAGCGTGAACAGGTACAGCGTGCCGAGCACGACCGGATAGTCGCGCCGCACGACCGACTCGTACGACAGCAGCCCGAGGCCGTCGAGCGAGAACAGCGTCTCGATCAGCAGGCTGCCCGTGAAGAACGCGCCGATGAACGCGGCCGGAAACCCGACGATCAGCGGCAGCATCGCGTTGCGGAACACGTGCTTCCACAACACGGTGCGCTCGGCGAGCCCTTTCGCGCGCGCGGTCAGCACGTACTGCTTGCGGATTTCGTCGAGGAACGCGTTCTTCGTGAGCATCGTGATGACCGCGAAACTGCCGACGACCGACGCGGTGATCGGCAGCGCGATGTGCCACAGATAGTCGAGCACCTTGCCGGCGAGCGACAGCTGGGCGAAGTTGTCCGACGTGAGCCCGCGCAGCGGGAACAACTGCCAGAACGAGCCGCCACCGAACAGCACGAGCAGCAGCACGCCGAGCACGAAGCCCGGAATCGCGTAGCCGACCAGCACGACGAGGCTCGTCGCGACATCGAACGGCGAGCCGTTGCGCACGGCCTTCGCGATGCCGAGCGGCACGGAGATCAGATAGGTGACGAAGAACGTCCACAACCCAATGCTGATCGACACCGGCAGCTTCTGCACGATCAGCGACCACACGCTCTGGTGGCGGAAGTAGCTGTCGCCGAGATCGAAGCGCGCGAAGCGCTTCAGCATCAGCCAGTAACGCTCGAGCGGCGGCTTGTCGAAGCCGTACAGCGCCTTGAGCTGCGCGAGCTGCTGCGCGTCGACGCCGGTATGCGCACGCATCCCGAACGGCACCGCGCCCTGCTCCGTCGCGCCCTTGCGCAGTTCCTGCACGGCCTGTTCGACCGGGCCACCCGGCACGAACTGGATCACCGCGAACGTGAGCGTGAGCACGCCGACGAGCGTCGGGATCATCAGCAGCAGGCGTTTGAGGATGTAGCTCCACATAGGGCGTCGACTCGCGATCGATAGGCTGGGTTGAACGAAGGGCCGGCAGGCTTCAGTGATCGGGCTTGGCCCACCAGGTCGACACGACCCAGCCCTCGGCCGAATAGTACAGCGGCAACGTCTGCGGATAGCCGAGCGTGCGCTTGTATGCGATCCGGTGCGTGGTGCTGTACCACTGCGGGACCGCGTAATAGCCGTGCATCAGCACGCGATCGAGCGCATGCGTCGCGTCAAGCAGGTCGTCACGCGTCTGTGCGGCGCCGAGCGCATGCAGCAGCGTGTCGACGGCCGGCGACTTCAGGCCGATGATGTTGTCGGAGCCCGGCTCGTCGGCGAACTTGCTGGCGTAGCGCGAGAACTGCTCGGCGCCCGGCACCTGTACGCCCGGCAGACGGACCGTCGTCATGTCGTAGTCGAATGCGTCGAGCCGCTTCTGCAGCAGCGCGTAATCGGCCGTGCGAAAGCGCGCGTCGATGCCGAGCTTCGCGAGGTTGCGCTGATAGGCGGTCACGACGCCTTCCATCGCCGCGCCCGAATCGTCGAGGATCTCGAACGTGAACGGCTCGCCCTGCGCGTTGCGCAACGCGCCGTCGCGGTAGGTCCAGCCGGCCTGCGCGAGCAGCGCACGCGCCTTCAGCAGATTCGCGCGCAGCGAGCCCGGCGGGTTCGTGTTCGGCTGCGTGACCATCGGCCCGAACACGGCCGGGTCGAGCTGCGCGCGCAACGGCTCCAGCAGTTTCAGCTCACCCGGGCCCGGCGTGCCGGTCGCCTGCAGGTCGGTATCGGCGAAATAGCTGTCGAGGCGCGTGTACGCGCTATAGAACAGCTGGCGGTTCAGCCATTCGAAGTCGAATGCGAGATCGAGCGCCTGGCGCACGCGCACGTCGCGAAACTGCGGCCGGCGCAGGTTCATGAAGAAGCCCTGCATGCCCGCGCCGTTGTGCTGGCGGAATTCGCGCTTGACGAGCTCGCCACTGTCGAAGCGCTTGCCGACGTCGCGGCGCGTCCAGTTGCGCGCGATGTATTCGACCAGCACGTCGTACTCGCCAGCCTTGAACGCCTCGAGCCGCGCGACGCCGTCGCCGTACAGCTTGTAGACGATCCGCTCGAAGTTGTCGGTGCCGATCCGCACCGGCAGATCGGCGCCCCAGTACGCGGGATTGCGCCGGTACGTAATGGTGCGGCCGTTGTCGTAGCGCTCGATCAGGTACGGGCCGCTGCCGATCGGCTGCTCGAACGCAAGCTGGTCGAACGGAATCCGCGAACCGTCCGCGCGCAGCCCCCACTTGCGCGAGAACACCGGCACGCCGCCGGCGATCAGCGGCAGCTCGCGGTTCGCGCTGCGGAATTCGAAGCGCACCGTCGCAGGATCGATCACCACGGCCTTCGCGATTTCGGCGAAATACGCGCCGAACTGCGGTGCGGCCAGCTTGCTCTTCAGCGTGTCGAACGAGAACCTGACGTCCTCGGCCGTGACCGGATCGCCGTTCGAGAAGCGCGCGCGCGGGTTCAGGTGGAACGTGACCGAACGGCGGTCCGGTGCGATCGCGATGTCGTCGGCGAGCAGCCCGTAGGCGGAGGACGGCTCGTCCATGCTGCCGGTCGCAAGGCTCTCGAACAGCATGTCGATGCCCGGCGCAGGGTTGCCGCGCATCGTGAACGGATTGAACTTGTCGAACGATGTCAGCCGGTTCGGGTTCGCGAGCACGAGCGTGCCGCCCTTCGGCGCGTCCGGGTTCACGTAGTCGAAATGCTTGAAGCCCGGCGGATATTTCGGCTCGCCATACTGCGCGATCGCATGGGCCGCGTGCGCGGCCGTCGCGGCGAGTACCGCCTGTATTGCCCATGCTGCCGCCGTGCGGCCGGCGGCACGTACTGCACGCGCGGCGCCGAAGCGGGTGCGCGCGGCGGCGGCCCGGGGCGAACCCTTCGTCATAGAGGCCCTATCGGTCGATTGAGGGATGGAACGTGGGTCGATTCTACCCATTCAATTCGACGTCGAGCCAGCCTGCGGCTTTTGGTGCGTGGCGCCGGCGCATCGCGAGCGCCGCGCGCGGCCCGTGCAGGCAAAAGAAAACCGCCACGCGGGCGGTCTTCGTCTCATGCGCGCACGCGACACGCGTGCGTCGCATGTCGATCAACGCCAGCCGTTGTGGCGGCCGTTATCCCAATGGCCGTGACCGCGATCGCGATCCCAGCCGCGGCCATGATGGCGATACCACTCGTCGCGGCCCCAGTAGCGGCGGCCGTCCCAGTAACGATCGCCGTGCCAGCCGATCACGATCGCCGGTGCCGGCGCGTAGATGGGCGCCGGTGCATACACGGGCGCCGGCTGGTAGACGACCGGCGGAGGCGGCGGCGCATACACGGGCGCGGGCGCGACGTAGACCGGAGCCGGCACGCCGACGTTGATCCCGACATTGACTCCCGCCATTGCTGCGCCCGACACGAGCAAGGCCGTCATACCGGTCATGAGCGAGGCAACACGCAAAGTCTTCATGGATTCCTCTTCGAGTTGTTTCATGTGTGATTCGACTATAGCGACAAGCGCCGTCCCGGCATATTTCAAGTTTGTAAGAACTGATGCGCAGCGTCGCAACGGGAACCGCGCACTAACGTCTTGTAACAATTGGCGCCCGGCCGTCACGCCTCGCTCCCCGGCCCGCCTTGCCGCACGGGCCGCGAGCCCGCTCCGCCCTTCCTGAAACGTCTTTCATCCTGGCCCGCGCCCGGCGTTAAGCGGCGCCACGCACACTGCGCGAGCCGATGCGTGCTCGCGCCACGCGTCGGCATCTCGCTGACAGGCCGGCGCCCCGCGCCGGCGGAAACCTCGCCGATGCTGAAACTCGTCCGACTCGCGCTCGCGCGCCCCTATACGTTCATCGTCCTTGCCCTGCTGATCCTGATCGCCGGGCCGCTCGCGGCACTGCGCACGCCGACCGACATTTTTCCCGACATCCGCGCGCGGTCAGTTCGTCAACGATCTCGTTCGCGGTCACCGCATCGTCTTCGACCGTCAGTACTCGCATGCCTGTCCTCGCAATGGATGTCACGACGCGCGCATCCGATGCGCGCGCGAGTATCGTAGACGCCCCGATCGCCATCCGGCGTTAGATGAAAATAGCTTCATCCGGCATCGGGCGAACGCGGATGAAACATGTTTCATCCGTGCGTCGCCCGCCCGGCCCCGCGCGCCGCCTACGCTGACGTCATGCGGCATCGTGCCGCGAAAAATGAGAAAAAGGCGGCACTTGCGTGCCGCCTTTTTTTGCACGAAGCGCATGGAGATCGTCCGCTGCGCCACGATGACGTTCAGCGCGACATCATGTTCATGCTGACGTTGTGCATCACCCACAGCGTGCCGACGATCAGGATCGCCGCGGTCAGCACGGTGTAGCTGAACGCCATCACGTTCCAGCGCTGGCCGGAGGAACCGTTCATGTGCAGGAAGTACACGAGGTGCACGACGATCTGCACGAATGCGAGTACGGCCAGCGCGATCAGCGATGCGTGCGGCGACAGCACGCCGCCCATCACGAGGCCGAACGACGCGGCGGTGAGCAGCACCGACAGGATGAAGCCGGCGACATAGCCGCCGACGCTGCCGTGCCCTTCTTCGAGTTGAGACGAATGCGAATGAGCCATTTAGATCACGCTCGCGAGATAGACAAAGGAAAACACGCAGATCCACACGATGTCGAGGAAGTGCCAGAAGAGGCTCAGGCACGTCAGGCGCCGCAGGTCGCGATCGGTCAGGTCGCCGCCGCGCGATACGATCTGCCCCGCGAGCACGATCATCCACACCAGGCCGGCCGTCACGTGCAGCCCGTGCGTCCCGACCAGCGTGAAGAACGCCGACAGGAACGCGCTGCGCTGCGGGCCCGCGCCTTCCGCGATCAGGTGCGAGAACTCGCGCAGTTCCATCGCGAGGAACGCCGCGCCGAGCACGAACGTCACCGCGAGCCACGCGAGCAGCGCGCCGCGCCGCTGCTTGTACGCGGCCAGCATCGCGAAACCGTAGGTGATGCTCGACAGCAGCAGCGCGGCCGTCTCGACCGCGACGCCCGGAATGTCGAACAGGTCCTTCGCGGTCGGACCGCCCGCGTACTGGTTGCCGAGCACCGCGAACGTCGCGAACAGCGCCGCGAAGATCACGCAGTCGGTCATCAGGTACAGCCAGAAGCCGAACACCGAGTGCGACGGCGGATGGTCGTCGTGCTCGAGCAGGGTTGCGCTCAAGGTTTTCTGCAACATCAGTTGGCCTCCAGTTCCACGTCGTCGACATGCGTGGCCACGCGTGCCGCCGGTTGCTTCTCTTCGATCCTGCGCACCTTCGACGCCGGGATGTAGTAGCCGTCGTTGTCGCGCGAGCTGTAGACCACGAGCGTCGCGACGATGCCGACCAGGCCGCCGATGGCCATCCACCAGATGTGCCACACGAGCGCGAAGCCCAGCACCAGGCTGAAGATCGCGACCACGAGACCCGCACACGTATTCGACGGCATGTGGATGTCGCGGATCGTCGCCGGGTTCGGCCGGCCGTCGCCGCGCGCCTTCATGTCGGCGTACGCGTCGAGCGTGCGCACTTGCGGGATCACCGCGAAGTTGTACTCGGCCGGCGGCGACGAGGTCGCCCATTCAAGCGTGCGGCCGCCCCACGGATCGCCCGTGGTGTCGCGGTATGCCGGCAGGTTGCGGTTGCGGATGCTGACGACCAGTTGCAGCAGCTGGCATGCGATACCGATCGCGATCAGCACGGCGCCGAACGCGGCGACCAGCAGCCATGGATGCCACGCCGGGTTGTCGTAGTGATTCAGACGGCGCGTCATGCCCATGAAGCCGAGCACGTAGAGCGGCACGAACGCGACGTAGAAGCCGACCTGCCAGAACCAGAACGCGGCCTTGCCGAGCTTCTCGTTCAGCTTGAAGCCGAACGCCTTCGGGAACCAGTAGTTGAAGCCAGCGAGATACCCGAACAGCACGCCGCCGATGATCACGTTGTGGAAGTGCGCGATCAGGAACAGGCTGTTGTGCAGCACGAAGTCGGCGCCCGGGATCGCCATCATCACGCCGGTCATGCCGCCGAGCGTGAACGTGACCATGAAGCCGATCGTCCACAGCACAGGCGTCGTGAATTCGATCCGGCCGCGGTACATCGTAAACAGCCAGTTGAACACCTTCACGCCGGTCGGGATCGCGATGATCATCGTCATGATCCCGAAGAACGCGTTGACGTTCGCACCGGAACCCATCGTAAAGAAGTGATGCAGCCACACGAGGAACGACAGCACCATGATCGCGCAGGTCGCGTACACCATCGTCTTGTAGCCGAACAGCGGCTTCTTCGAGAACGTCGCGATGACTTCCGAGAAGATGCCGAACGCCGGCAGAATCAGGATGTACACCTCCGGATGGCCCCACGCCCAGATCAGGTTCAGGTACAGCATCGCGTTGCCGCCGGCTTCGTTCGTGAAGAAGTGCATGCCGAGATAACGGTCGAGGCCGAGCAGCGCGAGCGTCGCGGTCAGTATCGGGAACGACGCCATGATCAGCACGTTCGTGCAGAGGGCCGTCCACGTGAACACCGGCATCTTCATCAGCGTCATGCCCGGCGCGCGCATCTTGATGATCGTCACGAAGAAGTTCACGCCGGTCAGCAGCGTGCCGACACCCGAGATCTGCAGCGCCCACAGGTAGTAGTCGACCCCTACCCCGGGACTGAACTGCAGCTCCGACAGCGGCGGATACGCGAGCCAGCCCGTCTGCGCGAACTCGCCGATCACGAGCGACACGTTGATCAGGATCGCGCTGACCGCGGTCATCCAGAACGACAGCGAGTTGATGAACGGAAACGCGACATCGCGCGCGCCGATCTGCAGCGGCACGACGAGGTTCATCAGGCCGACCATGAACACCATCGCCATGAAGAAGATCATGATCACGCCGTGCGCCGTGAAGATCTGGTCATAGTGGTGCGGCGGCAGGTAGCCGGGCGCGTTGTACGCGAGCGCGAGCTGCATGCGCATCATGATCGCGTCGGCGAAGCCGCGCAGCAGCATGATCAGCGCGACGATGATGTACATCACGCCGAGTTTCTTGTGGTCGACCGTCGTCAGCCATTCCGTCCACAGCCACTTCCAGCGGCCGGTGATCGTCAGCGCGGCGAGGATGCCCAGCACGACCAGCCCCATGAAGGCGCCCGCCCCCATGATGATGGGCTGGTCGAACGGGATCGCCGATAGTGTGAGTTTGCCGAACATGCGTTACCCCTTCGTGCCGCAGGCGGCGTCCTTCAGGTCGAGGACGTGGCCATCGTTGTATTTCGCGATGATGTTGTGGAAGAGCCGCGGATCGACCGACGAGAAGTAGCGCACGGGCGCCTTCTCGCTGGGCTGCGCGACGGTGCCGTACACGGTCGCGTCGAGCCGGTCGGGCGACGCCTTCACCTTCTGCACCCAGGCGTCGAACTGCTCGCGCGGCTCGGCGAGCGTGCGGAACTTCATGTCGGAGAAGCCGCGGCCGCTGAAGTTGGCGGACGTGCCCGCGTAGTCGCCGGCTTCGTCGGCGATCAGGTGCAGGCGCGTCTGCATGCCGGCCATCGCGTACACTTGGCCGCCGAGCTGCGGAATGAAGAACGAGTTCATCACCGAATCCGACGTAATGCGGAAGTTCATCGGTGTGCCGACCGGAATCGCGAGCTGGTTCACCGACGCGATGCCGAGTTCCGGATAGATGAACAGCCACTTCCAGTCGAGCGCGACGACCTCGACGTCGATCGGCTTCACCGACGACTCGAGCGGCTTGTACGGATCGAGCTCGTGCGTGGTTTTCCACGTGAGCACGCCGAGAAACAGGATGATCAGCGTCGGCACCGTCCAGATCACGACTTCGATCGCGGACGAGTGCGACCAGTTCGGCGCGTACGCGGCGTTGCGGTTCGATGCGCGATAACGCCACGCGAACCACAGCGTGAGCAGGATCACCGGCACGACGACGATCAGCATCGCCCAGGTCGACGTCGCGATCAGCGCCTTTTCCGCGGCGCCGACGCTTCCTTTCGGATTTAGTACATCTAAATTACAGCCTGACAGGCTCAACGCCGCGCCGATCGATATCAGCGCCGTCCAGCCTCTTGAAGCTTTTCTTTTCATCACACAGCCCGAGGGTCATTGAATCCGTTGCGTATGCCCGATGCGCATTCGATCCACGAAAGTGGCCGAATCATACGTCGCGCGGGTGCGACGAAAAACCGGTGGATGCGGCAAATCATCATTGCAAAATCTGCTGTGAGACAGATTGTCGCGGGGCAATTTCACGCATCCGGAAGGCGGGCACGAGCCGGCCGGACGCCGCCCGCGCCCGACCGGATGAATGTGCGAGCAACGACCGCGTCGTCGTGCGATGCGGCCGTTGTACGCGACGTCACGCCATCAGCCGTGCGCCGCTGCCATGTATGCCTGCGCGGGCGCGCCGCCGTCTCCGGCCGGCAGCTTCGAATGGCTGGCGTCGTCGATCAGCCGCGCGACGGTCGGGTCGATCGCGTCGGTGAACGGCTTCGGATCGACGCCGACCATCAGCACGATCAGCGCGAGCGACGCGAACATCACGATCTCGCGACGGCTGAGATCGGCGAGCTTCGCGATGTGCGCGCTCGCGACCTTGCCGAACACGACGCGCTTGACCATCCACAGCGTGTACGACGCGCTGAGGATCAGCGTGAGCGCCGCGATCGCGCCGATCCAGAAGTTGACGCGGATCGCGCCCATGATGACCATGAACTCGCCGACGAAGCCCGACGTGCCCGGCAGGCCGACGTTGGCCATCGCGAACAGCAGCGCGAACGTCGCGAAGCGCGGCATGACACCCGCCACGCCGCCGTACGCGGCGATCTCGCGCTGCTTCGTGCGATCGACCAGCACGCTCACGCACAGCAGCATCGCGCCCGCGACGAAGCCGTACGACACGAGCTGCACGATCGCGCCTTCGACGCCGATCTGGTTGAACAGGAACAGCCCGAGCGTGACGATCCCCATGTGCGCGACCGTCGAATATGCGAGCAGCTTGCCGAGATCGGTCTGCGCGAGCGCGATCAGGCTCGCGTAGACGATCGCGAACAGCGACAGCGCGATCACGGCCGGCGCGAAGAAGTGGCTCGCGTCCGGTGTGATCGGCAGCGCGAAGCGCAGGAAGCCGTAGCCGCCGAGCTTGAGCATCGCGAGCATCAGCGCCGCGCCCGTCGGGCCGTCCGTGTAGACGTCGCGCAGCCACGTATGCACCGGCCACATCGGCACCTTGACCGCGAATGCCGCGAAGAAACCGAGGAACACCAGCAACTGCGGTGCGAAGCCGAGCTGCAGCGTGCGCCATGCGCTCATGTCGAACGTATGCGACTTCGCGTACAGGTACAGCATCGCCATCAACAGCAGCAGCGAACCCGCGAACGAGATGAAGAAGAACTTCACGGCCGCGTAGACGCGGTGCTCCCTGCCCCACGTGCCGATCAGCAGATACAGCGGAATCAGCGTCGCCTCGAAGAAGATGAAGAACAGCAGCCCGTCCTGCGCGACGAACACGCCGACCATCAGCCCCGACAGGATCAGGAACGACGCGTAGTACTGCGCGACGCGCACCGTCACCGACTCCCACGACGCGATCACGACGACGAGCGTCGTGAAAGCGGTCAGCACGACGAGCCACAGCGACGCGCCGTCGATCCCGACGCGCCAGCCGGCGTTGAACGCCGCCAGCCAGTTGCGGGTTTCGGCGAACTGCATCGCGGCCGAGTGCGAATCGAAGCCGGCGACGAGCGGCGCGACGGCGGCGAGCCCCGCGAACGCGCCGACGAGCGCGATCAGCCTCGTGCGCCGCAGATGCCGGTCGGAACCGGCGCGCAGCAGGCACGCGCCGAACAGGATCGGAACCCAGATCGCCAGGCTCAGAAAGGGGAAATCATGCATGTCAACAGGCCTTGAGAAGGTCGCGCACTGCATTGGGTACAGGCGTGACGAAGGGAACGAAATCAAATCGACAGATAGATTTCGTGGATCGCCATTGTTGGCAAAATGTAAAGCGGAATCAGCGCAAAGTTTGACGCCGCTCAAGCGCAATCGGGTTAACCAGCATAAGGCGACTGATTATTTTTTGCATCGCAGCAAAGCTTTGTTTTACGATGATCAGATACGTCGCTGATTTTTATGAGTAATTTTTCGTATTGCGACGCGGCGTCACTCGCGTGAATCGGTGCGACGCCGCATTTTTGTCTGAAGCCGATGCTTCGGAGCGCAAGGAGGTGAATGCGGGGAAGGATGAACGGAACCGATTCAATCCTTACATCGACGCTTTCATTTTTACTTCAATAACAGACGATCGCCGCGATCCGGAAACCGGAAATCGCGGCGCATTCCGCTCCGTCAGCGCTGATGGCTCAGCCGGTCCCACACGCGCATCGTCACCGCGCGATAGTGGTTGTGTTGCGCGGGGAAATGGACGAAACGGCTGTCTTGCGTCGCATAGACGGGCGACGACGCGAGCGACGTCGCATCGACGATGTAGCGCGCGTCGATCATGCCCGCCTCCAGCAGTTCGACATAGATCGCCTGCTGGTCGCCGCCGCTTGCATAGACTGACGACCGATCGTCGAAGCTCTCGATGCGCGCGCATATGCGCTCGACCAGTTCGCGCATCGGCGCGACATTGCGCACGCCGATCATGCACGAGTTGATCGCCCAGGCCGTGTGGTCGGTGCCAATCACGAAATCGCGGCCGTCGATCACGCTGTCGACCGTCTGCCGCTGGTCGATCGCGAGGATGTCGGCGTCGACCCAGAACACGAACGCGTGATCGGGCAGATGTTCGCGAATCAGGTGCAGCTTCGCCCAGTTTGCATCGACGCCGGCCGGCAGGAACGCGGGCGGTTCGCGATACGCGTGGTACGCATAGCCGTGTCGCGTGCAATAGCGAATGAAGTTCTCTTCGTGAAGATCGCCGTAACCGGCGATGTGCGACGTGTGCAGACTCACGAACGCGATGTCTGCATGCGGGTTCAGGTGCCGCGCCGGCTCGCGCGTTCGTTGCTGCGCGGCGCGCCAGTCGTCCATTGCGCGCGGCTGCTCGCCTCGCTGAACGCGCGCCGCATCGTCGACGAGCGCGAGCACATAGCGAAAGTCGTAGTCGGGCGTCGGCGCCCATACGCCATCGATCTGCTGCCATTCCGGCGCGTGGTGCGCCACGAGCGGTTGCGCGCCGACGACGCCGTCGATCGCAAGGCCGTCGCCCCACACGGTCTGGGCCGACGCGAAATAACCGGTCGCGAGCGGCTGATCGAACGGCAGCGGCGGGAAGTGCTCGGCAAGCAGCGTCGCCTCGCACGCATGGTGCCGCTCGGGAAGGCGCATCGCCCACTTGCCCAGCTCGACCACCAGCTTGCGCAAGCGCTCGCGCACGTCGGGCACGTTGCGAAAGATCATGCCGCTTGCAGCGGGCAGCGGCGACTTCGACGTCTGCGTCGTGACGATCGCGTCATAACCGTCGGCGACATCCGGCAACGCATGCTGCCCGAACACCACCGAGAACGGATCGAGCACGAGCAGCAACGCGCCCTGCTCCATCGCGACGAGCTGCGCGATGATCGCGTGGTACTTGTGCAGCACCTGCTGGCGCTCGCCATATACGTGCGTGCCGTCGACGATCGCGTGCCGGTAGCCGCGGCCCCGCGCGTAGCGTTCGTGATTGTCGACGAGCCCGTCGACGGGTCGATGCGAAAGGATGGTCAGTACGGAATGCATGCGTGCCGGAACTCCGGATTGAGCCGCGCGAGGCGATACGCCTATTTAGCGCATGAGCGCCGCTCAAGTCGAGCATTGATTGGCTGTCCGGACGAAGCGTGGCGCCGGGCGGCAGGTCCGTCATCGGAGCGGCAAAAGAAAAAGCCCCGCAAGTCCGAGAACTTGCGGGGCTTTGTCACCACTTTTGGCGGAGACGGAGGCCGCCAAATCAGTATCCAACGGCATCCACACAAATCCAAATACTATCCAATAAATCAAATACTTGCATCGTACAAGCGTTCAATTTACGCTTGTGACATCCAATACCTTCCAACACTCCACGATGGGCCCACTGATGGGCCAGAACCGATGCTAACTGACAAGCAAGCCAAAGCACTCAAGCCAACCGACAAACCCGTCTTCGACGGCAGAGTAACCGGACTGCTGCTCACCCCAACGAAGTCGGGCTGCAAATGGATCTTACGCTTCACCAGCCCCGTAACCCGCAAGCGTCGGGACGCCGGGCTCGGCACCTATCCAGAAATCTCGATCGCTGGGGCCCGGGACAAAGCGCTTGCCATGCGCAAGCTCATCGATAACGGAGAAGATCCGATCGACCAGCGAAACCGAGATCGAGAAGTGGCAGCCGTTGCCGCCGCGGCTCTTACTTTCGAAAATGCGGCCCGCAAAGTCCACGAAGAATTGAAGCCCGGCTGGAAGAATGAGAAGCACGCCGCGCAATGGATCAGCACGCTCGAAGCCTACGTCTTCCCCAAGCTCGGCAATCGCAAACTCGACGCGATCAGCCCCGGCGACTGCGCAGACGTCCTGCGCCCGATCTGGCTGACGAAGGCTGAGACAGCCAGTCGCACTCGGCAGCGGATGCACGCCGTCATGCAATGGGCTTGGGCCCACGGTCACATTACCGCGAACCCAATTAGCGTCGTAGATCATCTGCTACCCAAGCAATCGAGCAAACCGGAGCACCAACCTGCGATGCCCTGGCAACAAGTTCCGAAGTTCGTCGGTGCACATCTTGCAGATCACAAGCCAACCGACAGCACGCGCGCAGCTCTGCTGTTCCTGATTTTGACCGCCACGCGAAGCGGCGAGGTGCGCGGCGCGACGTGGGATGAATTCGACCTCTTTGGCCGCGTTTGGAATATTCCCGCCGCACGTATGAAGGCCAAGGAGCCACACCGCGTACCACTATCAGACAAGGCATTGGCGCTGCTCAAATTGCTCAAACAACACCAATCGCACGAAACCTTCGTTTTCCCTTCTCCCCGTGAGAAGGTCCTGAGCGACATGACCCTGACTGCGCTTCTCCGCCGCGTCAAAGCCGAGAGCGATACGATTGACCGCTTCGCAACCGCCCATGGCTTCCGGTCCAGCTTCCGGGACTGGGCGAGCGAACACGGCTACGCGCGCGATCTTGCCGAGCGTGCGCTCGCGCACACCGTTGCGAACAAGGTTGAAGCTGCGTACCACCGAACTGACCTGCTAGAACAGCGGCGCCCGCTCATGGAAGCGTGGGCGCAACACGTCTATTCCAGCTGACGCCATCGGAAAACGAAGGGACATAGAGGGTTACCGGCCAGCCCACCGGTAAGCAGCGCGCCTTTCTACGTGTTCAGCCCTTGCCCTCAAAGTCCCACTTCAAACGCTTCGCCAGACTTTTCGTAGACCGCAGAATCGCGCAGTTGGGGCACCACTTGCTCTTGTTCTTAATGTTGTCGAAGTTTGCCTGCCAAACATGACCGCGATGGCATTGCCACGTCAGCTTGCTACGCGCGTTGATGTACTCGTCCGACAGGCACACGCCCCCACGTTCGTGAGCGACACTCCGCGCATCGTCAATCGTCAAGCGCTGCCGATCGATGCCGCAGCGTGCACACCAACTCCCGCGCAAAATATTCCCGGCCTTCACCGCCCACTCGTGGCCTTCACTACAACGAAACCGATGATGACGATGCGTGCCCAGATACTGCTCATCCAGACATTCTCCACCGTTGGCCGCCGCTTTCTCCTGAAGCATCGCCAACCCATCAGAATGTCGCAGGACATCGCCAACGTGCACGCCCGCGCATTGTCGGCACCAGCTTCCCCGTAACACGCGACCACCAGCAGCTCGCCAAGTATGGCCTTCGGCACATTCGAAGGTGTATAACGCCAATACGCCGTCGTAGCGATCGGCTAGACATCGTCCGCCGCGCGCCTGAGCAGCAGCACGCAACCGTGCGAGTCCGTCCGACAAACGGCTGCGGTCGTACACGCAGCGATGGCACCAGTTCCCGCTATAGAGCAGTGCGCCGGCCAGTGCCTCCCATTTATGGCCGTTCGCGCACTCAAACCGGTGCTTGGCCGCGGTACCTTCGAAACGCTCCGAGAGACAACGCCCGCCGCGTTGTGCCGCTAGCTCCTGCAATCGCGCTAGGCCGTCCGATAACAGATGTTTTCTTTCGCGGGCGCATTGCGCACACCATGCACGATGATAAAGAACAGCCGCACCGCGCGTCTGCCACATATGCCCTTCGGCACAGCGAAACTTGTAGGTCGCCTGCACCCCTTGGAAGTGCTTCGACAAGCAAACGCCCCCATATTGAGCCGCAACATCCCGGAGACGCTTCAGGCCGTCGAGCAGCGGAAGCCCCTTCTTTCTCCCGTCCAGAGCAGCGCATGTTGTACAGCCGGCCCCACGCAATAGGGAGAGACCGAGGCACAACCACATGTGTCCGGCATTGCACCGGAAGCGATACCGAGCAGCCGTGCCTCGCCACTTTGCGCTCAGGCAGATCGAACCGGCCTTTTCTGCGAGATGGTGCATGCGAGCCGTGGCAGCTATCTGCGCGCATTCTCGGCAACCAATTTCCCGCTGACGGGTCAAGTTGCGCGGGCTGATGCGGGTTACGTGGCCATGGTCACAGGCGAAGCGGTGCTTCGCCTTCAATCCGCGATAGGTCGAATCCAGGCAAACCAGTCCATGCTTTTCGACTGCGTCGCGCAAAGCGCGACTGCGGCCCAGCACCGGATGCGATTCGTTATCTTGAACAGACATGTGCGACAAAGATACGTACTGGCAGTACGAAATTGAGAAAGCCGTTTCGGGCTCGCCGATCATGGAATTGGCATGTCTCCGAGTCGATCGACGGACTTTTTCCGTCAAGCGGTTATCATAGCAACGTCAGACGTTAGCGTGCCCGACACCATTCAGCGCAACCGACCCAGACGGCGAATATATAGGTTCGCCGCCTTGCCGGTTCATCACTTCACGCAATGGATCAACTGCTTCCGCACTACGAACGAGAACTTGCGCTACTGCGCCGATCGATTGGAACCTTCGCGACACGCTATCCCAAAATTGCCGTTCGCCTCGGGATTTCCGGCGACCATTCCGAAGATCCCCATATCGAACGGATGTTGCAGTCGTTCGCCCTCCTCGCCGCGGATATAGGCAATCGGCTCGACGACAACTATCCAGAATTCGCCGAAGCGCTCCTCGGCATGCTGTATCCCCAGTATCTTCGTGCGGTCCCGGCATGCGCAATCGCCCAGTTCGATGTCTCGGACATGTTCGACAAGCTAACCGAGCCATCGGTCATTGCCCGCGACACGGAACTCGCAAGCAAGGTAGAAGACTGCCGTTTCCGCACCGTATATGACGTAACGATAGCGCCCGTGCGCATTTCGACCGCACGCTACGCATCGGCTACGGCTGTCCCCTCCGACGTGGTGCTGCCTCGCAGTACGACCGGCCTGCTCTCCATCACCTTCGAGGTTGCCCGACCCGACTTTCGCATCGAAGCCGTCCCCAGCCCGTTGCGCATTCATGTCAACGGCGCCCGCGAAGTCGTCGGTGCGGCAATGGACACGATAACGATGCGCACGACAGCGGCCTTCGTCGAGAACATCGAACGTCGCTGGTCACCTCTGACCAAACCGCCAATCACAGCCGTAGGCTACGATGGTGCTGAGAAACTGATCGACGAAGACGATGGGCCGCCGGCCCTGCGGCTACTGAGCGAATATTTTGCGCTCCCGAAGAAATTCGATTTCATTGACGTCGACCTCGCCACGCTCGCGCATGCGGTGGGTTGCAGCCCAAAACTCACATTGCATCTCGCCGTTTGTGACGTTCATCCGGATTCGTGGACGGCACAGCGACTAAAAGATCTGTCGGCCGACCATCTGAAACTCTTTTGCACGCCGATCGTCAACCTGTTCCGGCTTACGTCGCTACCACTCAAGCGAAATCCGATCACGGACGCGTACCCCGTGCAATCCCAGAATACGGATGCCGCCGGCGTCGAAATCTGGTCCGTCGACGAGGTCCGTACCACAACACGCGAGTCCAGAGCGAATATCATTCATCCGTTTACGTCGCTCATGCACGGCAGCTCCACCAAACCTGCCGGTCCCTATTGGGTTCTCATGCAACGCAACGCTGCCTCGCCATCGGGGAAGAAGGAAACCGCGCTCAGCCTAGTCGAACTCGACGGCCGACCGGCAACCGACACCGGGATCGAACAGATAACGGCAGATGTCTCCTGCTCGAATGGCAATCTCCCTCGCGCGATGCGGGCCGGTGCAGAGGACGGTGATCTGGTGAACGAGCAGGGAACGATGGTTTCGCGCATCGTGATGCTGGACGCACCTACGGAAGTCTCGCGATTGTCGCGCGAAGGCGATTCGGCTTGGCGGCTCATCACGCAGTTCGCCCCGCACTCGATCGAATTGACCCGCACCGGGCTCGTGGAACTAAAACGCCTGTTCCGCCAATTCGCTGCTCATTCCGCGGGACACGCAAACCTGCTCGACGGACTGACGGACCTGAGCCATCGCGTCAAGCAGCTCTGGCTGCCGGGAGAACCGATGCCGAGTTTCGTGCGAGGTCTCGAAGTGACGTTGACGGTCGATGAACAAGCGTTTGCCACCGCCAGCCTGAGCACATTCATCATCGTGATGGATCACTTCTTCGCCGTGCATGCTCCAGTGACGAGCTTTGTCCAACTTGTCGTGATGTCGGCCAACACAGGCCGGGAAATTCGACGTTGCACGCCGCGGCCAGGCACAATCATGCTCGCCTGATTTCCTGCCCCGACCTGGACGATCAAGTCGCGCCCTAATTCATGCAGGTCAGGTAAGGCTCGAAATCAGGTGACAGCCGCAGGTCGCTCGGTGACCGTGCCGGGCGATCGGAACACCGTTGTCTGTCATCGATTCGTCGCCCTCTTCGATCAAATTCGGTTTGACGTCTGGGTGTTGGGGGCAGGACACTTCGTCACCCTTGCGAGCAACGAAACGGCCGTCGAAACGCATCGTCGACGAGCCGGTAATCACCTTGCCGCCGTGGTCGGTGTCATCGCCGACGCGGATGAGATTCATCATGAATAGGGCATCAACCTTCGAGTGAGCGCACTACTATTAGTAGCGAAAATACAAGATACCTAATGCACCAGGCTCTCCGGGCTGCTTGCTCTTTTTCGTGATCGCGGGCAGATCGATACTCTTCACATTCTTCCAACCAAAACCGGCAAAGATTC
Organism: Burkholderia sp. BCC1640; assembly: GCF_902833125.1. Classification (NCBI taxonomy): domain Bacteria; kingdom Pseudomonadati; phylum Pseudomonadota; class Betaproteobacteria; order Burkholderiales; family Burkholderiaceae; genus Burkholderia; species Burkholderia sp. BCC1640. Next base: position 23,886 of record NZ_CADFEF010000033.1, on the reverse strand, counting down.
CTTCTGCGAGACGAACAAACCCCATAAATTTCCTGGATATATTGAACGCAATCACACCAAAAATAGCGGCGACTATACCCCCTCCACCCGCGTACATATAAAAAATCCCCAGCCAGTTGTCAACGGGATCAAAGAAGGACATGACCACCCCCAAAAGAACCATGACCAACATCAATAGCGAATATATCAAAATCCACCATCGCGCCGTGGCCTTATAGTGCGCATATCGGCCACGACTGCAATGCGGATGTAGCGCCACAATTCGATCGCTGACACGTCTGATGCCAAATGCATGCCATACCTGACCCAATTGTTCTGCGACAATTTCGACTTCATCTCCTTCTTTGAACACGGATACCCATACCCACGCGCGAATGCTTTTCCCATCCAGCTCGAATTCAAGCAGATCAGCCTCTTCGGCCGTATCATCCGCAGACGCAGCTAGCCCGACAGCCACGCCACCGAGACCTGCCAAACTCGCCACAATAGCTGTTGCCCCCATCGCTATCCGATCCGCATCCGTAAACAAAAACTCCTGAGACTGCCTCGTGCTACGGAGATTCTGGATATACCCTCGTAATAATTGGGTAGGGGAGGATTTTGCCGTGTCTGCCATCATCAATTCGTTCCGTCAGTCGAAAGCCCCATTGCCTTCAATGCCTTTTCATATTCATCGCTCTGCTTTCCTGCATCCCAAGATGGACTCGCCGTTTTCCGCCCGAACACGCACTTTTCCAGCCATGTCTGCAAATCATCATCTGAGAAATACCAAATCAAAAACTGGATAGCGACTACTGCTAAAGCAACCTCCCAGCCAGTCAGGATCAAAACACTCCGGCCGAGGAGCAACAATGCCCCTCGCGAACCAATCGTAATACCCACCTCCTCCGCTGCTACACCGACTGCAGCTCTGCCCGCCACTTTTGCCGCCGCCTGTCGAGCGCGCCACCCCCCAGCCTCCGCAACCTCGGGTGTCGAGAACGATCCCAATCTGGCAGTCGCACCTGCAATGCCCGCAGCACCGCCCCTTGCCAGAATCACAATGCGGCTCCCACCACCGGCCAGGCGAGCAAGCAGTGGAGCCGACGATGTCAGAGCGGTAAGAAGATACGACACACCCGTACCAATACCAAGCGCCGACTTGACGAAATAAAGGACGGCGATACGGTAGTTATTAGATTTAGCTTTATCAAAGCCCTTGTGAAAATCCACAACACCTTGAATCAGCGCCGAAACTCCCCCCAAGAAACTCGTAATCGCCTTCAGATTGCGCAGTGTCTGCGCTGCCTCACTCGAGAATGCCTTGAGCGCCTTCTCCGAAACCGTAAAAATCGCTCCCACCACCGATACCCCGGACGCAACCAGCAACGCATAGTCATCGCCGCTTTTATCCGCCTTGGCAAGCAAGCATCCGAAATTCAGCATTTCGATTACCACCAGCGTACTAGCCAACCGGGCATTCAACTGCGTCGATGCCCCCTTCTCCGTCCGGCTAACCTGCTCCCACATGTCCGTCAAATTCTTGACCTGCTTGTCCGACCCTACTGCCTGCAGCGAACGCAAATATGCCTGAGGTGGTGGTACACCCTGCTGCCGCAGCGCGCGATAGCCCATCTGCAAACCCAGACGCATCGCTGGCTCGGCTGCCATCGCGGCTTTGATGAGCTTGACCGTGTCCGCGTGCGCAATTCCGCCGCGTATCATCAACGTACCGCGAATCAGGTACATACCAACGCAATCGACCAACGCCGCGCTTTTACTCCATTTGAACAGGCCATTGCCCATCGTCACGGCGAGCTGATCGCCATGAATACCTTTCACAACCAGCTCCGAACCGGACGCCGCCGTTGCTCCGCGCTTGAGCACATCCGTCATCTTGTCGCAAAACTTCAAGAAGGACTTCGCATTCTTGAGAAGATACGAGGACACGAAATCGGCCCAATGGCTGACCTGATCGCCGACACTTGCTGGCTGTGCCTTGTATTCGGTCGCCTTCGCCAGCAGCGCTTTGATTTCCTCCTTCTGATCCTGCTGGTTGTACGCAAAGGCCCGCCAGACCAGACTCGATGGTTGCGTCGGGTCCATGTTGTTGACCAGATCCTCAATCAACTTGGCGCCCTTATCCTCCGACGGCAATCCCCACAACGCGGCGTCGATGACTGCGGCAAAGGCCACGCCATCCTGGAAGTCGTTTTCGTGATAATCGTGCAGCGTGACCAGAAACGTCGACGCTTTCAACCAAGCGCCAACGTCCGACGTTCGATTGGCCTGCAACTGATGCGATGCCTTCTGCACCGACTCGTACCACGGCCGAAACACATCCAGCTTCTGCGGATCAAGTTTGCGGTAATACTTCGGCCAAGCGGCATCGCCTATCTGCTTTGCCTCGGCCGGCGTGATCACTCCGGCCGCAGCAATTTTTTTGTCAGACATCGCCTGCTGTTCCGGAGATACAACCAGAGCGTCAGGAACCCCGTCCGCAGCATACGGATTATTCTTGATCGCTTCCCAGCCCGCTGTCCACGCCGACCGCGAACGGCTCTTCGACTCAACTGCGCCGTTGCGTACCATGCCTTCCGCAGCCGTAATGGACTCAAGCGCATCGACCTGTATCACGCGCTCACGCGTGTAGGTCATCAACCAGCTTCCAGCGTCGTTACGGAAGCCGTTCAATTCATGAACATTCCCGATACCGTCCCACAATGCCAATAGCATCGGTGAATGATGCTTGCCCTTGCCGATCTGGCCGACATCGTTCATCACCCTGATCAACGCGTCACTGGCCGACGCCGGCGAAGCCTGGCGAATATGCAACGGGTAACAGGTCGTCTCCTGGCGCATTACTGCCGGCTTGTATTTGCCGGTTTCGTCGCTAAGCGTCTGCTCAGGCGGCTGCAACAGTTTGGGATCGAGACCCGGCATGTATTCGATGACATCATCGATACTTTGTCGGGTTGCAACAACAGCGTGCCCTTGTGCATCTTGACTGGCGGAGATCCATTTCGACGGCTCGATCCATTGCATGCGCCGCTGACGAAGTGCTGCATCCTTCTTGTACAGCTCAAACGTATCGCGATGCCACGCGTGTTGCGAAAACGCGATATACACACGGTCAGTGCACTTTTCCGGCCTCTCGATCGCAATGATGTCCATTGGTACCGCGATTGCTTTCTTTGCACACGCAGGATGAGTCGTCGGCTCGACCGGTAACGGAAGCGACTGCTTCCACAAGCGCCCATCCCCCGTCACGTTGTATGCTTCCCAGTAGTTACTGCCTCGCGCGCCCTTTACGTAGAACAGATACAGCCAACCTGCACGCAACGTGCGCACAGCGTATCGATGCTCGGTAAGTTTGACGTCGGTCACCCCATGCCCGCCAATGCCGGCTGGCAACTTTGCCGCCACGGTATTCGGTACTACGGTGTACCGAACCGGCAGGATCGGCAGCCCCGTCTTTTCGCAGTTGGCGCACTGGTTTGCTGAATCCATTCGCTCTCTCGATATGGGTATTGGATTTATTGCTGAGACTAGGAAGACGAGGCGGCCGTCGACTCGCCGTACCACTTCCCGCGGCAAATCACATCAATCTCGTCGTCATTTAACTCGCCGACTGTAGCCGTGTAGAACTCGTCCGGAGCACGCTGACGCAATGCCTGTGCGACAATCGGATGACGATCGAAATAGGGATGCCATGTCAGCGCATGCCCGATGAAGGCAATCTTGTCTTCACGATCGGCAAGTCCGTGCTGCTCCGCGCGGGCAGCGCTCGCAATCGCGGTCTCGATTTCGCTCGATCGAGGCTGTCGCTGCGTAGTCAGCATGTGCAACGCAAGCGCTCGATTGATCAGGCCATGGCGGTGGATGTCACGCCATTGTCCGTCGGTCAACTCCAGTTCTGCACGCAACGCCGTTGCCGACGAGTAGACACACGGCTTAGCACAGGCATCCAGCGCGTGCCAGGCCTTTACCGGCCCAAGCAAGGCCTGCTTCTGTGCATCCGACAGAATCGGCCACATTAGGCTCAACGCCCGAGCGTCATAGAAACGCAATGCACATCGACGTCCCTGATCGTCAATCTGCAGCACGTTATTTGACCAGTATTCGGCGATCTGTTCTAGCGTCGCGTCGCTCGCCAACCAGCCGCCAATTCGCTGGCCCAAGCCCTTTGCGACCGCGTCCGGATGTCGATCTTCGAAAGCCAGCCGAACACTTTCAGCCAGCAGCACCGTACCTTCGGATGTCGACAGATCCAATTCGATCAGGTACGGACGATGATCATCGGGGAAAGCGTCGTGTGCAATCGCGACGACGGCACTAGGCTGATCACCGAACGAGGGTGCGCCCTCGTCAGCTTGGGGCAACGCGCGCTGACTCGGGTCGACAACAAGACAACAGCGCGGCTCGCGCTGCTGGTCGAAATAGGCTCGCAAGACGCTGACCATCGAATCGATGGACTCACGGTTCCCGTCATCAACCGGTTCGAATGCTTCCATTCAGTCACTCCAGCACGACGCTCGACGCGCTATCGGCTGATGCCGCGGCGGTCTTCCACGAACAGCCCTTCGGCACGCTGGCAATCTGCGAAGGCAGGCGCATCGACGACGCGCCCGGTTTGTCCCAATTCGCGCACTTCTCGAGAATCTGCCCGCTCGTTCCGTTCTCGATCAGATTAGGCGTGATCTTGATGTACGAGCCGCCTGCGCCGATCCAGATTTCCTTTTCGGCCGAGATAACGACCTTCCCATTCGAACTCGTGATCGTCACGTCGTTGAGCGCCGCAAGCTTCATCTCGTCGCTCTGCGCCTGAATCTCTACCTTGCCCTTGGACGCAAACAGCTTGATCCCTGCGTTCTGCGCGAACAGACTGATCTTTTCCATCACACTCACGATCAGCGATTTGCCGGCAGCCACATGCGTGCTCTTGCCACTCACGATATTGACCTGCTGGTTGGCCGTGAGCTGTGCCGAGTCCTGCGTTGACACGCCCACTCCGGCAGGGCTCGCAATCAGCATGATCGGTGTTGAAAACCCGTTCGCATTTCCGGTGCCACCACCGCCCGTTCGGCCTCCGCTTCCCGCACCACCGGCCACGCTGTACTGCGTCGCATTCGTGAACTTCTTCAGCGCGCTTTGCCCCTCTTCGAGACTTTCCGCCTGATTCGATACGCTTGCCTGAGACGTCAACTCGACAACGCTTTCCGCGCTTGCCAACTGCTCAGACGCCGCCGTCACATTCAATGGCTGGTTGGTCGTGGCAGAGTGCGTCGATACGAACAACCCTTGCCCCGCGCGAATTGCGCCGTATGCGTCCGATTTAAGGTCGAAACCGCTGCCGAGGAACGCGCCGCGCGTATTGTCCGTCTGCTGGATCAGGTACCCCAGGTGCAAGTGAGACTGATAGCTGCTCGAGTAAAGGTGGAGCCGATTCTGCTGCGTCGAGTCGTCCATCACGAGCTGGTTGTAGCCGGTGCCGCCGTACTCGCGCGAACGTTGACCGGACAGCAATCCGTTCGTATGCCACACCGGCTGCGTAGCGCCCCCGTACATCCTCGCGATAATGACGGGCCTGTCGCAGTCGCCCTCCATGAAACCGACGACCACTTCATCGCCCTTGCGTAGCGGCTGAATCCCGCCCCGGTTCGAACCCGCATCGAGAAACGTCGGGCGCACCCAAACCGAGGCTCGCTCGTCCTGGCCATTACGGCGATTCCAATGGAACCAGACTTTCACCCGGTTCAGTGAATCGGTGTAGACCTCTTCCCCGCCTGGTCCAGCAACAATCGCGTTCTGCAACTGCATCACCGGCTTCTTGTGCTCGAACGGGCTGCGAAAGGGAACGTTGCGCGGTTGCGCCTCGACCGCGACCTGAAAAAAACCTTCGCTGCCATCCGCGTGGCCCACCGTCGCACCGCCCTTCGCTTCCGCAATTTCCGCAGCGAGTCCGTCGGGAAAATCGCCCACCTCATCCAGACCCGGTAGATTGTTGCGAATCAGCCAGTCGACCCCGAGCAGCACGAATTCACGATCCTGCTGACTTCCAGCGTCGTGGACCGGATGGCCATGCAATTCGAAACGCCGCCCGGGCATCGCACAACGCAAGCCCCCCACTCCGTGGAAGCGCTTCATCCGCGACTTCCTCTCCTCAAGCCGGATCTGCGCGAGGCGCTCGCCCTGCTCCCGGTCCGACCACATGTACGCGCCTGGGTAGTCGTAGACCTCACCGTCCGTCGGCAGCTTGTTCTGCGTATCGGTGACGCCTTGAACCTGACGAGGAAGATCAGGACGCTTGTAGTCGAACGAACGTGATGTCAGCTGCGCACTTTCGATCTGAAGCTGCTCCTTCCATTGCACAAACCCGTCCATCTCGCCACTGAATCCTGTGTGACTGAACTCGACAATGGACTGCTTCAGTTGCGGGACAAAATAGACATCGTCCGTCAGGACCATCGTGTGCGATCGGCCGTTGTCAGCCTGTTCGAAGTACGGAAACACGCCCACTTCCTCAAGACTGCGGTGGACAAAGTTCAGGTCGTACTCCCACTGCACACGATTCGAATAAGACGGCAACGGCTTGTGGAGGTCGAAGCGGAACGCACCGCGCGCTTGCGGGTGCTCGTTGAAGACGTCGGTCAAAATCTGCTCGCCATTCTGCTCCTGCCAATCGCGCATGTCGCGACGCAAGCGCAGGAAATAGAGCCAGGAGGAAAATGCGAGCTTGTAATAGGTCAACGGCCCATCTGATCCCAGCCGGCTGAATCTGTGAACGTAACCGTGGATCGGCATGTACGTGCCGCCCGTCTGTTGAATCCAGAGTGTGACGGGCTTGGCGAGCAGCGCGTCGAGTTCGATCTGACTGCCACGTGGTGAAACCGCATCAATGACGAATTCATAATCGCGGCCCAGCTTAGCCGTTCCTTTCACATAGAGCGGCAATAGCCAATCGACGCCAAGCGGCGTGTCGAGTTTGACGAGACGATTGTATTGTGCGTCGCCCAGACGCAACGTCCTGTAAAGCGCGGTATGGCCCATGCAGCTTGCCCTTGGTTGGTATTCAGGTGGGGTTTCTGCCGAGCGCAGATTATAAATGCCTTTCGGAACAATACGATAGTCCGAACCGTCTATCCACCAAGCTCGATAAATTTACGCCCAGTAGAGTCAAATTTACCCATCTCCTTGAACCATGAAATTATTTCCGATTTCACTGTAATCAAAATTTTTTGAGTCATATATCACCTCCTTGAGCACGGCCAGTTACGGGCCGCTCCGCTGATGCATTTCCGTGTTGGCGCACTTCGCTCAGGAGTTTCCGTGATCTCTCATCCCCCTACCTTTGTGCTGATTGGGCTGTGCCTCGCGCTCGTCGCGATGTTCGCGACAGGTTTCTACTGGCTCGTCACCAACGACCGGACAACGGCCCGTCATCCGCCCGTAGCTCGCAGCACCACCGTCGCACGCGCGTTCGATGTCGACAAAGTTGACGAATGGGAGGCGTACGCGCCTTACCCCGATCACGTAGTCCATGCCGCGCATGAAGCCAGCGACGAATCAGGCGATAGCTATCCGCCGTTCGGCAGGCGCGAAGAACCCGCCCACGCATTCCCTGCAACCGAAGCTCGCCACCTGCACGACGCAGTCGAATCGTTGATGGGCGAGCCGGACAAGCCGGCGCCGCCCAAGCCCGCCGCCGCGTCGTCATCCGGGCCGACGATCCGATGTCCGCGTTGCCTGTCGTCGCGTATCGACACGCGCAATCGCGCCCGCAAAGCCGGCAGCACCATCGGCAGCGTCGCGGGAGCCACGGGCGGTATGGCCGCCGCGCTCGCTGGGGCGGAAACCGGAGCCGTCGTCGGCTCGGTCGCCGGTCCCGTCGGCACGCTGTTCGGCGGTCTCGCCGGCGCGGTGATCGCCGGACTCGTCGGCAGCGCCGCGGGCTGCGCGGCTGGCTCCGCTGTCGGTGGCGCAATTGATGACAACGTTCTCGACAATCATCACTGTCTCGCCTGCGGGCACGCCTTCAGTACCAAGCAAAGCTGAACAACTCGCCTCCCTCTCGCCTTTCTCCCTCGATTCCCTTTCCGTCCGGCGCTCGCCGGGCTGTATGCCCTCGTCTTTTTTCAAGGAGCAATCATGCATCTCGTTCAAACAATGGCCTACGTCGGCGCCGAACCCTGGCACGGTCTCGGCCATCGGCTCGCCCCGAAACAGCCGCTCGAAGTCTGGAGGCGCGCCGCCGGCATGGACTGGCGCATCGAGGAAGCCGAAGTACGCTTCGTCGCCGCTGGCGGCCGCAATCTCGGTTCGATTCACGCGTTTCCCGAGCAGAAGGTCCTCTATCGCTCGGACACCAAGGCACCGCTGTCCGTCGTCTCCACGCGCTATCAGGTCGTGCAACCCGAAGAGATTTTGGAGTTTTATCGAGACCTGACGGAGATCGGGGGTTTCCAGCTCGAGACGGCCGGCGTGTTAAAGGAAGGCCGTAAGCTTTGGGCGCTCGCCAAGACCGGTCATTCCGGCATGCTCAAGGGCCGCGATCAGGTAAATGGCTACCTGCTGCTCGCCACGGCGTGCGACGGCACGCTCGCGACGACGGCGCAGTTCACGTCGATCAGGGTGGTCTGCAACAACACGCTGCAAATAGCTTTGGGGAACAGCGCCGGCGCGATCAAGGTCTCGCATCGATCTCAGTTTGATGCAACCGCCGTGAAGCGACAGCTCGGCATAGCCGTTTCCACATGGGACGCCTTTATGGCCCGCACCAAAGCGCTATCCGAACGCAAGGTGACGGACTCGGCGGCCGAAGCGTTCCTGCGCCGCGTGCTGATCTACTCGACCGCCAATCTCCCCGATCGCGAAACGGTTGCCGTCAACGAGCGCGCGATCAAGGCAGTCGGGCAACTCTACGCCGGACGCGGTAAGGGCGCGGATCTGCCATCCGCATCGGCCACGGCGTGGGGATTGCTCAACGCGGTCACCGAGTACGTCGACCACCATCGCCGCGCGCGCAGTGACGATCATCGTCTCGATGCCGCCTGGTTCGGTGCGGGTGCAACGCTCAAGCAACGCGCCTGGGACGAGGCCATGAAGCTTGTCGCATGATCCAACCGCCCTATCCTTTGATCGTCGGCACGCGAATCAAGATCCCGCGTGGCGCCGGGTTACGGTTCGGCGGCCGATACGCCACGATCCTGCAAATCAAGCCCCAGGGCACGACTGTCCACCTCGGAAACGGCAAGCTCGCGACCTTCGCTCACAACGCGTTGCAGGACGCATTCCGGCGCGCCAACTCGACGTAGTTCCTATCCCCCGTATTTCCTCACTTTGGCCCGGTCAGATTCGTCTGCCGGGCTTCTTCGTTTTGGAGGTCTCGTGAACGCCCCTCACCCTGAGCCGCCGCGCACGCGAAAGCCTGCGCTGAAGCTCGTCAATACCAACGAACTTTCGCGTGACGACTGGCTCGCGGTTCGTCGTACCGGCATTGGTGGATCGGATGCCGCTGCTGCGGTCGGCCTGAACCCGTACATGAGTGCGCTGGAATTGTGGCTCGACAAGACCGGACGCGCGGAAGGCATGCCCCGGCCCGATCCGAACGATACGAGATCGCCGGCGTTTTTTGGCGTGCTGCTTGAACCCATCGTCGCGGCCGTCTACACGCGACAAACGGGCAACAAGGTCCGCAAGGTCAATGCGGTGCTGCGTCATCCTTCGATCCCCTGGATGCTCGCGAACATCGATCGCGAGATTGTCGGTGCGCTCGATGTTCAGATCCTTGAGTGCAAGACCGCAGGGGAACACGGTGCCCGACTCTGGCGGGACGGCATGCCGGAATACGTACAGATCCAAGTTCAGCATCAGCTCGCAGTCACCGGTAAGACAGCAGCACACGTCGCGGTCTTGCTTTGCGGGCAGGCGCTCGAAATTCATCGAATCGAACGGGACGACGCGTTGATCGGCCGGCTCATCGAACTGGAGGAACGCTTCTGGCGCTTCGTGGAATCCGATACACCACCGCCCGCCGATGGCTCCGAATCCGCCGATCGAGCATTACGCCATCTCTATCCCGGCAATGGGGAAACGATCGACTTCAGCGACGACCACCGCCTGTCATCCGTGTTTGCCGATCTGATCGCTGTGAGGATCGAGATTGAAACGCGACAGCAACTCGAAGCGACGCTCAAGCAACAAATCCAGCAAGCGATGGGGGACGCAACCCGAGCCGTATTCGAGACGGGCTCCGTGTCGTTCAAGCGCAGCAAGGATTCGTCTTCGGTCGATCTCGCGCGGCTGCTCGCCGACCACCCCGAGTTCGAACAGCAGTACGCCATCTCGAAGCCGGGCTCCCGGCGCTTTCTCGTTTCCGCCTGATCTCCACCAGCCATGACGAATCTCGAATGTCTCACGGAGATCATGACGTTCTCCCGCTACGGCGTGCTCGCACAAGCGTTCGTGATGGACGCGCTCAGCAAGCACGCGGAACGCGTTGCGACGGTGCCCCTCGACACCTTGCAAGCGCAGTTTGGCGTTCACCCGCTGATCAGCGTCGAAGCCTGGCAAGGCGTCGCTCGCGAAATCCACAACAAGCTCGAATCGCACTTCGCCCGATAGTCAGCGCGATGCTCGCGGTTCCCCTCCCCTTTCTATTTTGAGGACCATCATGCTCAAAGGTCTTGCCATCACGCCGCCCGTCGTCGGGCGAATTTCCATCGGGCGCATTGTCGAGAAGAACGGGAAACGCATCCCGGAGAAAGACGACCAGTTCAGCCTCACCACCCAGGTACAGCAGCGTGGCGAGTGGATGTTGCACCCGCTGAACGAAACGCTGCGCAAGGCAACATCCGGCAAGCTGCGCGCGATTCCCGTTCGTATGCTTTTTTCAGATCCAGATCTGAACCTACGGTCAGAATATTCCCTGTTCGATCGCGATACCGGACGCCCCGTGTGCGTTGGCAACGGTGAACAATGCCGACGCGTCACCGACGCTGGTATCGAAACCTTGCCCTGCCCGTCGCCGGACGGTTGCATGTTCGGTCGTCAAGGCGGCTGCAAGCCCTACGGCCGGCTGAACGTAATCATCGGCGACGACGATGAACTCGGTTCGTTCATCTTCCGCACCACGTCCTATAACAGTATCCGGACGCTCGCCGCACGCCTGCACTACTTCCGCGCAGTGTCCAGCAACCTGCTGGCCTGTCTGCCGCTGGAATTGAAGTTGCGCGGCAAGTCGACCACGCAAAGCTTTCGGTCGGCCATCTATTACGTCGATCTCGGCGTCCGTGCGGAAAGCAAGCTCGAACAAGCGTTGATCGAGGCGAAGGAACTCGATACGCGCCGCCGGGAAGCAGGATTCGATCAAGCGGCACTCGATGCCGCCGCTCGGCTCGGCTTCGCCAACGGTGCATTCGAGGATAGCCCCGACGAGCGCGCCGCTGTTGCCGAAGAGTTCTATCCGCAGGATGCGCCGCAATCGGACGCTGGCGATAGTGGCTCTCCCGACACACCTGCCACGCTTCGCCAGAAGCTCGAACGCAAAGCCGTCCTGCTCGGCGGCAAAGCGGTATGAGTGTTCGACGCTGGGGGTTCGCGCTGGCGGCGCTGGCAACCGTGACTGCGCTCAGCCTGTCGATCCTGGCGGGCTGGCAGCGCGGCGGTACGTTACCGGAACGGCTGATCTGGATCGCGATCGGCACGGTGCTCGTCACGAGCGCGCACCTGTTACCGGCGCTGATTCGGGATGCACCGATTTCGGTTCGGATCGTAGGTAGCGTTCTATGGGGCGCGTGTCTGGTCACGGCCTGCTACGGGCATACTGTGTTTTTCGCGTTCGCCCAACAGCACGCCGGTGAGCAACGGGCAGCAACGGCGCAAGCGACTTCAGCTCCGTTACCCGCTCGGAGTCTGACCGCCGTCATGGCTGAACGCGCCGCCGTGACGGCGCAGCTCGCCGCAGCCAACGCCCGTTACTGCGTCGGCAACTGCGTGACGCTGGAAGGTCGGCGGGTCACGCTCGCCGCCACGATCGATGCGCTGAATGCCGAAGCCGACGACATCCGCCGTCAGCGAGTCACGGCGGATCGAGTCACGGCACAACGGGACGCGTTACTCGCCGATCCAGTCACGTCACGACTCTCTGCGTTACTCGGCACGACAACCGCTCGTGTCGATCTGCTGACCAGCCTTGCATTCGCCGCAGTACTGGAAGGTGTGGCCTGTCTGTTGTGGTCTGTCGCGCTTCAGTCGCCGTTACCGAAGCCATTATCTGTCGTGACTGACGTCACCTCGGCAGCAGTCACGGTGACGCCTGCCGTGACTGAACCCGCAGTCGTGCCAGCCACGGATGCTGCCGGCATGACTCAGCCGGCAGTCATGCCCGTTACGGCGAGTCACGACGACGAGACCGTTAGTCGCAATTCCGTGACGCCCAGTCACGACCGTACGACCACCGGTCATGTGCCGCGCGACGATCCGATTGCGCCGTTAGCGACTGTAGCGCCCGTCAACGATCACCTGTCGCGACTCATTCAGGATGTCGCGGCCGGGCTCGTTCGTCCGACCGTTGCCGGTATTCGACGTCACCTTGGCTGCTCTCAGGCTCGGGCGGCCGAACTACGCCGCCAACTTGCCGAACACAACGTGACGGCATAAACAGCCGGGCTTCGCGCCCGGCTGTTTTCTTGTCACCTTCATTCAACTTCATTCTCGTCATGCCACATGGATACCACCGCACTCGTTCCAAGCATCAGTATCGTCAACCTCGCCAATCAGCGCGTCGCCGTCGTCGAACGCGTGCGCGCCGCTCTCGATCTGCTCGGCCAGGCACAAGAACTCGCCAAAGCTGCGCATCTCGGGTTCCCCAGGCTCGTGCTCGACGAGAGCTACGGCTGTCGGGGACGCCCCACCGTCACGGGAGAGTATGCCAAGCGCGACGAAGCGGAAGCCGCCATCGTGCGTCTCATCGATGTCCGCGGCTGGGACTACCTGTTGTCGGAGTCGGGCCTGCGCACCTTCATGGATGCGAAGGCACGTGAACAATGGAGCAACCAGATCGCCGAAGGCGACGTGCCCGAATTGACGGCCGCCAACATCGAAGCCACCTTCGCCCAACTCTACGGGGCGCGCGGCGACATGTTCGAACGCGGCGTACTGCAGTGCTTCCAGCGGCTGTCGTGGAATTACAGGACGAATGAGCCGTTCAAGTTCGGCAAGCGCATCATCGTCCGGTATCTGCTCTCGCAAGGCAGCTCGAATTATCCCGTCACGAATGAACTGGACGATCTGACACGGGTGTTCAGCGTGCTCGATGGCAAGCCGGAGCCGGATCATCGGCATGGCATGTCGTCGCTCATCTCGGACGCGCAGCGCCAACGGAAGACAGAGGCCGAGCACGACTACTTCCACTTGTGCTGGTTCAAGAACGGCAACGGGCACTTGACGTTCACGCGTGCTGATCTGGTCGAGAAGATGAACCTGATTCTCGCGAAGCACTATCCAAACGCCCTAGCGTCCGAAGCGCGATAGTTCCGGGACTAGTTCTGCGTCTCGTCTTTCCCGTATCCATTCAGCGAACTCGGTATCCGATTTATCCGGAGGTTCGTGTTCGTCCATTACCTAGAGAATTTCGTGAATCTGCCATCCGTACAACACGTCGGCCCGCGCTTCAAGCTCGGCCGGATCTTCGCGACACCCACCGCACTGGAAGTCATCGCCGACGCACGCGTGTCGATCATCGACCTGCTGATCCGCCACATGCGCGGCGACTGGGGCGACCTGTCCGAGTCCGATCGCCAGCAGAACGAGTTGTCGATCGACGCAGGGCTACGCCTACTGTCCAGCTACGTCCTATCCGGCGGGCAAACCGTCTGGGTCATCACCGAATGGGATCGCTCATCGACGACGTTTTTGCTGCCAGGCGACTACTAGGCGTTATCGCGGCAGGGACGAAATCGGCGGGTTCAGCAGTGCGTCGATGAAGGCGTGCGGATCCGCGTCCAGCACCCTCAGGAAATCGAGCAATTCCACCACATCCACACGGCGAGCGCCGCTTTCCACCTTCGAGACGAAGGCTTGTGGGCGCCCGAGCCGGTCGGCAACGTCCTGCTGTAACAAGCCGCGCTGTTTGCGCAGTTCGGCGAGGAGCGTCGCGATCCGCTGATAGCGGGGGTCGTGGATTGGATGGGTCATGAAGAGATTCTAGATACGCATTTCGAATATCCTGTATCCGTATACGGTATATTCGAGAGGCTTACATGTTTCAACTGATTTGGCTGGGCGGCGGCGTCGCTACTGCGCTGGCCGTCGTCTTCGACATGCGCCGGCTCGGCGCTCGCCGCGTCGGCTTGCCACCGATCGGATGGGGCGTTGCGTCCGTATGCCTCGGTCCCATTGCGGGGGCGATCTATCTGAGCCGGCGGAGCGCAGCACGGCAAGCGTTGATTGACGCGGTTTGGGTACTCGTCGGCGACCGGGCCGTTCCCGATCAAGTCCGTCGGGAGCGGCTAATCGCTCTCGCAAACGTCGGCGTGGTCGGTCCGGTGATTTACCAGGCGTGCGCTGCGGTCCTGCATGCAGAACTGCCTGTCGAGGCGGAGCAGATCACTCCCACTCCATCGCGGGTGACCGACGACCCCAGCCGCCCCTTATAAGGAAAAACGATGTTGCAAACGACCAAAGACATTCATCACCGCGGGGATGCTTACCTCAACCTGTCATGCCCGGTATGCGGCAGCCTGCCAATGCCGTACTTCGAGCGGGACGGCTACTACATCGACCGCTGTCCGGAATGCCGGTTCGTCTACGTCCGCAACGTACCGTCCGACGCAACGCTCACCGATTTCTATTCCGGCTACTACGGCGACGCCAACGAATTCGTGCCGGTCTCCCGGAAGCGGTTATCGAAGCGCTTTTCGAAATCGATCGAGAACTGGTGGCATGCGCGCAATCTCGTCCGATGCGCAGCGGGCCGGCGCAAACTGCTGGAGATCGGCTACGGCGAAGGGCACTTGCTAATGGCGCTGAGGCAGACGCGGCGGTTCGACCTGCGAGGCATCGACTATGCGACCGGGCCGATGTCCTACATGAGCGCAAACGGAGTTGATGTGGCGCAAGGCAGCCTGTTCGACCAGCACTATCCGGACAGCCGATTCGAGTTCATCGTCGGTTTCCATGTACTCGAACATGTTCAGCACCTGGGCGAGTTCATGTCGGAAGTGCGTCGCGTGCTCGCGCCTGCCGGCCGCGTCTACTTCGTCGTGCCGTGTGTCACGCATTTTTCCGCTGTCCGCCGCGGGCAGAACTGGAAGCACTTCGGGCCACCGGGACACCTCTGGTACTTCTCAGTGAAGGCCATGAGGCGAATCATGACGGACCATGGCTTCAAGGTCCTGTCCGCTCATTGCTTTTCGAACCGGACGCACCTGACCGTGCTCGCCGAGAAACGTGCATAACCTTGGCCTGGGTTCTGGCAAACATCACCCTCGGATCGCCAGAACCGTTTCGCCGACCGGTTCTCCGGTCGGTTTTTTTTCATCTATGTGCCAGTCGAGCTGCGAGCGTTTCGACGATCGATACCAGGGTTTCACGATCCTGAGGGTCCAGCTTCGTAAGCAACTGGCTGAGATACCGAGCCTGATCGTCGGGTCGGTGACTGGCTTCCGTCAACAAGTCGGCGACATTGCACTGAAACACCTTGGCCAGCTGGACCAAGCGAGCAACCGTCGGCATGACGATACCGCGCTCGATGCGCGAAATCGCTTCATTCCCGACTCCAAGCTGTTCAGCCACGTCCTCCTGCGTCAGTTGGCTCTCCTCCCGACGCCGAGCAATCGCCTTGCCGATCCGCCGGGCGAGCCGCGTTTCTTCCGTATCCCGCATGTCCGCTCCCATTCCACCTAGATGGTTGAGCATCGACTTCTTGACATGAAGGACTTACAAGGTTGAGATTCATCTCATTTGGTTGATATTCAACCGATTCCGCTTCCACATAAGAACAGGACCATTCACATGAAAGTACCGAACTACCGCTACCCGCTGATTCTTTCTAGCCTCGTTACGGTCCTCGCATTGGCCGGCTGCAAAGGCGACGTGCTCGACTATCGCAACGTCCAATTCGCTAACGGCAAGGTCTATGCCGGGGATGCGAACAAACCGTTCTCCGGGACTCTTACCAACGTGCCGAGCGGGATCATCTTGGAGTCTCAATCAGGCTTCCGCAAAGTCGTCACGAGCGTCGAGCGGGTCTTGCCCACGCTCACGTACGACTATGTTCAGTCCGTCGGCATCGACTACTTCCCCACCGATCCGCGCATTCCGGTTCCGGTCTACTGCGATACGCACGTTGACAACGGGATTCTGGACGGTAAAACCGTCTGCAAAGCGGCGAACACAGACAACAATGTTCGGCTTGAAATGGCATTCAAGGGAGGACGCCCCGACGGCCTCTTGACCGTCTACACACCAGAGGGTGCGAGTCAAAAGCTCGCCACCATCACGTTCAGGGACGGTGAACCAGATGGGCGACAGGAAATCTACAGCCCGACCACACATCGACTGGTTCACGCCTCGAACTGGACCAAGGGCGCTCCCGACGGTCAAGAAGAAGGGTTCGACGAAAACACCGGAAACCGCATCTTGCTCACGACGTATGTCAACGGACAGCTCAATGGCCCTTTCACGCGCTATGCGCCGGACGGCAAGCAGATCACCTACCGCGCAATATTCGTCAACGGCAAACCCGAAGGTACCGAGGAAACCTACGATCCGACGACCGGCAAACTTACCGGCCGTGCGGAATACACAAATGGGCTGTTGAACGGCACCGTCAAACGCTGGAATGTTGACGGCAAGCTTGTCTACGAGAAGGATTATCAGAACGGACAAGAATCGCCGCCGGCTCCCGCTGTCACCGCATGTCTTGATCGTCGATACACCGCTTTCTATAGCTCAGGCGACCCTCGCGAAAACGTCAATAGCGAACAACGAAACCGGTGGGAAGCTGAATGCAAGGAAGAATCCAGAGGCAGCGCGAGCTCGACACGACGATCTGAGTCGGCAGCGACGACTAGCTCGTCGGACGACGAGATCTGCGTATCGATCTGGACGGCGGCCTTTCACCGTGAGAACGGCGACGACGCAATCGTAACGGCAGACCAACTCGGCGAATGGCGATCGTGGTGTAAAGACGGCAAGCGCCCGTCGTAACAAGTCGTCAGCAACGGGCATATTGGGTTGGGATGCGCTTTGGGCGCATCCCTTGCCACCCTGCCGTTTTCTTTTTTTCTCGTTAGCGATCACAACGTGTGTCGCATCATCAGTCACCGCCTTCATTACTGCAAGCGACCGCCAACATGAACGTATGTACGCGCGAATTCTGTCGCTGGAACGGCACCTATTCGATCTCAGCACCAACAACGGAGCACAAACAAGATCCGCCAATCCAGCAAGTCACGCCCGCAATCTGCCATACTCTTCTATAGCAGATTGTTTGGGGGTATGCATGGACATCAACTCGATCGTAGACTTCGTCCAACAAAGCCGCATCGCAACAATTGGGACTTTCTCTTTTTTCACTGCCCCAATTCTCGGGGCCGTGACGTGGCTCAAACTCCGACATGGTAGTCTAAGGTTAGCGCAAGGCCGCACCAAACGGTTATACGACATCATGAACCGGAAGAACGGCGGGCATACGGCCTCCTCTGGTGCATTGCAGCTAGCGACAAAGGATATGCTCGGTGTTGAGCTATCAGGCGATGCTATTCGATTTGCCCTCATGCGCGATTGCCCACTGACGGTCCTTCGCACCATCAAGCAGGCAGGCCCCATCATAAAATTCCGGGCGGACGAGCAGTGCTTTGAGGATGCACGCCCAAATCCTAGACTATCGTTCCAACGCATCTTTCAGATTACGATGCTGATGATCATCGTCCCCTATGTTGGATTGGTCTTGTTCGGCGTTATCTGCAAACTCATCGATCCTTTCGCGGTTGCTGCAATGTTTACGCTCGACCTGATCGCGGTGCCATTTCTGATTTTCGTTGCCTTACGAGCTGACGCAGCCGGCAGATTGCTCAAGGCGGATACAATCTATCCGCTGCCATACACTAAACAATCTGGCCCAAGCCCGTCGCTCACTGATTCCGTGCCAAAAACGCGAAGGCGCCGTGTGTTGAAGAGCAATCAAGACGACAATGTGGAGCAAGCAACTCCCCAAGCATTATCGACCAATGCGCAATAACAGCATTCTGGCCATCGCCCTACTCACGATCTCGGGAGAGAACCTTGAAACGCGACTGGGATCTGCTGCGCAAGCAGCTTATCGACATTGAAGAAGAGCACGACGTACTCGCCGACATTCCTGCCAAGCCAAAATGGACGGATCAATCGGAACAAGAATTCGCTCATCAAGACGCACAGTACTGTGCTGCTGAATCACGAATTCTAGGGCACCTCGAACTGTTGATCGATAACGGCTACGTTGACGGACTCAAGGTAACGCGGGGCCTGAATGGCCATTTCATGGTGAGTCGATTCTCGCCGCGCCTGACGATGGCCGGTCACGATCTGCTCGACACGATGCGTTCTCAACCTGTCTGGGAAAAGATCAAAGCGACAGCCCAAACGAAAGGTATCGAATTGACGTTTGATTCCGTCAAGATGCTCGCAGGCTGGGCTCTCAAGCAGATCATCGGGACATAACGTGTCAGATCAAGATCGAGATTAGGCTGGCCGGCCCGAGTCGATAGAACGTTCGACGAACTGACTGCCACGGTCCCGTTCCTGCTCCCCACCTCGCGCGAGGCAACTCCACCATCGCACCGCCGACCGCTACGAACGGCGCAGACAAATTCCAGAACGGCAAGTCAAGGATCGTTGGTCGAAGAGCCAAGCCTGAATTTTTTCCGCTGCACCGGCTCTTCTAGCAGCCAGACTCGCGCATCGGCTGAAACCCGGTCGTTGCAACCGAGTTGGCGATCGCAGACAGGTCAACACTTTTCCTCTGGCGCCGGCTCGTCGCACCATGGTTCAATCGTGTTCTGCTTGGGTATGTCGCCCACCGACCATACCAACACGAGGAACCTGAGCCGTGAGCACCACCAACCGTCCGCCGATCTGGCAACTCATCCGGGATGCCGTGGCCCCACTGGGCCGCGAGACCACCAACGCGGAAATCAAGCAGCTCCTGTTGCGTGCGTATCCGGATCTAAACGAGGCTACCATCGCCTGCCAGATAGCCATCTGCACGGTCAACCGGGTCGGCCGGGTCAACTACCCGGAAAACAAGAAGCCCCGCCTGGCGAACGGTCCATATGACTTCCTCTTTGCCACCAACCGCGGCAAGGTCACGTGGTACGACCCGGACAAGCACGGCATGTGGTCGATCGAGCAGACGTTGCCAACGTCGAACCGCCTAGCGGTGCGTCGCGTGGACGAAACCAACGAGGAGGTGATGGCCCCGCAGGACATCGACGCGGCGGAACCGTTGGACGACGGATTCGGCGGCGGTGCATTCGCGCTCGAAAGCCACCTGCGTGACTACCTGGCGCACAACCCTCCCAGCACCACGACACACGGCCCCCTCAGCTTATTCGTTGACACCGACGGAAGGGACGGCGTGGAGTACCAGACCGACTGCGGCCCCGCGGATCTGGTATTCCGAGATCGTGACGGAAACTTCGTGGTCTTCGAGTTGAAACTGGGCCGGGGCCCCGATGCGGCGTTGGGCCAGGTGCAGCGTTACATGGGGTGGATCGAGCACCACGTGGCCGAGGGCAAGAATGTGTCCGGGGTGATCGTGGCGAACTCGATCAGCGACAAGCTCAAATACGCCGGCAAGGTCGCGCCGCGCGTGCAACTCATGGAATACCGCCTGAGTGTCGAGCTGGTGCCGGTGGCGCTGAACGTGCCGGCGCCGGGAGATCGGGCATGATCGCGTGGTTGTCGCACGCCTCGACTGCGGCGGTATCGTTCGTCGGGCACCTCAACGAAGGCGAGCTGCGCTTACTGGCCGGCTCCGTGTCGGTGGTGACCGTGCTCATCTCGGTCTTCGCTATCACCCGCCCGTTGCGCTACCAGAAAAGCGCGGCGCTGCTCGACCAAGCCGTGCGTGCGCTCGAACGCGCATACAACGCCCTGACCGTTGACGGGGCCCAGACCGCTCCTGTCCCGGCTGACCGGTTGAACTGGCTGACCGCCGCGCGCAACCTGGAAACCTACAAGGCGCTGAAGCGCGAGATCGGCGTGAATGTCCACCGCCGGATCGCCGACGACCACGAGGAACATTGGCGCCACCTCTTCTACCTCGCGCTCCAAGGTGACGCGTACCACCAACCGACCTACTACCGGGAAGTAACCGCGCCACGGGCACAGCGCCGCTACGGAATCGAGCCGCATTCTGCCGTCATCGTCCACGCGTTCGCGAAGTGGCCCAAGCATCGCCAGGACCCGATCGAGCGCGCGGATTTCGATCGAATCTTCGAGGAGACGGACCCGCGCAAGGGCAATGTCGGGCTCAGGACGTTCCTGGACGCCCCTGAGAGCCGTGGCACCAGCCGCTTCCGCAACCTGCCGGAACCGTACCCCGAGCGGACCTGGTGGACGCGCCGCCTCCAAACACTCCGTCTGCGCAAACGCCTATGACCAGTTACCAAGGTGCCGCCACTGCTGACCCAACCGCTCCACCTAGTTGCGATGCACGATCATCGTTTCAAGAGCGATTCGCATCAAACGCCGCAACTCCGTTTCTTCCGGCCTCGCACCGCCGCCAGCGTCACTAGCCCGTAGGCGGCACTCCAGCGCGGAAACTCTTCGGCGCGCCCCCGTGAGATGCTGTTTCTGCTTAAAGAAGGTGCAGTTACTCAAGCGACAGATGGCTCACAATGCGCCTCTCGTTTCGTTGGGCGCATCCTCGCCGGATCTCAGCAGAACCGCAACGTCCAGCGTGGGGAACCACCACCCTACGACCGCTCACGGCGTCACACACGCCTGACGGAAGGCTAAGCCACAATGCCCGAAACTGGGGTGGTCGCCCGGTGCTCAGCGCTCCCACATGGGTTTGGCTGCGGTATTGGTGATCAATCCATGCAACGCCACCACCGCTTCGTGGATCTTCGCTGTGACCTCCCTAATATCGGCGACCCGCACGATCTCAACGTTGGTCTTGAACGTGCCCCGAGCCGACATGTATGCGATGTGAACTTGGCCATCGTCGTCCAGAGAAAGCGCGTTGTGCGCGTATTTGTTGCGCCCCGCCTGGGCCGCCCGCACTTTCTTGATGACGATCTCGTAGTCCTTTAAGTGAGGTACCCGATCCACGAGCTGTCCGCACAGGGAGCTTATGATGTCCACCCGCTGCTGGAAGTTGCTGTGCGCCACCATCGCCAACGCACGGATGTCGGTCGGAGACTCATAGCCGGCCAGTTTCGAGATTGCAATTGCTGCCGTCGACTCGAGGGAGCCCCACACGCTCACCATGCGCCCGAGTTCGAGCAGGTATTCATCGGGCACCGGCCAGTTGGGGTTGAACTCGCCGCGTTTGGACGTCTTCTGGGTAGTCACGACTGGTTAGCCTGGATCTTCGCTTCGATGGTTTTGAGAAAACGGACAAGGCCACCGATGTGGCTGACGATCAGTACGGCCTCGTCGTGATTCAGCATGGGGTTGTCGTGCGCCAGGCTTTGGTCGTTGCGCACGGCGTTCATCGCTTCCAGATTGGATATGCTGGTCTTGAGGATTCGCTCGGTCATTTCGCTTTCGATGTGACCGGCGCCGCGCAGGTGCTTCACGTACTCACCCATCAGGCTGTGCAACGGTTTCTCGCGCGTAACGGCAATGCCGCGCCGCTCGCAGAGCGTGCGCAAGAACTTCATCATGAAGACGTGCACGCGGTCCAAAGCCGTCGCAGGCTCGTTCGCCTCGATCGCGGCCCGAATGTGCTTCGCCGCAGCGGCGAAATCCAACGCGTTGACGCTCGCCGTAAAGGCATCGGCCTCGGGGACCAGACTGCTGAGTTTCAGCCGGGCAACAATCGCTTCGACGGCAGCGCGCAGTTGCGGGTCGTCCGGCAAGCATCGGAACTCCTCACCCCATTCGATCAGCGCGGCGAGCGCCCGAGCCACTAGGTGGTCGGACTCCAGTTCCCAGAATGCGCGCATCCGCTTAGCCTTGGACGTGCCTTTGAACTGGTACTTCTCGTCGTAGATGTTGACGCCAACCTGCTCCTGGAAAAACTCACCCATCGTTCGGTCGGAGAAGTTGAGCACGAACCCGCTGCCCATGTCGAGGAACGGTTCTAAGCAGCGACGATCGCGTGAGGTCAGGCTCGACATAGCAGTCACATGAAGAGGCGATAGGGATACGCATGCCCCGGAAGGTCTGGCACGTTGGCGATGGTCCGCGCGAGCCGTTGAGAATAGCGAATGGTCACCGGAACCGGGTCGTACAACGCGTCGTTGTTCCAGTCCATTTTGGTCAGCGCGAGGGTTTCCAACGCAGCCACTTCCAGCGGACCGCTGCCCGCGTGCCGGATGATGTTGAGCGGGCGCGGGATGCTCTTACTTCCCTGGAAAAACAAGGCACCGCTGAGCGCTGCTGACGGGGCATTGCCCGACGCCCACAACAGCGCCGACCGGTCCGTTCGTGAGAGGACAGTTCCCCGTGGCACCGGCGCTCGATCAGGCACACTCCTGGGTCCGCCCTTCTTCCCCTCCTTCAACCACACGCCACGCCAGGTGGCGCTGCTTCCGATCTCGATGCACTCCACCTCTGGAACCGTCGACAGGCCGTCGAAGACGCCTTGCAGTTCTGCGTCCTTGAACGACGTCGTTTTGTGGACAACGAGACGTCGCGGCAGCCGTCCACCATTACGCCCAAGGTAGAGGCTCAGGCTACGTGCCATGACCGCCCGCATGTCGCTTCGGCTGAGAAATGGGTTACGCCTGGCTTCGCGCGGATCCGCCACCTGCTCCTTGGCCTCGAAAGCGACGAACTGCATGCCGCCCCCGTCCGCATCGAAAACCTGCGAGCAGCATGTAACGAACTGCGCGGACTTGGGGTCGCCGCGCAACGCGTAGGCGAGACCAATATAGGCCGTGTCTTCTGGCACACCGGCCAGCGGCGCGAGCTTCCACGGAATGCCGCCCGCCTTGGTGAAGAGCGCGATGGCGAGGCGCCAGGCCAACGACGCCTTGAGCCGGAATGTAAAAACACGATCGTTGATGACCTGTGTTGGGATGGCGTACCGGGCTCCAAGGGCCTTCAACGCGTCGTGCGCGTCGAATCCGTTGGCCGTGAATGCCGTAGCCCACGCATCGGGGAGATGCACCAAAACGACATCAAACTGGTCGTGCAACGCATCCAGACGCGCCATGGCTTCCGACATCGCCGAAAACAACCGCTCATGGGGCGCCCCAGTACGCGCCAGGGCCATAAGATCGTCAGGCCACTTAATGTGCGCGTCCTTCGGCCCCGCAACGAGCGGAACGCGAAACAGGTTTTCAAATCCGGGGAACGACGGCACGTAGTTGCGCCGGTCGCTCGCCTCGTGGCCCGATCGGATCGTGTCCACCAGGCCTCGGAGCTTCGGCCAGCCTGACGCAGGGGCGATCGTCGCGACGCGAAGCTTCGGCGTGTACCCCTGGAACGTCTGGCCGTTGTAGGCACCGAAACGCAAAAGGCCGCGCAGCGGGTTCTCGTCGAGGTCTGTGTCTTCGCTGTTAAACGTGAGGGCCGGCTCGTCCAGCAAGGAAAACGATGGCGCCTTCGAAAGGTTGTAGTCTGTCCGCGCCGACGGAATTTTGAGCCACCGGGCCGATTGGATTTTGAGCCGGGGTGGAGACCGGTCTATAGCAGGACCGGTTGTGGATAAGTGTATGGGTTTCCGGGGTCGTTGTCCTCCTGCGT